>CAZRPI010000049.1:0-23258 GCA_964601865.1 uncultured Pelobacter sp. | reverse complement strand
CTCACGCAGCTTGATGGGGGAGGGCGGGGTTAATACCCGCTCTCCACTCTACCCGTCACTCCCTCTCCCCGACCAGCTCCCCTTTTAACCGCTGATCCCCGGATTCTCTCCCTTGTTTTTATGGCGTCGGTTTGGTCCAGCCAAATCGTCCTTGCCGCCGTCACACACCACCACCCAAAAAACAATTTAATAAATTTGTACCCAGTTTGTTGGGAGTATGGTAATTTTTTAGGATTCGGAAATGTTCGAGGGGTCGCGTCTACAAATTTCAAAAAAATGAAAAATGTGGACGTGCCCCCAGGTAATTTTCGGGTTTGAATTTAACGTTGCGGGAGATCGCCCACCGGAGTGAATCCGCGACGGACCTGCGCCGCCCCAGCAATTTCCCTTCTTGACAACTCAGCCACGCTGCTGTATTGACTTATAATTAAGGTCATATGACCTACATTCGATAAGGAATCGGACATGCTGGAAGCGGTGCTGGGATCCATAAGCTGCGAAAGGGCGCTCATCTTTCTCGCCGCCAGGGACGAGGGGTATGCGCGTGAAATCGCGGACTTCTATGCGACATCGCTTGCTCCGGTCCAGAAACAGCTCGACAAGCTTGAGGCCGGAGGCGTGCTGGTCAGTAAAAGCGTCGGGCGCACCAGGGTGTATCAGTTCAATCCCCGCTACCCGTTTCTGGCTGAGTTGAAAGCTTTTCTCGTCAAGGCGATTTCCTTTTACGATCAGGACATTCAATCAAAACTTCTCCTCGACAGGCGCCGTCCACGCCGCAGGGCAAAGCCGCTGTGAAATCTCTTGCCGGACTTTCCATAGGTGAATTGGCCGCGTTCGTCGCCGACTATCTGGCGGCAAAAGATATCAAGGTAGTACTGGTTGGCGGCGCATGCGTCTGTATCTACTCGGACAACCAATACCTATCGTTTGACCTGGATTTTATTGCTACGGGAATGGCGAGCCGCCGGTCAATACGGCAGGCGCTTGAAGAAATCGGCTTTATTGAAGAGCGCCGCTATTTCAGGCATCCTGAAACCGATTATTTCATCGAATTTCCGTCCGGTCCCCTGGCCATAGGGGATGAACCTCCGGGAGAGATCGTCACCCGTTCCTACCCCACTGGCGTACTGCGGCTCCTTTCCCCAACCGATTGCGTGAAAGATCGCCTGGCCGCCTACTATCACTGGAAGGATCGCCAGAGCCTCGAACAGGCGGTACTGGTTGCCGGAGATCATCCCATCGATCTGGACGAAGTCCGGCGCTGGTCGGCCAAAGAGGGTTTTGCAGCGGAGTTTGAGGCGATAAGGGAACGGCTCGAAAAGCGTGAAAAAGTGTAGAGTGCCGGCCGGGTTAAGCGGATGTTCGCCGTAACCCGACGATGTTGAGGAACAATGTCAGAAGAGTAGAAACGTAGGTTGGGTTAGGCGGGTTTTTGCCGTAACCCAACGGATTTTCTGTGCATGGCGAAGTAAAAAAACCGATTTCTTACCGATTACAGCAGCACCAGATTGTCCCGGTGAACTATTTCATCAGCATAATGGTAGCCGAGGATCTCATCGATCTGACTGCTTTTGTGACCGGCAAGACGGGCGACTTCGCTGCTGGAATAATCCGAAAGCCCGCGCGCGAATTCCTGTTCGTCCGAGCCGCAGATGCGCACGCTCGCGCCGCGCTCGAATTTGCCCTCCACCCGCACCACGCCCGACGGCAGCAGGCTCTTCCCCTTTTTCAGCAATACCTCACGGGCGCCGTCATCAACGATAATACGGCCGGCCGGTTTGAGGCTGTAGGCGATCCAGTGCTTGCGGCGGTTCAGCCCGGCGCCGGCAGGGAGAAACAGGGTGCCGACCTCCTCGCCGGCCATGAGCGAGGTGATGACCCCCTCCCGCTTGCCCGGAGCAATGACCGTGGGTACCCCGTTCTTGCCGGCCTTCTTGGCGGCAGCCACCTTGGTGGCCATCCCTCCCGTCCCCACGCTGGAGCCGGAGCCGCCGGCGGCCCGTTCCACCTCGCGGGTAACGCCCCTGACGAGAGGCACGAGCACGGCATCCGGGTCGGTTCGGGGATCGGCGCTGTAGAATCCCTCGATATCGGTCAGGATCATGAGCAGCCCGGCCTCGGTCACGTTGGTCACCAGCGCCGAGAGGTTGTCGTTGTCGCCGAACTTGATCTCGTCCACCACCACCGTGTCGTTTTCGTTGATCACGGGAATAACACCGAAACCCAGCAGAGCATCCAGGGCGGCGCGGGCATTCAGGAAACGCTGCCGGCTGGCCAGATCCTCCCTGGTCAGCAGCACCTGGGCCACCTTGAGACCGTGAGGCTCCAGCGCCTCCTCGTAGGCCCGCATGAGCCGCGTCTGACCGATGGCCGCCGCGGCCTGCTTGTGGGGTATGGTCCTGGGCTTCTCCGCCATTCCCAGTTCGCTGCGGCCGGCGGCAATGGCGCCGGAGGAAACCAGCACCACCTGTTTCCCCCGGTTCCGCAGACCGGCCAGTTCCCCGCAGATCCGCCCGATTACCCGCATATCCAGGGCGCCGTCATCGTCGGTCAGCACCCGGCTGCCGATCTTGATCACCACCCGTTTCACCTTCCTGAAAAGTTCCCGGCGCATCACCACTCCTCTTCAATCCCGCCAAAAAGACGGCGGGCGATCTCATCCAGCAATTCCGGAATTCCCTCCCCCGTGGCGGAGGAGATGGGGAAAACCCCGATCCCCCGTTCCCGGAACCAGGCCCTGATATCCGGAAGGTTTTCCCTGGTCTGGGGCAGATCCAGCTTGGTAATCACAACCACCTGCTCCTTCCCGGCCAGTTCGGGGCTGAACAGGGCCAATTCGCGGTTGACCGACTCGTACTCGGCCAGCGGATCCCGCTCGGGCATCCAGGAGATGTCCACCAGGTGCAGCAGGATACCGGAGCGTTCCAGATGTTTGAGGAAGCGGTGCCCCAGTCCGGCCCCCTCGTGGGCGCCCTCGATGATGCCCGGTATGTCCGCCATGACGAAGGAAAGGGCGTTCTTGTACTGCACCACCCCCAGAGAAGGCTTGATGGTGGTGAACGGGTAGTCGGCAACCTTCGGCCGCGCGGCCGAGACCCTGCTGATGAGCGACGACTTGCCGGCATTGGGCAGCCCCAGCAGCCCCACATCCGCCATCAGCTTCAGCTCCAGCCGCAGCTTGCGCTCCTCCCCATCCTCGCCCGGCTGGGAGAAACGGGGGGTCTTGTGGGTCGAGGTGGCGAAACGGGCATTCCCCTGACCGCCGCGCCCTCCCCTGAGCAGCACGATTCGCTGGCCGTCCTCCGTCAGGTCGGCCAGCGGGTCGCCGGTTTCGGCATCGCTGATCACCGTTCCCACCGGGACCCTGATGACCAGATCGGCGCCTGAAGCGCCGTGGCGGTTCTTCCCCTGTCCGTTGCGCCCCTTCTCGGCCTTCTGGTGCGGACGGTGCCGGAGTTCCAGCAGGGTTGACAGCCCCGAGCTTGCCTGGAAGATCACATTTCCGCCCCTGCCGCCATCACCGCCGTCCGGGCCGCCGAACTCAATGAATTTCTCGCGGCGGAAGGAGACGCATCCCGCGCCGCCATGGCCGGAGGAGGCGAACAGGGTCACTTCATCGATGAATTTCACGGTTCTACTCTTTCCCTTCCAGCCATTCCTGAACAGCCACCATACGTCCGTTCCAGGCGTCAGTCAACCGCTCCTCCAGGAAGCTGATGTACAGGCTGTCGAAGAGCTGCAGCCCCTGCTCCAGCAGGTACATGCGCTCGTAGAAGGCGGCTTCCCGTTCGCTCATCTCCTCCACGGTGCTGTCACGCTCGATGCGCACCTGCGGACATTTGAAGGAGGCAAAGCCGAAGGTCTCCCCCTTGAGGGTCAATTTCCACAGGTTTTCGTCTTTTTCCATGCAGATGGTGGCGCTGGTGATCTTCTTGCCCCCCCTGATGGCCGAGATTGCCTCCAGATAGCTGTCCTGGGAACCGGATACCGACACCTTCTGCATTCCCCCTTCCTCGCTCCCCCCCTCCAGCTGGATGCGGTCGTCAATCCAGGAGGCGAAGCCTTCGCCCTCGGCAAAATGGCCGGGGCGACGGACGGCGAAATCGCCCTCACCGTTCAGGCCGCGCTGGAGCAGCCAGAGCATGAAGTCCCAGCCCAGCCACTGGTTGTCGCGGATCAGGGCAACGGCGGAATCGGAGTTTGCCTGGTTGGCCTTTTCCAGCTTCTCCAGCAGTTCTCCCTCCAGCAGATTGCGAGCACGGGCAAAGGGGTGGATCGCCAACGGGTGCAATCCCTCAAAGGTTTTTCGGAAGATGTCCTCGAAGCGCTCAACGGCCTTGTTCCCCAGGCTGAACAGCGTCAGTACGCCGCTCTTCAGGTCCCAGACCACATCCACCGTCGAGGGGACCGGGAGGCAGCGGGCCAGGAGACGCAGCTGGACCTGCTCCCTGATCTCGTTCCGCTTGTCTTTGGGAGTCCGGCGCAGGTTGGGGCGTTGCGCCAGGAAGACACCCTCTTCCCGCGCCGTGTGGGATTTAAGCAGTGCGGCGGGGATCTTGCGCTGGTCGCGGCGCAGGGAAAAGACCAGGTAATGGTCGCGCCAGAAAGCCGAGGGCACATCGAAGTCCGCGTCATCGGGATGATCCACCCGGGTCCACCCTTCGGACAGCTCGTCGGTGGAGTTCTCGATGGACTGGAAGGCGCGGCCGGTCAGTTTTCCGGAAAACCATTCGAACCCGTCCTGCTCCGGCAGGTCGCCGCTGACGGTGAACTGGGTAATGCTGACGGTGTTGGCATAGACACCCATGAAGCTTGTTTCCTTTCTGATTTTGCTGAAACGGGGATTGGATGCGCGGGCAGGGGGGCTGGCTGGTGCGCAACGGAATCCGGAGCGGCCTCAGAACAGCTCCGTTCCGGATCCGGGTAGAGTGCAACGGGACAAAACGAACCAAACAACGAGGCGGGTATGAAACCCGCCTCGTTGAGATACTATTCCGACTTCATCCCCACGTACTGGATGCTGCCGTCGGCGAGACGCAGCAGCAGACGCACCGCGTCGCCCTTCTTTACTTTTGCCAGGATGGCGCTGAATTTCTGGACTGTTTCGGGACGCTGGCCGTTGACTTCCATGATGACGGCGCCGGGGGTAATCCCGACGTCATCGGCGGGCGAACCCGGTCTGACTTCCGTTACCACCAGCCCCCTGGTCTCCTTGATCCCGAGGCGGCCGGCCAGTTCCTGGTTCAGTTCCTGGACGGTAATCCCTATCTTATCGTTGTCGGTACCGACGTTTTCATCCGCGGCAGCCTGTTTCTCGCCATCATTCAATTTGGCAATCTCGACTTTCAGGCTCTTCCGTTTCCCATCCCGGAAGAGAACCACCTTGACTTTCTTGCCAATCGGAGTGACCGCCACAAGACGGGGCAGCTCGCTCCCCTCGTTGATGGTTTTGCCGTCGTATTCCAGAATGATGTCACCGGCTTTGATTCCCGCCTTTTCCGCGGGTCCGTCCTTCTCGACGCTGGCGATGAGCGCGCCCTTGGTGGCGTCCAGTCCGAAGGACTTCGTCAGTTCGGGGGTCAGGGGCTGAAAACGCACTCCCAGGTAGCCGCGCGTTACCTTTCCGCTTTCGCGCAGCTGGGTCACGGTGGCCTTGGCCATGTTGATGGGAATGGCAAACCCGATTCCGCCGCCGCCGCCGGCAATGATGGCGGTGTTGATGCCGATGACCTGGCCGGAGGCGTTGAAGAGCGGGCCGCCGGAGTTGCCGGGGTTGATTGAGGCGTCGGTCTGGATGAAGTCGTCATAAGGGCCGCTGCCGATGACGCGTCCCTTGGCGCTTACGATACCGGCCGTCACGGTGTGAGCCAGGCCGAACGGGTTGCCGATGGCCATGACCCATTCTCCCACATCAAGGGCGTCGCTGTCGCCAAGTTCCGCGTAGGGCAGTGTTGTACCGTCGTTTATCTTTACCAGGGCGAGATCCAGCTTTTCGTCGATCCCCTTGATCTCTCCCTTCATTTCACGTCCGTCGGCGAGTTTGACCATCACCTCGTCGGCGTTGTTGACCACGTGGTTGTTGGTCAGAATATACCCCTCGGGACTGATGATGAACCCGGTGCCTAGGCTCTGCTCCCGTCGCGGCCGCTGGGGCATTTCGTCAAAGAAACGGCCGAAGAACTCCTCGAAGAATTTGTCCTGCTGGTTCTGGAGAGGCGAGCGTCGCGAACGCTGCGCCGGTTTTATGTTCTTTACCGTTCTGATGTTGACCACGGTCGGGGTCAGCTTTTTGGACAGTTCCACGAAGTCGGGGCTGATCGTCTTTGCCAACGACGGCGCCGGAATGGAAATGACCAGGAGCAGCATGGCAATCATAAGACGTACTGATGATTGAATTGTTGCGGACATTGATCCATCCTCCCTGAATGCGGTGTTGAACTGCGAGGGGCGGCTCGCATACACATACGACACCGCCCCCCGTCCCGTTGATGGGTGACAATATAACAACAGCGCCGAAAAAAATCAATCCCGCCCTCTACCCCTCGCGCAGGATATACCCCTGACCGCGGACGGTGTGGATCAGTTTGGGTGTGTAGTCCCGGTCAATCTTCTTGCGCAGGTAGTTGACGTACACATCGATGATGTTGGTGAAACTGTCGAAGGCGTAATCCCAGACATGCTCGGCAATCATGGCGCGGGACAGGACGGTGTTGGGGTTACGCACCATGTATTCCAGCAGCCCGTATTCCTTGGCGGTAAGATCGATCTCGTTACCGCTGCGCCAGACCTTGTGGGTGACCGGATCGAGCCTCAAGTCGGCAAAGAAGATCTCGGCGCCGCGGTCCTGCTCACTGCGGCGCAAAAGTGCCCTGACGCGGGCCAGCAGTTCGGCGAAGGCGAACGGCTTGGTCAGATAGTCATCGGATCCGGCTTCCAGGCCGGAAACGATATCCTCGGTCGTGCCGCGGGCGGTCAGCATCAGCACCGGCATATGGCTGCCGGCCTCACGCAGTTCCTTGATTACTGTCAGGCCGTCTTTCTTGGGAATCATCACATCCAGGATCGCCAGGCAGAACTCACCCGTCAGAGCCTGTTTCAGGCCTTCCGCACCGTCGTGGACGATCGTGACCTGGTAGTCGTCCTCTTCCAGACCTCTCTTGATGAAACCGGCAACTTTTTTTTCGTCTTCAACCACAAGAATTTTCATGATATACCTCCCCTTACGTATGTTGTTCCGCGTGTCGTTTTTCACGTACGGACATTTTCCGCAAAATTTCCGAACAGGCTTCCTCTACGGACTTGTTTGTGACATCGATTACCATCCATTGCGGATGTTGACGGTAAAGCCGCCTGCAATACGTGATTTCATCTTCCACATGGCTATAATCGGCGTAACTTCCCCGGGGACTCTGCTGCATATTGATCAGGCGTGAGGTGCGGATCTCCACCAGCCTTTTGGGGTCGATGAGCAGACCGACTATTTTCTCCTGATCAATCTGGAACAGCACCTCGGGCGGTTCGATTCCCATGACCAGAGGCACATTGGCGACCTTGTAACCCTTGTGAGCAAGATACATGGAAAGCGGCGTTTTGGATGAACGAGACGCACCCACCAGCACCAGGTCGGCTTTGTGCAGATACTGGGTTTCCTGGCCGTCGTCGTGAGTAACGGTGAAGTTGACCGCTTCCATCCTTTTGAAATAGTCGGTGTCGATCCGGTGCAAAAGCCCGGGTTTTGCCTGCGAAGCAGTTCCCAGAAAACAGGAAAGGCTGTATATGAGGCCACCCAGAAGATCGACCGCGTACAGGCCGTGTTCCTCCGCCGTCTGGGCCACCACGCTGGACAGGGCCGGATCCACCAGAGTGTAGGCAATCATGCCCGGTTCGTTGATGACAACCGACATGGCCTGCTGGACATCCGCGTTGTTATGGATCTGGCAGAGTCGTTCCACCCTGACCTCATCGTAGTAGAACTGGGAAAGGGCGGCTCTGATGACCCGTTCGGCGGTTTCGCCGGTTGCATCGGATAAGACATAGATTCTTTTCATGACAGGACGGCACCCAGGGCTTATTAAGGTACTATTATATTTCTAATTAGAGGTGCGCTATTTGTCAAGTTTTTTTATTACCACAGACATATTAAGTTAATAAACAGTTGAAAACATAGGTTAAAAAATATCGGGTGACCACATGAATTCCACATGGCTTGAAATTACCTGCGAGATCCCCGCGGATTTCGTCGACGTCTTCGCGGAATACCTGGCCGACCTTTCCGGCGCGGGTGTCTGCATCGAAAATCTTGAGGTGGATGCCTTTTCTCAGAGCGAAATCGATCTTTCTCCCATAAAAACCGTCAAGGCCTATTTCAGCGGAGACGACGATGCGGATGCGCGGCTCAGGGAAATCGAACGTTTCCTTGACCTGCTCATGGCGCGCAACCCCGGACTTTACCTGCCGAGACCGGATATCGCCACGGTGTGCAGTGAAGACTGGAGCAGCAGCTGGAAGGCCAACTTCAAACCGGTGCGTGTTGGGCGTCGGCTGGTGATCCTGCCCACATGGGAAGAAACGCCGCTCAGACCGGACGACATCGTGCTGCGTCTGGACCCGGGCATGGCCTTCGGAACGGGAGGGCATGAAACAACCCGTCTCTGCCTGGAACTGCTGGAAGCCATAATGGATGACATGCCCACCCTCCTGACCCCATCCGTACTGGATCTGGGCACCGGTTCGGGCATTCTGGCCATTGCGGCGGTCAAGCTGGGCGCCGGCCGGGTCTGCGCGGTGGACATAGATCCCCAGGCGATCGAGGTTGCCGCGGAGAATTTCGTCCTGAACGAGGTTGCCGACCAGGTGGAGTGCGGCACAACCCCGCTTGAAGCGCTTGCCGGGACATTCGACATCATCCTGGCCAATATCCTTGCGGAGGAGCTGGTGCGCCTGGCCCCCCAGCTGATCGGGCATCTGGAGCCGGGCGGAATCCTGGTGCTTTCCGGAATCCTGGCGGAAAAAGAGCCTCTCGTGTTCAGAGGGTTTTCGGACGATAGGCTGGTACACCGTGAGACCCGCCACGATGGTGAATGGATCGCAATGCTGTACGAAAAAACCGGAACGGCATGAGCATCCGGCGTTTCATGATCAGATCGGCCTGCATTGTCGGCGACCTGGCATTCCTCGACGGCGAGCTCTTCAATCACGCGGCGCGGGTGTTGCGTATGGCGTCGGGAAACCCGCTGGTTCTGGTTGATGAATCGGGGACGGAGCACCGGGGCCGCATCGACCGGGTCGAAAGGGAAATGATAGTCGTCAGGTTGACCTCATCACTGGAGCCCGTGAAATCGCCGGATGACAGCCCGAGACTGACCATCTGCCAGGCTCTTCCCAAGGGCGAAAAGACCGACCTGATCCTGCAGAAGGGAACGGAACTGGGCGTGCACGATTTTCTCCTTTTCGGAGGACTCCGTTCCGTGCCGCGCATAGGCGAAGAGCAGCGGGCCAAGAAGCTGGAGAGATGGAACAGAATCACCGCGGAAGCGGCCCGCCAATGCGGCAGACGCCACATACCGGCGGTCGCCTGGCTCCCCGGCGCTAAGGAAGCGGCGGACGGATGTGAACAGGAACTGCGCCTGCTACTCTGGGAGGATGAACGGACCAGGCGCCTCAAGAGCGTAGTGGGCGATTCTACCCGTCCGCTTTCAGCCGTTGTTGCCATCGGCCCCGAGGGAGGGTTCGATCCATGGGAGGTAGAGCGTTTCAGACAGAGCGGCTTTATCCCGGTAACCATGGGAGACAGAATACTGCGCACCGAAACGGCAGCTCTTGCCGTTACCGCGATATTGCAGTATATTTGGGAAAATGAATAGCACGGGAGCCGGCGATGAAGTGTCCCAAATGCGGGTACAACAGTTTCGAGGGAAGTGACATCTGCAAAAAATGTTCGCACGATCTTTCGGACCACAGGAGTGCCTACGGCCTCAGACCGATCGTGTTCCAGAAAGAAACCCGGATCGCCATGGCAGAGGCCCGGGCAACGGAGTCCGCGCCGCGGGCCGTCCCCGACCAGGCCGCGGAGAAACCAATGGACATGTTCACCTTCGATCTTCCGCAGGAGGCGCCTGCTCCTTCCGCCGGAGTAGGCGCGGCAAAGGGTGACCCCTTCAGTTTCGACGAAGGTCCGACAGGCCCGTCACCGGATGTTGGCGCAGCCTTCTCGTTTGACGTTGACCGCAAGGCAACCGCGGATAAATCCGCCGCCGATGTTTTCGCGGACCTGCTGGAGCCCCCAGGCGGCAAGGGTACTGATGCGGAGGCGTCCCTGGCCGGTCCGGAAGACGCCGATGCCGGCGGTGCCTACGACCTGAGCAATTTTTCCTGGGATGACACCCCGGAAGTATCCGTCAACGGGACAAAAAAACCGGTTGATGACTTCGACACCCTCTTCGGCGCCAGCGAGGAGTCCGGAAAAAAATAGTTCATCACCTGATACCTTGTCCGACAGAGCGGGCTATCCCGCTCTTTTTGTCAGATCCACCCTTTTCCCGGAGATACTGCCAGTGCCCCAACGCATCGCCATCCTGCCGGAAAACATCACCAACAAAATTGCTGCCGGAGAGGTGGTCGAGCGTCCCTCGTCGGTCATCAAGGAGCTGGTTGAAAACGCCCTGGATGCCGGCGCCACGGAAATTGCGGTGGAGACGGCCGGCGGGGGGAAACGTCTCATAAGGGTCACCGACAACGGTCACGGCATGTCCCGTGAAGACGCCCTGCTGTCGCTGGAGCGCCACGCCACGAGCAAGATCAGAAGCGACAGCGATCTGGAGGGCATCAGCACCCTCGGCTTTCGCGGCGAAGCCCTTCCCACCATCGCCTCGGTCTCACGCTTCCGCCTTGCCAGCCGCGAAGCAGGCAGTCTGGAGGGTACCGAAATTGTCGTCGAAGGGGGGAGGATCAGGGATGTCAGGGCCTGCGGCATGGCCGTCGGCACGGTAATCAGTGTCGAACAGCTCTTCTTTAACACGCCGGCCCGCCTCAAGTTTCTCCGCAGCGCCGAGACCGAGGCCGCCCATGCGGGGGATGCCCTGACCCGCATGGCCATATCCAGTCCGGAGGTGGCCTTCACCTGGATCGCCGAGGGACGCGAACAGATGCGGACGCAACGGGGCAATCTCCTGCGGAGGCTGTCCCAGACCCTGGGGAGGAACACCGCGGACCATCTGCACGAACTGTCGTTCTCAGGCGACGGCATCTCGGTCCGCGGATTCGTTTCGTCCCCGAAAGCCTGCCGCTCCGCCACCAGCGCCATGTTCACCTATATCAACGGCCGCTTCGTGCGGGACAGGGTGATCCAGCACGCCATCATGCAGGCGTACCGGGGAGTCATCGACCGGGGACGTTATCCGGTGGTGGCGCTCTTCATGGAACTTGCTCCGGGGGAGGTGGACGTGAACGTCCATCCGACCAAACACGAAGTCCGCTTCCGTCGCCAGACAGTGGTGCATGACACCCTGCAGTCGGCCCTGGAGGGACTGCTGCGGAAATCACCCTGGCTGGACCATGGAGAGCCCCGGCCGATCTCCCCTTCGCCGACTCCCAGCCAGGCGTACCGGGAAAGGATCGCGGCGGCGGCCCAGGCGTCCCTCGGCATTGTCCCCCGGCAACCGGATTTTTCCCGGAATTACCGGGCAGGAAGTACGGCTCCAACGCCACCGGCGCCCGCCACTCCATCCCCACAGAATGTCAGTGAGCCGGACACCCCCTTCCGCCCCGCTGACTCCCCGGCCAGCGGGGGGGGATACTTTTCGTCACTCGGGATCATCGGCCAGTTCCAGTCGGAGTACATCCTCTGCCAGTCGGACCACGAACTGATCATTATCGACCAGCACGCCGCCAGCGAACGGGTTGCCTTCCAGCGGCTCATCAGGCAGTTCGAGGAGAATGTCGTGGAATCCCAGCGGCTCCTTTTCCCCGAGACCCTGGAACTGTCGTTCTCGGAAGCTGAGGCGGTCCGGCGCTTCAGCGGCGAACTGAACCGGCTGGGGCTTGAGGTGGAATCGTTCGGAGGGAATACGGTCATCCTGACCGCTATTCCCCGCCTGGCGGACGGCAATGATTGCGCGACTCTCGTCAGGGATATCCTGGCCGAACTCACGCAACTGGGGGCCACCTCGGCATTCCTTGATATCAGGGACCGTCTGCTCTCCCGCATCGCCTGCCACGGCGTCGTCCGCGGCGCCCGCCAGATGGAGAAACGCCAGATAGGCGAACTGCTGCGCAGCATGGACGAGACCGACTTCGCCGCCACCTGCCCCCACGGCCGGCCGGTCTCCCATGTCATTACCCTGGCCGAACTGGAGAAGATATTCAAACGGATATGATTCCGGAGCCCCCCCAGAAAATCCTCGTCATCTGCGGGCCGACGGCCTCGGGCAAAAGCGAACTGGCGGTGCGGCTGGCCCGGCTGCTGGACGGTGAGATCGTCAACGCCGACTCCATGCAGATCTACCGCGGCATGGATATCGGTACGGCCAAGCCCACTCTTGTGGAGCGGGGTGGCATCCCCCACCACCTGCTGGACGTGGCCGACCCGGACCGGAACTTTTCGGCAGCCGACTTTGCCGAAGAGGCAGCGGCAGCAATCGCGGGGATCGCGGGCCGCGGCAGATGCCCCATAGTCGTGGGCGGCACCGGCCTCTACATCCGCGCCCTGCTGCACGGCCTGGTGGATTCCCCGGGCGGTTCGGAGAAGGTCCGAGGGGAATTGCGGAGGGAGGCCCGGGAACTCGGTAACCGGGCCATGCTGGAGCGGCTGCGCGCGGTGGACCCCGAACTCGCCTCGACCATCCACCCCAACAATCTGGTCCGCATCATCCGCGGTCTGGAAGCGTATCAAACGACCGGCGTCCCCCTCTCCCGGAGCCAGAGGGAACACGGCTTTGCGCGGCGACGCTATGCGACCCTGAAGATCGGCATCCGCACCGAACGCCTGGAACTGTACGACCGCATCGAAAAAAGGGTGGACGGGATGCTGGCCGCGGGGCTTCCTGATGAGGTCCGAAGGCTTCTTAGGGCGGGTTTCCACCGGGAGCTGAAGGCAATGAGAGCCATTGGCTACAAGGAGATCTGCGCCTTTCTGGCGGGCGAACTGTCCCTGGAAGAGGCAACGCTTCTGATCAAACGGGACAGCCGCCGCTACGCGAAACGGCAGATAACCTGGTTTAATGCGGATCAGGAGATTATATGGCTTGAATATCCGGGAAAGTTTGTTACTATTTCGCAAAATTGCATTGATTTTTTCAATTGAGACAGGAGGATACGCACCATGGCAAAAGCGCCGTTCAACATCCAGGATCAGTACCTGAACCAGTCCAGAAAAGAACGGGTCAAGGTTGTCATCACGATGATGTCCGGGGACAAACTGGAGGGGCACATCAAATCCTTCGACAATTTTTCCGTCCTGCTGGACCTCAACACCGACGTTCTGATCTACAAGCACGCCATTTCAACGATCACGTCCGCCGACGGCACGTTCCGCCTGCATCAATAGGCCGAATTTCAGCGCAGCCTGCGGGGCTCAGCCGCCCCGCGGGCTTGCACCCGCGCATCCCGCCATGCCCAAAAGCACAAAAATTCTGCTGGCCGTTTCGCTGGCGCTGCTGGTCCTCGCCGCCGCGGTACTCTCTCGGACCTCGTCGGTTCTGCTGCAGCTCTTCATCGCCTTTGCCCTGGCCTACATGCTGAATCCCGCGGTTACGCTGCTGGAAAAACGGGGGGTCGGCCGAACCGCGGGCATACTGACGGTTTTCAGCACCGCCGTCGTCCTGTGCGCGGGGTTTGCGGCCTTCCTGACGATATCCATCGGCAACGAACTTTCCAGCGTCCAGATCAACCTGCCCGACTATGCCCAGCGCCTCTACGACATAACACCGGTCTCACTCAAATCGTACCTGGGCATCGAAACGCCGGAAAGACTGTCCCGGCAACTGAACGAGCTGTTCCAGCAGGCCCGCGCCACCTCTCCCGAACTTCTGAAGCCGCTCCTGAACGTGATCCGCCGGGCTTTCACCTCAACCGTATCGCTGATCCTGGCCTTCCTGGGTTACCTCATCATACCGGTCTACCTCTTCTACATCCTGGCGGACCTGCCCCGGCTGAAACTGCTCACGGAATCTTTCATCCCCGAACGGTACCGCGTCGCTTACCGGGAGAAACTGGCCGAGGTGGATACGGTCCTGTCGGGCTTCATCCGCGGCCAGCTCCTGGTCTGCCTGATCCTGGCCCTGCTCTACAGCGCCGGTCTCTACTTCATCGGCATTGACCTCGCCATCGCCATCGGAACCCTGGCCGGCGTAACCTTCATCATCCCCTACGCGGGAACTCTCATCGGAATTGCGCTCTCCATGGCGATGGCCCTGCTGAAGTTCCACGACATCCTGCATCCCCTGCTCTGTCTCGGCTGGTTCGGTATCGTGCAGACGCTGGAGGGAATGGTCATCACCCCGCGCGTGGTGGGCAATACGGTGGGACTCCATCCCCTGGTGACCATCGTGGCCCTCCTGGTCGGCGGACAGCTGTTCGGACTGTTAGGCATGCTGCTGGCCGTTCCGGCCACGGCTGTCCTGCAGGTCTTTCTCCGCTCACTGGCCCGTTACTACCGGAACTCCGACTTCTACCGGGGCGCCTGATGAAAGGACTGCCGATCGAGACGGTCGTTCCGGGCTCAATCGCCCGGGAAATGGGGGTTGAGGCGGGTGATCTCCTGCTTGCCGTCAACGGCCATCCCCTGAGGGACATCATCGATTACACCTATTACTGCTCGGGCGATGACGAGCTCCTGCTGCTGGTTTCCAAACCGGATCATGAACTGTGGGAACTGGAGATCCAGCGGGAACCGGGCCAACCCCTGGGGCTGATCTTCGAGGCGCCGAAACCGTCCCGATGCCGCAACAACTGCGTCTTCTGCTTTGTCAGCCAGCTCCCAAGGGGGTTGCGCAGACAACTCTACGTCAGGGACGAGGACTACCGGCTCTCCTTCCTCAACGGCTCCTACGTCACCCTCGCGGACCTGAAACCGTCCGAATTCAGGCGTATCGTCGGACAGAGGCTCTCCCCCCTCTACATCTCGGTGCACTGCACCAATCCTCAACTTCGCGAAAAGCTGCTGGGGAGAACGGGAATACCGCCCATCCTGGAACAACTGCGCCGGCTTGCCGCCGCACGTATCGACCTGCACACCCAGGTGGTCCTCTGTCCGGGACTGAATGACGGACCGGAACTGGAACGAACCGTTGCCGACCTGTCGGCGCTGCACCCCGCCATACGCTCCCTTGCCGTGGTGCCGCTCGGCCTGACGGCGCACCGGGCGAATCTGCCGCAACTCACACCGGTCGACCGGGAATACAGCCGGGTCTTCGTCTCCATCTGGGAACCGCGGGCCAGAGAGCTGAACAGACGTCTCGGGGAACCGTTCCTCTTCCTGGCGGACGAGTTCTATCTCAAGGCGTCCCTTCCTTTTCCTCCCCTCAGGACGTACGGCGACCTCCCCCAGATTGAAAACGGCGTCGGCATGGTGCCGCTCTTTCTGCGTGACGCCGCGCGGACGGTGCGTTCGGCCCGGAAACTGGCGGACTGCCGGGTAACCGTCGTGACCGGAGTATCTTCCTTCGGGTTCGTCTCGGATTTTCTGAAAAGGCTCGGCGAGAAAACAGGCGTTGATATCATGACGGTTGCGGTGGTGAACCGCCTGTTCGGGGACAGCGTCACCGTCAGCGGGCTTGTGGCAGGGGAGGACATCATCGCGGAACTGTCGGGACGGGAAACGGGCGAGGCGCTGCTGGTGCCGGACGTAATGCTCAAAGAGGGGGAGGGGATCTTTCTGGACGACCTGTCCCTTGAAGAACTGGGGCGGCGTCTCCACTGCCGGGTTGCCGCTTTTGACCCGACACCGCGGGGGTTTTACCGGGCCATCAGGGCACTCTCAAACCGGCGGAGAAAAACGTAGAGACGCATTGCAATGCGTCTCTACCCAGATTTGGCAGAACAATCAAAACCGTCTTCCGGAAAACCCCTTACCTGCCGAGGGCCTCACGCAGTTTCTGCTCGTCAAACCCCACGATTACACGGCCAAAGACCATGAACGTCGGCGTGGACCTCACCCCGGCCCTGGAAGCGATCTCGGACTGTTCCTGCTGGAGCCTGACGCCACTCTCGGTTGCGCTGAAAGTCTTGACCCTGTCCAGTTTCCCGGCCATAACCTCGTGATAAGTCCTTGCCCTGTCGCTCTGGGAGAGGATGTAGCGGGCCTTTTCCCTGGCCCGGGGATGGCGGGCCAGCGGAAAAAAGAACACGTAGCGGGTCACATCCGAACGACCGTCCAGATACCGTGACGCGCTGCGGCAGAAGGGACAGTCGGGGTCGGTGAACTCCACCACGGTCTTGGGTCCTGAGCCGATCCGCACCCCCTTGGAGAAGTCAATATCCGAGGCCGGAAGCGTAGCGGCAATGCCCAGGAAAAGCAGCAGGGCGCACACCGCAGGGAAAGTACGCCCCTTCATGGTTCGCCAGGCTTCCCGCGCCCTACCCATCGGAAGAATCCTCTTCAAGAGCCGGAAGGATGATGATGAATTCGCTTCCCCGGTCAGGCTCGCTCACCACCCAGATTGCCCCTCCGATTTTCTCGACAATCAGCTTGCAGTACGCCAGCCCGAGTCCGGCGCCGCCATAGTTCTTGCCTTCACGGCGGGACTGAACGAAACGTTCGAAAATCTTTCCATGGTCTTCAAGCGGAATGCCGCTGCCGGTGTCCCTGACGCTGAAACGGACAAAACGCTCATGCCCTCCGAGCAGGCTCTCCGCAGACGGAGCCGCATAGTCGGGGATGGTGATGTTCATCGCCTCTTCCCGGGTAAGCGGATGACAGGAAAGGGTGATTTCACCACCCTCGGAGGTGAACTTCAGGGCATTGCCGAGCAGGTTGCCGATGGTCCGGGAGAAGGCGTTTCTGTCAACGGCCACCCAGGGCAGGTTCGTCTCCAGATCCGCAACCAGCTCCGTTCCCTCGCGCCTTGCCAGCAGGGTGAACCTGTTGACGAGAGGGGGCAGAATATCCCCCGGATCGCAGGGCTGGACGTTAAGATGCATCCTTCCCGCCTCGAACCGGTAGATGCTCAGCAGATTGTCTATCATGGAAACCACTTCGTTGCAGCTGTCGATCGCGGACTGGAGGTACTCCTCCTGCTCCTCGTTGACCGGCCCCAGACGCCCCTCCCTAGTGATATCTATGGAGCCGATGGCGGCCGTGAGCGGATTTTTCATGTCATGGGAGAGCATGGAAATGAAATCGTCCTTTTCACGTTCCAGACGCCGTTTTTCCAGAAGGGTCGCCCTGTGAACCAGGGCCTGCTCGATCCGCTGCAGCACGTCGTTCAGTTCAAAAGGTTTGGTGACGTAATCGAGCGCTCCGCTTTTCATGCATTTTACCGCTATGTCTTCACTCCCATGGCCGCTCATCATGACCACGGCAATATCGCTGCCCGATTCTTTGATCTTCTCCAGCACCTCGACACCGCTCATCCCGGGCATACAGATATCCAGCAGTGCCAGGGAATAGGGTCTGGAGGCTAGCCGCTCCAGGGCTTTCTGGCCGTTCATGGCCCAATCGTACGGGTAACCCGCCACCCCCAGGTGAAGTTCAAGAACCTTGGCGACCAGTTCCTCGTCGTCGATAATGAGAATTCTGTCTTTTTTTTTCACGGTCATCAAGACTCCTTCCGGAGAGCCGACAGGAAGGCCTCCGCCAGTACTAGATCTTCCGGAGTTGTAATTTTTATGTTGCGATAATCGCCTTCCACTATCCGGACCCGTCCCTTGAGCCGTTCCACCAGAGAGGAGTCGTCGGTGCCGATAAAGCCGGCTTCATCTGCGCTCCTGTGCGCCTGGTAGATGACGCCGAACCGGAACGACTGGGGTGTCTGCGCCTGCCAGAGCGTCCTCCGTTCCGGCGTGTCGATCACCATTCCGTCCCGCACCACCTTGATGGTATCCTTGGCCGGTACGGCCACCAGCGCTCCGTCATGGGCACGGGCGACGGCTATGGAGTCGTGCAGCATCTGTTGGGAAACGAACGGCCTCACCCCGTCGTGGATCAGCACCACGTCATCGGCCGACGCGAGACGCTTCAGGGCGTTGAGTCCGTTCATCACCGAGTTCTGGCGTTCTCTGCCTCCCGGCACGATTTCCACAACCTTTTTGAAACCGCCCGCCTCCACCACTTCCTCCCGGCAGTAGGAAATCTCGTCGGCCGGACTGACCAGACAAACCCCGTAAATATCCGGAGACCGTTCGAAAACGCTCAGGGTGTGAGCCAGTATGGGAAGACCGGCCAGACGCAGATACTGCTTGTTGATGGCAGAGCCCATGCGCTTGCCCATGCCCGCGGCGGGCACCAGGGCAAAAGCCTTGAAAGTCGTCATTCGTTTTTTCCTTTATGAAGTCTTTGCGAAAACCGGATCACTCGTCCAAAAAATAGATTTGGATATTATAAACCATCCGGGCTCTTTTAAAAGTCTGTAATTCGCTGGTTTCAGCAAAGCCGGGAAGAATGGGTTTTGCATCCATAAACTGTCGATATGATTTCAGTCGTGGGTCACACTAACCATGGACGGCATCCATTTACATAAGGGTTCTCCTTAAACCCCCGGCACATCGCGGATGTCCGGGAAGGCCGAACCGCACATACGAACTTAACACGGCAAAAAAATAGACCGCTTGTCTTATCAACCGACACGGCCTCGACCATGACCGACTTCAAGGAATCTTCTCGTCACCAAACATCCATTGATTCCGGGCAGCTTAATACTTTCGGGTTACGCTGGTGAACCTCGGGAACAATTCTTTAGTACTAACCCATCCGGTTGCAAAAAAATAGACCGATCAGTCTAGGATGTCAATACGATTAATTCAACCTTGTCATACCGGCCAAAATATTCAATTCTTGAATTTTGCACAATCAACGGATATTCTTACGCGTATCCGAGGCGCCATGGATCCCGTTCGACACCTGAAAATATCCGTAACCATCCTCCTGCTGCTCGTTTCGGTGGGCACGACCGGTTTTGTCGCCATCGAACACTGGCGTTTTCTCGACGCACTGTACATGACGGTCATCACTCTCGGAACCGTCGGTTTCAAGGAAGTCCACGACCTGTCGGATACGGGCAAGGTCTTCACCATGACGCTCATCGTGGTGGGTGTCAGCGTCCTGGGCTATATCGTTGGGAGCCTGGCCCAGATCATGTTCGAGGGGCAGATCCAGCGGGTAATCGGGAGAAAGAAAGTGGAAAAGAAGATAGACGCCCTCAGAGGCCATTACATAGTCTGCGGCTTCGGACGGATCGGCTCGCTGATCTGCAAGGAGTTTTCCGCCAACAAGCTCCCCTTTGTCGTGGTCGAGAAGTTCCCGGAACCCACCGAAAAACTGGAAGAGGAGGGGTACCTGCACATGAAGGGGGACGCCACCATGGATGAGACCCTGCTCAGGGCCGGCATCAAACGGGCCAAGGGGCTGATCTCGGTAGTATCCTCGGATTCGGAGAACGTCTACATCACCCTGACGGCCCGCGGACTCAACCCGGACCTCTTTATCCTGGCCCGTTCCGGGGAGGATGGTTCCGACATCAAGCTGAAACGGGCCGGCGCCTCGAAGGTCGTATCCCCCTACGTTATCGGGGGCTCCAGGATGGCCCAGTCGATCCTCCGCCCCAATGTGGTTGATTTCATCGAAATAGCAACCGGCAACGAGCAGCTGGACCTGCAGATGGAGGAGATCAGCATTCCGGCCCAGTCGGTTTTCGCGGGAGAGACCCTGGTCAGTTCCGGATTCCGCAAGGAAACCGGCGTCATCATCGTGGGGATAAAGAAAAGCAGCGGCAAAATGCTGTTCAACCCCCACTCCCAGGCCAAGATTGACGCCGGAGATACGCTGATAGTCCTGGGGGAATCATCATCTATTGCCAAACTGGGAAATCTGATAGCGCATCCCGAAGCGCCCTCCGTAATCTAGTTTCAATCCGGATACTCCGGATGAAAACTAATCTAGGAACAGCCTCTGCCATGAACAGCAAGATACATGCTCACGTACCATACCTCCGCCTTTTTGAAAACCTGGACTTCATCCTCCGGGAACGGATCAACCCGGAGATCTATTTCTCATCCGAGGCGCTGGACAACCATACCGAGGAGAACCTCCTTATCCCGGCTCGTAAGCTGATGGACGCGGGACTGGCGACGACGATCCACGCAACCTTCATGGACCTGAACCCGGGAGCCTTGGACCGAACCATTCGCGAGGCAACCCGAAAGCGCTTCGAGCAGGTTTTCAAGGCCGCGGAAATCCTCAAGCCGAGGGTAATCGTCTTCCATCCCGGCCTGGACGAACTGCGCCATGGTAACGACCGGCGACCCTGGCTGGAGAACAGCATCCGCTTCTGGCGGGGCTTTCTTCCCAAGGCGCGGGATATCGGCTGCGTCATTGCCATGGAGAACATCTTCGAGAAAGAGCCGTCCTCACTACGTGACCTGCTGGCAGCCATCGACGACCCGCTGTTCCGCCACTGCTTCGACGCGGGACACTGGAACATGTTCTCCGAAGTCAGCCTTGAGGAATGGTTCTCGGCGCTTGGCGCACAGATTGCCGAGACCCATCTACACGACAATTTCGGCGAGGCGGACGAGCATCTGCCGCTGGGCGAGGGACAGATCGACTTCGACAGGCTTTTCAGCCTGCTGGATCGTTACGCCCCAGAAGCGGTCTGGACCATCGAGGCCCATTCCAACGAGAGGCTGGAGCGGGCGCTGGAAAACATCAAAAAATACCTGTAAGGAAATCCCCATGTCAGAAAAAATCCTGGTCACCGGCGGCTGCGGCTATATCGGCAGCCATGTCGTCCGTCAGCTCAGCGAGTCGGGACAGAGGGTCGTTGTTTTCGACAACCTTTCAACCGGATTCCCCAACGCCCTCGTGCACGGCGAGGAACTGATCATCGGCGACCTCTGCGACACGGCCGCCCTGAACGACGCCTTCCAGAGCCACGGTTTCACCACCGTGCTGCACTTCGCCGCGGCCATCATCGCGCCCGAATCCGTCTCGCTGCCGCTCAAGTACTATGGCAACAACACCCGCAACACCCTGGGACTGCTGGAGGCGTGCGTGAGGCATCGCGTCAGGCGTTTCATCTTCTCCAGCACGGCGGCTGTTTACGGATTCCCCGAGGGAGGCGTTGCCGGAGAAGAAAGCGTCCTGGCCCCCATCAACCCCTACGGCACCTCCAAGCTGATGAGCGAATGGATGCTGCGCGACGCCTGCGCCGCCCATGGCATGAAATACGTGGCCCTGCGCTATTTCAACGTGGCCGGCGCCGACCCCCAGGCCCGCATGGGGCAGCGTACGCCCGAGGCGACCCACCTGATCAAGGTCGCCTGCCAGGCTGCACTGGGAATAAGGGAAAGTGTCGCCATCTACGGCACGGACTACCCGACTCCCGACGGCACCGGTGTCCGGGATTACATCCATATCGAGGATCTGGCCTCAGCCCATCTGCACGCCCTGCGCTACCTGGAGCAGGGGGGCGAGTCCACCGCCATGAACGTGGGTTACGGCCAGGGGAGCAGCGTTCGCCAAGTCCTGGATCTGGTGAAAGAGGTGAGTGGCGTGGGTTTCAAGGTGGTTGAGGCCGGACGCCGCCCCGGGGATCCCGCCTCACTGGTGGCGCGGGCCGACCGGATCGGAAGACTCACCGGCTGGCAGCCGGAGCATGACGACCTGCGCACCATCGTCGAGGACGCCTGGCGATGGGAGAGCAAGCTGGCGGCGATGATGAAACAGTAACAATGCTGGAAATGCCATCAAGAGGGCGGCCGCCAAAATGATGATCGCTCTTTTGTGTCTAACTACCGGGAAAATCGGGCTTCTTGCGGAAGTCCTTTTCGTTCCAGGGGGGTACAAGAAAGCTCCTTGATTTTGGCGGGGTTGCCTGCTAGAGTGTTGGCAGTCGTACGCCCTGAGTGCTAACCGTAGGGCAGTAGAAAAGAATAAGGAGATTTCCTGGTAAAATGGCGCTGAATCTTCCGGTCGTTGCCGATGGCCTGACGCTCTATCTGGCCGAAATAAGAAAATTTTCTGTGCTAAGCGAGGAGGAGGAGCACAGGGTCGCGGTGAAATTCTTTGAAAAGAAGGACTTGGATGCCGCCCATACCCTTATCACCTCAAACCTGCGTTTTGTTGTAAGAGTTGCCTACGAATATCGCCATTATGGTCTCAAGATGCTCGACCTGATCCAGGAGGGCAATATTGGTTTGATGATGGCGGTTAAAAAATTTAATCCGTTCAGAGGGGTCCGGTTGACCTCATACGCAGTTTGGTGGATAAAGGCCTATATTCAGAACCATGTCATCTCCGCCTGGAGTCTTCTCAAGATCGGTACGACACAATCCCAGCGAAAGCTTTTTTTCAAATTGCGCGAGGCGAGAGATGCTATCCGGCGGCTGGAAGGTGACGATGATGTGCACTCAATAGCCCTGTCGCTCAATGTGTCTGATGGTGAAGTCATGGAGATGGAGCAGCGCATGCGGGGCGAATCCTCACTGGACGCCGAGTTGCCTGGTGGTGGTGGAGCCACCGTTTTGGAGGGACTGGTCGACGACCGGATGAATCAGGAAGAACTGCTCTCCCAATTCCAGGCGCAGCATGAGCTGCGACGTGAGGTTGCGCACGCGGTTGAACGCCTCAACGAAAAGGAGCGTTATATCATCGAACATAGGGTTACGGCCGACCACCCCCTGACACTTCAGGATATTGCCGCTCATTTTTCCATATCCCGCGAACGGGTTCGTCAGATTGAGGAAGCGGCCCTGAAGAAAATCAGGCAATTTCTGTCGCCTCCTGTGACCGTAGCCTGAAGTTAAAAACGTTCAACCTCACCTGTGACGGGCTAAATATCTGGTATAATGGCGCACATCCAGCTTTGGCGGTATTCGGTGCTTTCGGGGGCTTCCCCCTCTGGGGCCGCGGTGTTGCGGGTGAAGATTCCGATTGGTCAGAACATTCAAAAAAAATTGCCAGGGCAAAAATAATGTCTTGACATGTCGGACACTTTTCTTTAAATAAATAAATTCTGTCTGGGTCGATGGGTAACGGGCTGGCGTAGCTCAATTGGCAGAGCAGCTGACTTGTAATCAGCAGGTTGCGGGTTCGAGTCCCATCGCCA
>CAZRPI010000048.1:9922-23331 GCA_964601865.1 uncultured Pelobacter sp. | reverse complement strand
ATTTCGGAAAGGGTCGCGCACCCCAACTCTCTCGCAAGCAATCCCGCGACGGCGCGAGCTTCGCTGATGTGCTATGCCGCTCTGATATCGTTCTCACTTATAGCATAGGCCCGACATACTTCCGCGATTAAATTTTTCGCTGTCAGCCTGGGTGCACGTTCGATGGAACCGTCAAGGCATTTCTCGCCCGCACGGGATTCAGGTGGATATAGCGCATCAATTCCAGGAGATAGCCGCCACTATCCACCAGAACCGCCTTGTAGCGCCCCTGGAACAGATGACCTGTTCTGTTGTTACGCCAGTTGATCCAGCGGGTATGACGGAACGAGAGATTCTGCATGGCACGCGGCAAAATGGATGTCGCCGCATTGCAGGGCCCGGTGGAGATGGTTGGTCATGAGGCAGAAGGCGTGAATACGGTAACCGAAACGGAAGGTTCCTTCCTGCAGCAGTAGATAAAAACGGAATCGGTCATCGTCGCCCAGAAACACGGGTTGTCCGCCATTGCCGCGCAAAATGACATGGTAGAGCCCGCCGGGAATGTGTTGCCGAGAGCCTCACGTCACCCGCAGCGCCTCGACGATGTTCTTCCGCGCGGCGCGGAAGGCGGGCAGGACGCCACCGACGAAACCCATGATGACGGAGAAGAGCAGGGATTTGTAGAAGATCTCGAAGGTGAGGGTGAAGCTGAAGGCCAGCTCGGAGAAGGTCTGGAAGTTCAGGGTGGAGATGGTGAAGAGCTGCAGGAAGGAGGCGCAGAAAAGGCCGATGCAGCCGCCCGTCAGTCCCAGCAGCAGCGCTTCCATGAGGAAGGCCGCCAGGATGTCCCACCGCTGGAAGCCGAGCGCCCGCAGGGTGCCGATCTCGCCGGTGCGGTTGGCCACGGCGGAGTACATGGTGATCATGGCGCCGATGATGGCGCCCAGGGAAAAGATGACCGTCAGCGACAGCCCCAGGATACGGAGGAACTTGGCCATCATCTCCGACTGGTCGGCGTAGTACCTGGTCTCGCGCCGCACGTCGAGCGTCAGGCGGGGATCGCCTTCGAGCCGTTTTTTTACCTCGGGAAAGGCCGAGGAATCGGCCAGCTTGAAGAGCACCGAAGAGTAGACCGGCCGCCGGAAAGCCTGCATGAGCTGGTCGGCGTCGCCCCAGATTTCGGAGCTGAAGGCGCTGTTGCCGGCGTCGAAGATCCCCACCACGGTCCAGTCGCGCATGCCGAAACGTAGCGTCTCGCCGACGCCGCCGCCCCGGAAGCGCCGGGCGATGCTGGCCCCGGCCATGATCTCCGAGGAACCGGGCCTGGGCATTCTCCCCTGCAGCAGCCTGACCTGGGGGCGAAGCTGCAGCGATTCGGGCTGGATGCCGCGGATGCAGACCTGGGAGGTCTTGCCGGTGCCCCGCTTGGGGAGGTTGATCAGCACCAGCAGCTCCTTGGCCAGGAGGCGCCTCCCCCCGGAGCCGAACGCCACCTGGGGATCGGTCTCCACGATGGCCGCCTGGAGGCGCTCCACCCCGCTCTGCACCTCGGAAACCGAGCCCTTGCGGATCACCACCACGTTGTCCGGCGAGCCGGTCTCCACCAGGGTTTTCCTGAGCCCCTCGGACAGCATCAGGATCGAGGCGAAGACGAACACCACCAGGGCCATGCCCGAGGCCGTCAGTGCCGTGGTCAGGCGGCGGGTCCAGAGGTTGCGCAGGCTGTAGGAAAAGGGGATGGCCATGGTCAACCGATCCTCCTCAGGCCGTCGGCGATGCGGATGGTGGTGGCGCGCCAGGCCGGGAACAGCGCCGCGACCACCGCTACCAGCAGGGCGGCGGCCAGATCCAGGCCGATGGTTGCGGGCGATACGTTGAAGATGGGGAAATAGTTGGATAGAGCACTGCTGAAGGCCTTGGCCGCCGGAAAGGTGAGGGCGACGCCGAAAACGCAGCCGGTCATGGTGATGACCAGCGATTCGCCGAAAATCAGACCGGCAATGTGGTAGCCGCGAAAGCCCAGGGTTTTGTACACCGCGTACTCGCCCATCCTCTCCCGCGCCGTCATGGCCATGGTGTTGGCGACCACCGCCATGATGATCACGATCACCACGTAGGACACCAGCCGGATAGCGATGACGATGGCCTCGGTCATGGAGATGAAGCCGAGCTGGAAGGCCTTTTCCGTCTCGGTCAGGGTCTCGGCCAGGGAGTTTCTGAAAGTGGCGTCGATGGCCTGCGCCACCTCCGCCGACCGGTTCGGGTCGGTCAGCCCCACCATGTAGAAACCCACCTGGTTTGCCCGGCGCGGAACGTTCTTCTTCATGGTCTCGTTCAGGTACTCCCAGTTGAAGAACAGCTGGGTCTCGTCCACCGTCTTGTCCCTGCCCCGGTAGATGCCCCGCAGTACCAGTTCCCACTCACCCGGAAAGATGGTCCCCTTGAGGGTGATGGAATCACCGATCTTCCAGCCGAACCGGGCCGCCAGCTTGCGGCCGGCCACGCACCCCTTGCGGTCGCGGATAACGGCGGCGCGCTGCTCCGGAGAGAGGACGAACTCCGGGTACAGATTCAGGTAATCCTCCACCTCCACGGCAAAGTTGGGGAAGAAGTTCTTCTCTTCGATGTAGATACCGCCGAACCAGTTGCCGGCGGCCACCCGCCGTACGCCGTCCGTCTGGCGGATACGTTCCTTGTAGGACAGGGGGAGGGAAAAGACCAGGGAGATGGCGTTGCGGGTGACGAGCCGGCTGGCAGACGAGGCGTCAACCCCGGCGTACCAGGCGCCGACGAGGGTACGGAGCATGCCGAAGGAGAGGATGGCAACGGTGATGCCGAGGATGGTGAGGGAGGTGCGGAGGCGGTGGCGGAAGGCGTTTTTCCAGAGCAGTTTAGCGAGATGCATCGCTCAGTTCGCCTTTTTCCAGATGCCTGATGACGTGGGCCCTTTCAGCCGCCCGGGGATCGTGGGTGACCATGATGATGGTCTTGCCCGACTCGTGGTTGAGCCGGTCCATCAGGTCCAGAATCTCCCCGGCCGAGACCCGGTCCAGGTCACCGGTGGGTTCGTCGGCAACCAGGATGTCCGGGTCCGTGACGATGGCCCGGGCGATGGCAACCCGCTGCTGCTGGCCGCCGGAAAGCTGGGCCGGGTAATGGTCCATGCGGTCGGCGAGACCCACCACCCGTAGCGCGGTCTCCACGTGGGCGGAGCGTTCCCGGCGCGACAGCCGGGTCAGGAGCAGCGGCAGCTCCACGTTCTCGAAGGCGGTCAGGACCGGGATCAGGTTGTAGAACTGGAAGATGAAGCCGACGTGCAGCGCCCGCCAGCGGGCCAGCTCGGTCTCGGCCAGGGTGGTGATCTCCACCCCGCCGATGAGGATGCTGCCGGAATCGGCGCTGTCGATCCCCGCGACAAGGTTGAGCAGGGTGCTCTTGCCCGAACCGGATGGCCCCATCAGGGCCAGGAACTCGCCATCGGGAATATCGAAGGTTATGTCCTCCAGCACCGGAATGATCTGGGAACCCCGGCGGTAGGACTTGGAAAGATTGCGTATCTGAACGATGGCAAGGCCTGTCTGGTCCATGGCTCACTTCTCGGGGAGCTTGATCCGGGAACCGTCCCGCAGGTTTTCGGCGGGGCGCAGGACCACGCTGTCTCCGGGCTTGACGCCGCTGGTCACCTCCACCAGGTCGCCCACCCTGGCGCCGAGCTTTACCGGAATCTCACGGACCCGGCCGTCCCTCACCAGGAAGACCACACGTCGGCCGTCCCGTGCCACAACCGCGTCCGGGTTGACCGTCGTCCGTGGTTTCTGTTCCGACGCGGCCACCGGCCGGGTGAGGAAAGCCACCTTGGCGCTCATCTCCGGCAGGATCCGCCTGTCAAAATCCAGGAACCTGACCTTCACCAGCACCGTGGCCTTGCTCCGGTCCGCCGTGGGCACGACCATGTGCACGGCGCCGCGGAAACGGAGATCGGGGAAGGCGTCCAGCTGGATCTCGCACGGCTGGCCGACCCTGACCTTCTCCAGGTTGGACTCCGACACGTCCACCTCGGCCAGCAGGGAACCCATGTCGGCAATGGTCACCACCGCCGCCTTGGCATTGGCCGCCGAGGCAAAGGGGGTGACGATGTCCCCCACGTCGGCGTTCTTGGTCAGCACCACCGCATTGAAGGGGGCCCGGATATTGGTGTACTCCACCGCGACCCTGGCTGAATCGAGAGCTGCAGAGGCTGCCCGGATGTTTGCCCTGGCGCCGTCAACCCCTGCTTTTGCCTTGAGATAACGGGCCTGCGCGGCATCAAGGTCGGCTTTGGAGACGGCGCCTCCGGGCTGCAGTTCCCTGAAGCGCTTCAGGGAGAGTTCGGCGTCGCGCAATTCCGCCAGGGTCTGGTCAAGAACCGTGCGGCTGTTGTTGAGGCTGGCGGCCGCCTGTGACTGGCTGGCGAGCACGTCGGCGTTTTCGATCCGGGCGATGACTTCACCCTGCCGGACGGCGCTTCCTTCCTCAACACCCAGCCAGACGAGCCGTCCGGTGGCCTTGGAGGCGACCGAGGCCTTGCGCTGGGCAACAACGTAGCCGCTGGCGTTCAGCAGGGTAAAGCCCTGGGAGGGATAGGTCTGCTGGACGTTCACGGTCTCGACGCTGGCCGCCGGGCGCAACATGCCGCTGAAATAGAGGAGAGCCAGCAGGATGACGAGCACGATCCCTGCTATCAGCAACCTTCTGCTCCGGGATTTTCCGGGCCGGGGCGCTACGGCCGTCTTGTCGATTTTTAACTGGTTCAGATCTTCGTGTGCCATGTTAAGTGTAGGTATCCCCTCGTGTGTTGCGCCAGTACGTAAGTAAATTCTATCCAGTTCCGGTTTTATTAACTCATAATCAGACAAAATAACAGTTTTTTCGGTCTGCAAAATCGAGCGGACCTGAAACAGAAAACGCCCCGTCTCTTTCAGATGACGGGGCGTTTCGTTCACGGAATATTGCCGGACCGGTCAGGCCCTGGTCAGCTGGCGGTACTTGATGCGGTGCGGCTGGTCTGCCGCCGCGCCGAGTCGTTTCTTTCGGTCTTCCTCGTACTCCGAATAGTTGCCGTCGAAGAAGACCACGCTGGAATCCCCCTCGAAGGCCAGGATATGGGTGGCGATGCGGTCCAGGAACCAGCGGTCGTGGCTGATGACCACGGCGCAGCCGGCGAAGTTCTCCAGGGCCTCCTCCAGCGCCCGCATGGTGTTCACGTCCAGGTCGTTGGTTGGTTCGTCCAGGAGCAGCACGTTGGCGCCTTCGCGCAGCATCCTGGCCATGTGCACACGGTTCCGCTCGCCGCCGGAGAGCATGCCCAGCTTCTTCTGCTGGTCCGAGCCGGAGAAGTTGAAACGCGACACGTAACCGCGGGAGTTGACGGTGATCTTGCCCAGCTGGATGTTCTCGTCGCCGCCGGAGATGGCTTCCCAGATGGTCTGCTCCGGTTTGAGTGCTTCGCGGGACTGGTCCATGTAACCAAGCTTTACCGTGTCGCCGATGCGTATGGTGCCCGAGTCGCACTGCTCCTGGCCGGTGATCAGGCGGAAGAGGGTGGTCTTGCCGGCGCCGTTGGCACCGATGACTCCCACGATGCCACCGGGAGGGAGGTTGAAGGTGAGATTGTCGTACAGCAGGCGGTCGCCGTAGGCCTTGGAGACGTCGTTGAATTCCACCACCACGTTGCCCAGGCGCGGCCCGGGCGGGATGTAGATCTCCAGGTCCTTCGCCCTTTTTTCACTCTCCTCCGACAGGAGCTTCTCGTAGGAGGTGATGCGCGCCTTCCCCTTGGCGTGACGTCCCTTGGGCGACATCCTGATCCACTCCAGCTCCCGTTCCAGGGTCTTCTGGCGATCGCTGGCGGTTTTCTCCTCGTTGGCGAGGCGGGCCTGTTTCTGCTCCAGCCAGGATGAGTAGTTCCCCTTCCAGGGGATTCCCTCGCCGCGGTCCAGCTCCAGGATCCAGCCGGCCACGTTGTCCAGGAAGTAGCGGTCATGGGTCACGGCGATGACCGTGCCGGGGTAGCTGTGCAAATGGTGCTCCAGCCAGGCGACGGTCTCGGCGTCCAGGTGGTTCGTCGGTTCGTCCAGAAGGAGGATATCCGGTTTCTTCAGCAGCAGGCGGCAGAGGGCCACGCGGCGCTTCTCTCCTCCCGAGAGCACCTTGACCGGCGTGTCGCCCGGAGGGCAGCGCAGGGCGTCCATGGCCATCTCCAGGCGGCTGTCCAGGTCCCAGGCGTCCAGATGGTCCAGCTTCTCCTGCAGCACTGCCTGGCGGTCGCACAGCTTTTCGAAATCGGCGTCCGGCTCGGAAAACTTATCGGTGATGGCGTTGAATTCCGCCAGCAGATCCACCGTTTCCTGAACGCCTTCCTCGACGATCTCGCGCACACTCTTGTTCTCGTCAAGGACCGGCTCCTGCTCCAGGTAGCCCACGGTGTAGCCGGGCGAGAGCACTGCCTTGCCGTTGTAATCCCTGTCTACCCCGGCCATGATCTTGAGCAGGGAACTCTTGCCCGATCCGTTCAGGCCCAGCACGCCGATCTTGGCGCCATAGAAGTAGGAGAGGGATATGTCCTTGATGACCGGTTTCTTGTCGTAGAACTTGCTGACCCTCATCATGGAATAGATGACTTTATTCGGTTCAATTGCCACGTTGGCGCCTCCATGTTTTGATTGTACCAACAGTATTACACGGGCCGGGCGAGGGCTGTCAATCGCTTTGGCGAAACGCCGGCTGACAGCCTCTTGACAGCGTTGCGGAGGAGGGTACAATTTTAATACAAGCGCTGAAACCACATGTTCTGGAAACCTGTTTTGCCCGGAAAAGGAGGCCCCCCCATGACAATCAACATTCAGGATGCCGTCAAACGTTCCATTCGGACTGCCAAGAACGCGGTGTACTTCTACTCGCTGGGGGCAAAGATGATGCATGATCAGGCGGCAAGGGAGCTGTTTGAGCAGCTGGCCAGGGATGAGCGTGAACATGCGGAACATCTGTACAGTTCCTACCAGGGAACCGACATACCTTCCCTGGATGCCTATCTGAACACTCCCCCGGACCACGAGGCAATCTGGTACGCTTCCATCTCGCGCCTTGTGGAGAGCAACTTCAGCGAGCAGAAGGCCATGGAACTGGCCATGAAACGGGAGAAACACCTGGAAAAGGCCCTGATGGAAAACGCCGCCAAGGTCTCTGATCCCCAGGTACGGGCAATATTCGAGTTGAACGCCCGGAAAACCCGTGACCATTATACGCTGATAGAGTCGGATTATGCCCGTATCATGGGGATGGTGGATGAGCTGGACATGGATACCTTCGTGAGGGAGTAGCAGACTCTCTCATTCTGAAATAACCTGATCCAGGGGCCCGTTCTCAATGCCGAGAGCGGGCTCTTTTTCTTGGTGCGAGTGTGTCCGGAGCGCCATCTGTTTTCTATGGTGACGCAGTGGATGATGAACCCCGCCACGCCATGCAGCCCCCGCCTTTCCGGACAGTCGTTTGACCTGTTTTGATTGAAAAAATCTATAGAAATTGATGAAATTGCCGATGGGTATAAAGGAACGGCCCGCGAAGTCGGGACCGTCAATTCACGAGAGGGTGGATGTGTGGCCAACGGAACGGCTGAAATCAAGATCCCGGCGGACATCGAGTACCGGGTCATCGGCAACGCCTTCGGGCTGATGATTGCCTGCGGCGGTCTGCTGGCCGGCAACATGATGGCCGAACAGAGCCTGGATTACTGGCGCGAGGACATCGTTCCGTTGTTGCTGGCGTTATTTCTCGTCTACCGTTTGATGCGGAATCTGTTGCTGACGATGGCCGCGTATGAGCCCCCTCCTAAGGCGCCGCCGACCCCGGTTTCCAAGGAGAACATCCAGCGCGTCCACGCCACTGTCGCGCAGCTTCCGGAGAGCACGAACCTGACCCCCGAACAGGTTGCGGAAGAGGTGGCCAGACGTATCGAGGCCCAGAAGGCGGCCGCCGTGAAAAGAGTACTGCAGCCGAAGTGATCCGGTCCGACTGACGACCCATGGGCAGCCCCCGGTTCAGATGGAACCGGGGATGAAGATCATCTCAGGCTGGAAATATACCCCCGCACCCCTTCCATGATCCCTTCCGCGGTAACCTCCTGATAAGCCGGGTCTTTCAGGCGGGACTCCTCCTGGGCGTTGCTCACAAAGGCGGTCTCCACCAGGATACTGGGCATGGTGGCTCCCACCAGCACGTAGAACGGCCCCTGCTTGACCCCGAGATTCCTAACATTTTCGTGAAGTTCGGAAATCCTCTTGTGGAGGGACTTCTGGACATCTTCTGCCAGGTGTGCCGAGTCGTTCAGCTTGTAGTTGGCCATCAGGTCGAACAGGATGGCCTGCAGTACACTCACCTTTTCCAGGGAGGTCCCGTTTTCCTTGGCCGCCAGTCGGGCGGCCTTCTCGGTTTTGGCGAGGTTGAGGTAGTAGGTCTCGATGCCGGAAGCGCTGTGGTTGTTGGCGGCATTGGCGTGAACCGAGATAAAGAGGTCGGCGTTGACCTTGTTGGCGATGGCGGTCCGCTCCTCCAGCGGGATGAAGACGTCGGTGGAGCGGGTCATGACCACATCCAGTCCCAGCTCTTCCTTGAGCATGTCACGCAGTTTGAGGGCTATCGACAGAACCACATCCTTTTCCTGGACGCCGTTCGGTCCCACCGCGCCGGAATCGTGGCCGCCATGGCCGGGATCCACTACGATACGGCGAATCCTGGAGATGCCCGGCTTTCTGGCCGGGCGTTTTTTCCTGGTGACCGGAACAGGCTCTTCTCGCTTCGGTTCCGGTTTCGGTTCCAGATTGGCGCTGATGGTCTGTTCCAGTTTTGATATCTCGGTGGGGCGTTCGCCGCGTACGTCAATGATGATGCGGGCGGGGTCGGACAGGGGAAATATCTTGTGGTTCTTGATGTTTTCGGTGTCAAGCACCACCCGCACCACCTGCGGCCGGTACTGGGCCACGCGGGCCCCTTTCAGCAGGCCGTCGCCGATAGTGATGTCCCTGACTCCCCTGGCCAGTCTGGTGCGGCTCAGGTCGATGAAAATCCTGCCCGGTTTGCCGGCTGCTCCCCTGCCGATCTCGTGGGATTCCCAGACCACGTCATGGTCCAGTTCCAGCGAGACGCGCGTGTAATCGGGGTTGGACCAGTGTCTGATGTTTCCCAGAACGGCCAGGGGCCGACCGGCGGCGTCCTGCTCCTCCTGGACCGGTCTGTGTGCTGATCTCTTTTTCGCGGCCTGGAGCGGATACGGCAGGAGCAGAACGGCAAGCAGCAGGCAGACGAATATGTTGAAAATTCTGGTCATAGGATCGTTCTTTTCAGAGAGGCGGATTATGGCGGTAGGTGATGAGGAACCTGCCAGGCACGGGAGGCCGGAAAAGTCCACTTCGAAGTAATAGCAGAAATATTCAGTTTTTTCAATCTGTCCTGAATACCTGACAGGGTCTATACCATCCGTTTCAGCTCGTCCAGCAGGTTGAGCGCCTCCAGCGGCGTCAGGGTGGCGATGTTCAGCTTCTTCAGTCGGGTGCGCAGCAGGTCCTCGCTGGACTCGAAGAGGGAAAACTGGGGGGAGGGTTCCCTGGGTTGCTTCCTGCGGCTTCTGGCGATGCGCGGCGCTCCCTCCTCCAGTTCGCCGCTCTCCAGGTTGCGCAGGACCTCCTTTGCCCGTTCGATGATATCCGCCGGCATCCCCGCCAGTCTGGCCACCTGGATGCCGTAGGAATGGGAGGCGCTGCCGGGAACTATGGTGCGCAGGAATATGACCTGGTCGTTCCATTCCCGCACGGCCACGGTGAAGTTGCGGATACGCTCCCGCGTCGCCGCCAGTTCGGTGAGCTCGTGGTAGTGGGTGGCGAACAGGGTGCGGCTGCGGCAGGTGGGGCTGTCGTGGATGTACTCGGCCACGGCCCAGGCGATGGAGACGCCGTCGAAGGTGGATGTGCCGCGGCCGATCTCGTCCATTACGATCAGGCTCCTGGGGGTGGCGTTGCGCAGGATACTGGCCGCCTCCATCATCTCCAGCATGAAGGTCGACTGGCCCCGGGCCAGGTTGTCTCCGGCGCCTACCCGGGTGAAGATGCGGTCCGCGATACCGATGGAGGCGGATGAGGCCGGGACGAAACTCCCGGACTGGGCCATGAGGGTGATCAGCGCCACCTGGCGCATGAAGGTGGATTTGCCGGCCATGTTGGGGCCGGTGATCATCAGGATCTGGTTCTCCGCTCCGTCCAGCCTGGTGTCGTTGGGTACGAAGCGCTCCCCCAGCTTCATGGCCTCGATGACCGGGTGCCGTCCCTCCCTTATGTCGATCAGATCCGAGTCATCCACCCTGGGCTTGCAGTAGTTGCGTTCGTCCGCAACCGTGGCCAGGGAGATGAGCGTGTCCAGCGCCGCCAGGCCGTCCGCGGTGCGGGCGATGCGCGCTCCCTCCGCCGCAACCGTTTCGCGGATCTCCTGGAACAGGGAATACTCCAACTCGCAGATGCGATCTTCGGCACCCAGTACCTTCTCCTCGTAGCTCTTCAGCTCTTCCGTTATGTAGCGCTCTGCGTTGGCCAGGGTCTGGCGGCGGATGTAGTCAGGGGGCACGGCTGCCAGGTTGCTCTTGGTCACTTCGATGGAGTAGCCGAACACCTTGTTGAAGCGGATCTTGAGGGACGAGATACCGGTTCGGGCCCGTTCCTGCGCTTCCAGGCGGGCGATGAACCCCTTTCCCTCGCGGCTGATGGAGCGCAGCTCGTCCAGTTCCCCGTTGTAGCCGGGGGCGATGAGTCCCCCCTCGCGGAGCGAGAAGGGGGGATTCTCCACGATGCCGCGTCCCACGAGGCTCAGGATGTCTTCCAGGGGATCGATATCCCCGGCCAGCTGTTGCAGCAGCGGCGCCTGGAGCGTGGCAAGCAGCTCCTTCAGCGGAGGGATTTTCAGTAGGGAATCGTGCAGCGCCCGCAGATCCCTGCCGCCTGCGCCCGCCATGCCGATGCGGCCGTTCAGGCGCTCCAGGTCGGCAATTCCCTCCAGATGGTTTGCCAGTTCCTCGCGGGTCAGGGCCGCCTCCAGCAGCTCCTCCACCGCATCCAGGCGTTGCCGGATGGGGAGCAGCCCCACCAGCGGATAACTGAGCCACTGCTTCAGGCGGCGCGCTCCCATGGCGGTCGTCGTCCGATCCAGACAACCCAGCAGCGACCCGCTCTTGCGCCCCTCGGCCATGGTGGCGGTGATCTCCAGATTGCGGCGGGTTGCCGGGTCCAGCGCCAGGTGCTCGGAGCGCCGGTAGACGCGGATGTCGCGGATGTGGGGGATGGCGGATTTGCGGTTCTCCTGCAGATAGTACAGCGCTGCGCCGGCCGCCGTCAGGCCGCAGGGCATCTCCTCCAGCCCCAGAGCTTCGGCCGAGGCGGCGCCGAACTGGCCGCAGAGCAGCGAAGCGGCATAGTCGCGCTCGTAGACCCACTCGGGAGCGCGGGAGACGATCTTCCGGGACAGGTACGATGTCAGGTCCGGCGGCAGGCTCTCCTGCTCCAGTCCCTCCGGCAGCAGAATTTCGGCCGGGTTGACGCAGACCGCTTCCCCCAGGGCCGCGGCGGCTCCGCCAAGTTCCGTTACCATGAACTCTCCGGTGGACAGGTCAAGCCAGGCAACTCCCCACTGGTCCCGCGTCCCCGGGCGCAGCGCCAGCAGGTAGTTGTTGTCGTCGGGGGAGAGGCTCTCGGTCTCGATCAGCAGGCCGGGGGTTATGACCCTGGCCACTTCGCGCCGCACGATCCCCTTGGTCTGTTTCGGGTCCTCCACCTGTTCGCAGATGGCAACCTTGTGACCGTTCTCGATCAGCCTGGCGATGTAGGGGGTGGCGGAATGGTAGGGGACCCCGCAGAATGGGATTTCATCGCCGCTCCCCTTGTTGCGGGATGTCAGGGTGATGTCGAGGATGCGCGACGCCAGCAGGGCGTCGTCCAGGAACATCTCATAGAAATCCCCCATGCGGAAGAAGAGGATCGCGTCCGGGTACCCCGATTTGATCTCCAGGTACTGTCGCATCATGGGGGTCTGTTCTGCCATTGCGTGATAATCCTTCCGGGAAAATGTGGGAGAAACTTCTTGTTATATTCGGCAGTTGGGGGCTGCCTGCGTTCGGCCGGACGGGCTATTTCCGTAATTCCAGGGCTCATTCCGCTACCGCCGATAAACTCGGCCTTTTGGGCTTCAGGCAGTATCGGCTGTTGACGCTTCATTTCGCCCGGAATTACGACGAAATAGCCCTGATGCGCTCTCTCCGGAAGCCCCCAGCAACCGTATTTAAGTGCCTCAGGGACGGTACTGTAGCAGGAAAAGCGCTTTTATGTAAACATCCGCGGCTTCCCGTGCTTCCTGAGAAAGTGAATCCCGCGGGACCGGGGTGATGAACCGGCGCAGGAAGGCGCGTCCCCTGCGATCAAGCAGAGGGGTGGCGTGTCCCAGGCGCGGAGGAATCCGGATGGATCCGAAACGGAGCGGCCCCACGCTGCCGCGCAGGCAGGGGTTGAGCAGCAGATATGATCCCCTGCCTGCGCGGCAGCCCCTTGTTCCGCGCCCCAGATAGAGGACGAAATTGCCGGGGGACTCCCCGCGCGCCTCCATCCGGCGGATGCGCGCGATTTCCCCGTCCATCTCCTCCAGCGCGCCCTGGTGGGCGAAGAGGAGCGGCTCGAGTCCGCTGGCATCGACCAGTTTCATCAACTGGTCGATACGGAAGGTGTGAACCCGCGGGTGGAGCAGGGCGTCGGCCAGGCCGGCGTCGAACGAGGCTTCATGGGATGTGGCGCCGAAGCGTTCAAGACGTGAGCCTTCCCTGGAGCGTGCGATCAGGTTTTTCGCCCCGGCCGGGTCGCTAACCTTTAACAGCCTCAAGGCGCGACGGATTGATTCTTCCTCGCGCCGGGCGTAACGGCTGTACAGCATCACCCTCAGGATTCCCCCCTCGTCCAGCCGTGCCGCCAGGGCGCTGAAACCCTCCAGCGGGTTCTCCAGATGGTGCAGTACGCCGTAGGCGTCGATCATGGCAAATGGACCGGTGGCAATTGTCCGGTCCAGAAGATCTCCGGTGAGGAAGCGGACGTTTCTTCTGCCGTGCAGGAGGCAGTGGAGGCGGGCCCTTCCGACCGTGCGTCCGGAAAGGTCCAGGGCGGTGATGGCAGCACGGGGGTTGGCGAGGGAAAAAGGGTAGGGGGAGAAGCTCCCGCAGCCGGCGATGAGTATTTTATTTCTGGAGTCCAGCGGCAGGCCGCCGTTGAATCTCGTCCAGATGGCCTCCAGGTTCAGGGCATAGGTGTCACGAAGGCGCACCGAGGCGATCAGCGGGTAGTGGGGGTAGGGGTACTTGTCATAATGGTCGCGGA
>CAZRPI010000048.1:0-9822 GCA_964601865.1 uncultured Pelobacter sp. | reverse complement strand
TAAAAAAATTTGTTTGATTTCAGTTGGTTGCAAAAAATGCTTCAGTTGGCATCCGTTGTGCTAATACGAGAGAAGAAAACCCACTTTACGAAGGAGATGTACAAATGAAAAAAGTTCTGTCCTCGATCGTAGCCGCTCTCGTAGCCCTGTCCTTCTCAGCCGTCGTTTTCGCCGCTGACGCCGCCGCTCCTGCTGCTGACGCCGCCGCTCCCGCCGCCGAGAAAAAAGAAGTGAAGAAACCTGCTAAGAAAGCCAAAAAAGCCAAAAAAGCCAAAAAAGCCAAAAAAGAAGTGAAGAAAGAAGAAGCTCCTGCAGCCGAACCTGCTCCCGCGAAGTAATTCCTTCCGGACATGTTTGAACAAAAAAGCCGCGCCCCATGGGTGCGGCTTTTTTGTTTTGTTGGCACATATCGTGTATGTGTCTTAACCGTTGCGCCGGTTCATAATAACGTTTTGTCATTTCACCGCCATGGATAAACTCACTTTTACCGAAATCTTTGATATCAAGCAGATTCAGGCCCTCATGGAATCCTACAACAAGGTAACCGGGTTGCTTTCGGCTATCCTGGATACCGGCGAAAAGGTTTTGGTGGCCGCCGGCTGGCAGGACATATGCGTCCGGTTCCACCGGCAGCATCCGGTGACCCTGGCGCGTTGCAAGGAGAGCGAGGCATTTATAAAAAGGCATCTGCGCGGATACGAAGGCAGATTCTTTGAGTACAGGTGCAAAAACGGCCTGCGGGACATGGCCATGCCGATCGTTTTTAACGGTGAACACCTGGCGACCTTCTTCTTCGGGCAATGCTTTTATGAGGGCGACAATCCGGACCTGGACTATTTCCGCAGTCAGGCCGTGGAGTTCGGTTTTGACGAGGAAAAGTACCTTGCTGCGCTGAAACGCGTTCCGGTCTATTCCCGTGAGCAGATGTGCAACGCCCTTGAACTCTATTCAAACCTGATGAGTATCATCTCCGAAATGGGCGTGAAGAAACTCAAACTTATGCAGGAGATCGAATCCCGTGAGAGAGTGGCCAGGAAGATTCAGGAGTCCCGTGCCTATACGGACAAGATCCTCAATGCCATCCTGGCCGAGGGAAATGATGCCTTCTGATGCGGCTGCCCTGGCCCGGCGCAATCAGGAGAAATGCATCGTGACAGGCATATCCCTCTCCTTTTTTTGATAGAGGACGCATGCGTTACCGTCTTTCCAGTAATCATTCCGCGAAGCATATTCATGCCATAAGCCCGGCCATTCCCCCTCATCTAGATCATTGATCCATCCAGAATACTACTTAATCCTGTCAAAACCACAGCGTAAAGAGTGTAAAAACGGTAAATGGCAACTGTAATGCGCTTTACGGTTTTTACGGATTTATTTTTTACGGCTTTCCGGTAAACATCGATTTTGAAAATCGTTGTGTTGAATAATTAGCTGATATAATTGATAATTATGTATATTTTTCGGTGTGGCGTCATTGTTGGCATCTGAGTTGCTGTTATGATTTTCAGTTGATGGCAAATACCGTTTTATTTACGCTTGGGGGAGGGTTGTGTCTAAGTTCCGGGCTGATGTGGAATTGAAAGTACAATGCTGCAAGGTGTTGTATTCCAAAGCAACTATAGATAAGTCTGGCATTCAGTATATATAAAATACATATTTGGTTATGTTGGTAAATTTATTCGAATAAATATTGTCTGTACGTGATGTAAGTGGCAGGTCGTGATCATGATAGATGTACTTTATTTTATGCAGATTGGGTTTGAAAAAACCCGGCCATCGATCAAGATGGCAATTACTATAAGCAAAGGAGAATGAAGTATGAAACTCAAGGGAAAAGTTGCAATCGTCACCGGTTCAGGCAGGGGCATCGGCAGGGGCATCGCCAGGAGGCTGGCGTCTGACGGAGCTACCGTCGTTGTCAGTGACATTATGTTTGACAACGCGCAGAAGGTCGTTGCGGAGATCGAAGCCGCGGGTGGCGTTGCCATGGCGATTCAGACCGACGTGACCAAGCAGGCAGAGTGCGACGCTCTGGTGGCAAAGGCCGTTGAGAAATACGGGAAGCTGGATATCATGGTGGCAAACGCCGGGATCGGCATCGTGAAGGTATCCCTCGACCACACCGAGGAAGACTGGGACAAGACCCTGGCGGTAAACGTCAAGGGTGTTTTCTTCTGTGACGCCGCGGCGGCGCGCCAGATGATCAAACAGGGGCACAAGGGCTATCTCGGCAGCGGCGGCAAGATCATCAACTGCGCCAGTATTGCCGCCCATGGTGGCTGGGCCTATCTGCCCGCCTACAGCGCCTCCAAGTTCGCCGTCAGGGGATTTACCCAGGCTTTCGCCAAGGAAATGGCCCCGAACAAGATCACCGTCAACGCATACTGCCCGGGCATCGTCGGCACCGACATGTGGGCGCTCATCGATGAGAAAATCGGCGCTTATACCGGCGCCAAGAAGGGCGAAACCCTCAAGGCATCCGTCGATGCCCTTATTCTCGCCAAGGAAGTGGGAACTCCCGAGCAGGTTGCGGGTTATGTCTCCTACCTTGCTTCCGAAGACTCCGATTACATGACGGGTCAGTCCGTGATGATCGATGGCGGGATCGTGCTGGTTTAACCCTGACTGACAGGTAAAAGAAGCGCAACAATATGCCGGCGTGTACTTCGGTTGGGGGAAGTATGCGCCGGCTGTTTTTTTAAGGCAATGAAATTGCATTGCTGCAGATGATCCTGGAAAGGAGTGAAACACCGGTTTGCGTGCTGGTGTTACCCGAGCTGGAAACGATGCTATAATTGATCCTCGGAATAAAGGCATTTCAACCACGGGGGCGTTCATGTTCGACAGTGAGCAGACCAGACATTCCAATACGGTAGTTCAGCTGGTGGGCGAGCGGGAAAAAGGAATCATAAGCTATACGCTGACCAGCGATTTCCAGCCCCAGATAGTGAGATCATGGGAGCGCTGCCTTACAAGACACAACCTTGACCCGGCCGAGGTCAAGCGGCCGGTTCGGCTCTCTGAAAAGGCTTTGCGCGGGTACATCGAGCCGTTGGAAGATTTTCTGTTTTTTGCCCAGTCCGGAATGGAGAAACTCTACCGGATGCTTTCCTCCGTTGGCTATGTGCTCCTGTTGTCCAATGCGAACGGGGTCACGGTCGATTATGTCGGAAATCCGAAGGATGAGAAGGAGCACAGGGAAGCCGGCCTGTATCCCGGAACCGTCTGGTCGGAGTCTCTCGCGGGAACCTGCGGAATCGGCACCTGCCTTGAGGAGAAAAAAACCGTTACCGTTCACCGGGAGGACCATTTCTCCTCGCCTTTCATAGGACTGAGCTGCACGGCCGCCCCCCTTTACTACCCTGACGGAACCCTGCTCGGCGCGCTCAATGCTTCCCTCCTCTGCTCTCCCGAATCGAAAGATTCCCAGTCCGTAACCCTCCTGCTGATCAACTCCCATGCGAGATTGATTGAAAACGCCTACTTCATCAGGAAATGCAGGGACTACTGGATCATCCGGTTCAACAAGATGCAGGCATTCGTGGAGGTGGCGACGGAAAACATAATCGCCATCAACTCCGACGGTTTTATCGCCGCCGCCAACTACAGCGCCAGAAACGAGTTGAGCCGGCAGGGGGGGAGCAATCCCATCGGCCGTCACCTGAACGATGTTTTCGAGCTGAGTTTTGAAGACCTGGTGAACCATGCCCTGAACAAGTCGGACATGATCTTTACCCTCCGTGTTATCAATACCGGTTTCCAGTATTTCGCCACATTCGCGGCGCCGGGGACGAAAAACGTCATGCAGCTTGAAGCCAGGTGCGTCCCGGACAAGCCGGCATCGACCAGGAGCAGGCCTCCGGCGTCCCTGAGCCTGAACCAGCTGGCCGGAAACGACGCCCGGATGCGACAGAATGTCAAGTGCGCCAGCCGCATCATGAACGGTGGGATTCCCATCCTTCTCATCGGGGAGACCGGGACGGGAAAGGAGGTCTTCGCCCGCGCTATTCACGAAGCCAGCGCCCGTGCTTCGAAACCGTTTGTAGCGCTCAACTGCGCCTCGATTCCGGAATCTCTGATCGAAAGCGAACTGTTCGGCTATAAGCAGGGGGCCTTTACCGGAGCCCATATCAAGGGGATGCGCGGCAAGATCCTGCAATCGGACGGCGGCACGCTTTTTCTGGATGAGATCGGCGACATGCCACTGAGTCTTCAGACAAGGATGCTCCGGGTGCTGGCTGAAAAGGAAATTCTGCCGCTTGGCAGTGAAACGGTCGTCAAGGTGGAGCTGAATGTCATCTGCGCCACATTGCGCAATCTGGAGGAACTCGTCCGGAAGGGGCAGTTCAGGGAGGACCTCTATTTCAGGCTCAACGGCATAACGATAGTTCTGCCGCCGCTGCGCGAGCGCGAGGACCGGGCTCTGCTCATCAGGAGCGTGCTCGCGGCTGAATCAGGGGACGGGGATGTCAGGATCAGCCCAGAAGCCTTCGAGGCGCTGCTGAATTACGGCTGGCCGGGAAACATCCGGGAACTGCACAACGTTCTGCGCTACGCCCAGGCGATAAACGAGAGCGGCACGATCGGTATTGGAGACCTGCCGGTTGACGGACTGAAAATGCCTTCGGAAGCCGCGCCCCTGCCGGTTGCAATGGACGGAAGCGTCTGTGAGAGCGATAGTCCCCTCCCATCCATGCCTGACGAGCATGCCGTTCTGATTCGCGTTCTCGGCAAGCATGGGTGGAACATCACGAACGCCTCAAAGGAACTCTGCATCAGTCGCCCCACGCTGTACAAGAAGATGAAGCTGCACGGCATCGTACCACCCCACCCCTTTTTCAGAAAGACCGGCTGAATTCAATGGGTTCTCAATACCAGAGCCCGAATCCGTAACGCCGGAATGCCGCGGTTTGGTGGGCAAAACAACCTGCCCACCCTACGAAATTATTTGAGCGGCGGCTGGCAGCGTCGGTTCACTCTCCCATCCTCTTCCCCGGCCGCCTCCCTTTGATACATCTGTCGCACGCCGACCGGAACATCTGTTACACTTGGGCGAGATGTCATGACGACAGGCCAGGCCTCTGCCGGGACGGCAGAATCGGCGGGAAGACAATTGCGATAAATTGACAAAATGTCGCTTGCTGGAGTATAAGAATGCCTGAAACCACTTGCTTTGGAGGGATTATGAAGAGAGTCATCGGTATCCTGATGTTGATTATGGGGTGGGTGATGGTGGCGCATGCTGGAGACTCCGCGCTGTCCAAGCCGGGCGTTCTGGGAGAGGAAAACGTATTCCTGACGGAAAAACTCTCCGCAAAGTACGATACCTTCATTGTTAAAGATTTTCCTACCTCCGGCGCCGAGATTGCCAATATGGACAAGGATGAGCAGGCCCGTCTGAAAGAGGTAAAGCCGGAAATTACCAGGGCTCTCACCGAGAGCCTCGTGGAGCAGTTGAAAGACAGGACCAAGGCAAGAGTGACCACGGGAAAAGGCACATCGGGAAGGGCTGTCATCGTCGAGGGCAAATTCACCAAATTCAACGCCGGTCATGGGGCGGCCAAGGTTTTTCTCGGCTGGATGGCGCCGGAAGGCTCCAAGACTAACGTTTCCGTTACCGGCAAACTGATTGACGCCAAAACCCGCAAGGTTCTGGCGACGTTCAGCGATACCCGGTCCGGGCATGAAGGTTCGACCATCGGTTTTGTCGGCCTGGTCTTCAAAATCCAGGCAAAGGATGAGGGCGAGGAGATTGCCAAGTTCATCGAAAAGCTGTACTGATACATTCGCCGCAGATATTTGATTTGCCAAAACCCGCGTCCAGGGATATGTCGCGGGTTTTTTTGCCATGGAGGCGATGAAGGGCTGTGCGGGAAATCATCGGAAATATCTGGGAGTATGGCGAAACCTCCATTGTTGCCATCACCACCAACGGACAGGTGGGGAAAAGCGGCAGGGTGGCCATGGGCCGCGGAGTGGCCGCCCAGGCCGCCCGTTTGTATCCTGAATTGCCGGCCCTGCTTGCTCTCCGCATTTCCGAAGGAGGTAACCACGTTCATTACCTGGGCAACGGCATCGTCAGTTTTCCGGTGGAGCATTCACCCTACGAACTCCCGGACCTGCGGCTCATCGCCCGTTCCGCGGCCGAGCTGGTTGCCATGGCCGGTGAACGCCGCTGGCACTCCATCGTCGTGCCCAGGCCCGGTTGCGGTGGCGGAGGTCTTTCCTGGAGAGAGGTGCGCCCGCTCCTCGATGCCTGTTTTGACGATCGCTTTGCGGTTATATGCGCTCCAGGTGTGGAATAGACAATTTTGAACGGAATGGCCATGAACGAAAACAATACTCCAACCGAACAGTACGATTTTTTCGCCTTTCTCTCCCGCATGCGCTACATAAGCCGCTGGGGGCTGATGCGCAACACCGTGCCGGAAAATATCCAGGAACACAGTCTGGACGTGGCTGTGATCGTCCACGCCCTGGCCGTGATCCGCAACACCTACTTCGGCGGCTCGCTCGATCCGGGCCGCGTGGCGCTCTACGGCATCTTTCACGACGCCAGCGAGATTTTCACCGGCGACATGCCCACTCCGGTCAAGCATTTCAACCCCGATTTCAAGCGTTCGTTCCATCAGCTGGAGGACCGGGCCAGGAAGAAGCTGCTGGCCATGCTCCCGCCCGATCTGGCCAGGGAGTACGAGCCGCTGTTTTTCTTTGAGGATGAGGAGGATTGCGCGCGCCTCGTCAAGGCGGCGGACAAGATCGCGGCTCTGCTGAAATGCATCGAAGAGGAGAAATCGGGCAATCTGGAGTTTCGCAGGGCCGGGGCGGAACACCAGGCTCTCCTCGCCGCCAGCCCCCTGCCGGAGGTGCGGTATTTCATGGAGAAGTTCCTGCCCGGATACCGCCTGTCACTGGATGAACTGAATCTGGGGTAGGGATAGGGGGGCGTTGCCCCCCTGTTGAGTCATGTAGACCCTGTTACTCCTGACGGCCTTCGCATCTTCCGCAGTTTATGCAGTCATCAGGTTTTCCGGAGGGCGAGGCTCCCCGGCACCACTGGTTCACCACCACGCAAAAATGACAGTTCTTGCCCATCCGTCCGCTTCCGTCACTCCTGTGTGCTTCATTGCTCTTCTGGTCGTAGCCGCCCATTTCAGCTCCTCCGGGGGTTTTCCGAATCCTGGTTTCTCTGAACGCCATGCCGGCGGGTGACCGTTGTCAATCATCTCCGTCTCCCGCTTTTCTGTTCAGGATGCCTAAAAATGCGGACGTTGTCACGCAACATTTTGGTTACATCCCCGATCCCCTTCCGTGGCGGCGCTCATCCGACCGCCATTCGCGCCACCATGGTCATGCATATCCTGCCAGCGGGTGATAGGCTGCAGGTAAAAGCGGCTTGACAGGAGAAGTTTTTCATATTATAAAATATTAAAAAAAATCGCCAAACCCTGGGTGACCAGGGGACGGAAAGTCCACGGAACTTGGGCTTCTTCATCCAGTCCTTCCATCAAACCATCCCACCAAGTCGGCCGGATTGCCGGACGCAGCCACCGTTATGGCCGCTCCGAAGCAGTCCGGCCTTTTTTCATATCCGAATGAGACCTGTAACAAAGCGGGATCAGGAATCACTTGAATCCTGACAAAATTTCTTTCGGAACCTCGCAAAGGTGACCAGATCAGCGAAAGGAGGAGTGATATGGCACAAACCATCGTGGTGTCGTCCGGGGACACCCTCTCAAAAATAGCCGGCAAATACTATGGCGATGCGGCTCTTGCCCTGAAGCTCGCCAGATACAACGGGATTACCAATCCGGATCTGGTCCGGGTGGGGGAAGCGCTGGAGCTTCCCCCGCTGGCGGAGCTCAACGGGCCGAAAGTGGCAGTAACGCCTTCCGAAAGCGGTATTGTCCCTCCGAACGGTCTGGACCAGATCATCGCGACTTTCGGCGACATCTCGGCGTACATCCGCGAGGACGGGCAGTTGAAGCCGCAGTGGGAGACGGAGTATCTGGCAACCACCAGGCTCCCTTTCACCATTCCTCTGTCCTGGGACCGAACGAAACAGGTTCGCGGGATTTACTGTCACAGGCTTCTGGCCCCGCTTGTGACCAAGCTCTTCATCGAGGCCGGCAACCGGGGGCTGAGGGGCGAGATCAGGACGTTCGGCGGTTGCTTCAACTACCGGCCGAAGCGACAGAGCAGCAAGCTTTCGACCCACAGCTGGGGGATTGCCATCGATCTCAACCCCGAGACCAACCGCCAGGGGAGCGCCGGTGACATGTCCGCGGATCTGGTGGCGCTGTTCCGTGAGTTTGGCTTCAAGTGGGGCGGCGATTGGGGTGGCGCCGGCAAGGACCCGATGCACTTCCAGTACTGCACCGGGTATTGATGGGGCGATAAAGCGGGAGCGGCACGAGGAGGATACTATGGGAGTCTTGATGCAGGCGTTTTACTGGGATTGTCCCAGGGAGGAGAAGCAGGAGTTCGGGTGGTGGAAGTTTCTGATCCCGCAACTGGATGCCCTGAAGAAGGCCGGCATCACGGCGCTCTGGCTGCCGCCGGCCGGCAAGGGGGCGAATATCGGGGGCATGTCCATGGGGTACGATGTGTACGACTACTACGACCTTGGGAAATACCCCCAGAAGGCGACCCGGAGGGTGAACGGCAGGGATGAGGTGAAAACCTGGTTCGGCACCGAGTCGGAGCTGCGCGAACTCATCGACGCCGCCCACGGACTTGACCTGAAGGTGTACGCCGACCTGGTGCTGAACCACAACAACGGCGCCGACGGGCAGGAACTCAACCCCATATTGCGGCAGGAGCGCTGGACCAGATTCAGTCCCATGAGCGGCCGGTTCTCCCGCGACTGGACCTGCTTCAACCCTTCCCCCTACACCGAGGGAACGGTCGTCACCTTCGGCGACATGCCCGACCTCTGCCACATCAACCCGCGGGTTTCCACCAACATCCTCAACTACGCCAAATGGATGATCGAGGAGATCGGCTTCGACGGCTTCCGCTACGATTTCGTCAAGGGGTTCGGCGGCTGGATCGTCCGTGCCATCCACGATCGGACGTACAGCCGAGATGGCCAGGCGGTGGAAATCTACGGCGTGGGGGAGTGCTGGGACGGGGATAACTTCATCGACTCATGGCTCGACTCGGTCAACAGCTGGGCCGCCCACCGGGTCGGTGCCTTCGATTTTCCGCTCCGCTACCGGCTGAAGGATCTCTGCGACGGCGGCAGTTTCAGTCTGCGCCGCCTGGCCGAAGGGGGTGTGCTGGTGGCCGACCGCCCCTTCGAGGCGGTGACCTTCGTGGACAACCACGACTTCCGCGGCGGCGATGAGATCGTCAACGACAAGATGCTGGCCTACGCCTACATCCTCACCCACGAGGGGTATCCCTGCGTGTACTGGAAGGACTGGTTCAGGTATGGACTGGCGGAGAACGGTGGGCCGAGCGGCATCGAGCGGCTGGTTCGGGTGCACGAGAGCAACGCCAACGGGGAGGCGAACATCGTCTATGTGGACGACGGTCTGTACGTCATGGAGCGGATGGGGCTGGAGGGAAAGCCCGGCCTGCTCTTTGGCCTGAACAATTCTGGTGAGGGGAGAAAAGAGCGGGTCAGGACCGGTCGGCCGAACGCGACCCTGAAGCCGGTGGCGTGGCGGGCGAAGGACGCCATCGTGAATCCCGCGGAAATCACGACCGATGGCGAGGGGTGGTGCGAGATTGAAACGCCCCAGCGGGGGTATGTGGTTTACGCGTGAAAACGGGTGGTTGTGGTGTCAAGAGCATCGGTTGATACGGAGGAATAGG
>CAZRPI010000047.1:0-24029 GCA_964601865.1 uncultured Pelobacter sp. | reverse complement strand
GTGGAAGGTCTGGAAAGGGACGCGGAAAGCATCCTGGAATACTTCGGCAGGGACTTCATCCAGCCCCGGAAAACGAAAAACCCGGTACCGTTTAGATACAGTACCGGGCACGGTCAAGGGGTCATTCCTGCTAACTAGCTGATCCTGTTCTAGTTTTATTTGGAGCGGGAAACGGGATTCGAAAATTTCAAACAAAACAAACAATACAAATAATCACAAATAATATTCAATAGTTATACTTGTTTCTCCGATTGTCAGTCCAGATAAGTCCGGTTCATGCCTACTCAATCCACCTTAATAAGGGTCAGTGTGGAGACAGTTCACAGTCCAAAATTGTTGTTCGCTCACATCGCAATCAGTTCTTCACCGTAAAATTTTTCCCTTTTGACGTGCCCGCTGGTGTCGTCACCTGGAGCAACCCGGTAGCAGCGCCGACAGGCACGGTACAGACGATCTCGGTATCCGACCACGAGGTGATCCCGGCTGCCGTACCGTTGAAGTAGACCATGGACGTGCCCTGGGAGGCTTCGAAGTACTTACCCTTGATGGTCACGGCGGTTCCGACCGTTCCGGAAGCCGGGGAGAGTGAAGAAATGACGGGCAATGGCTCAAGATTAAAGGTTGCGGTAACGGTCTTGCCTGCCGTCATATTCACCATACAGAGAGCGTCATACACCGAGGTGCACCCTTTCCAGGAGGCAAGGCTGGAGACAGAGTCAGGGTCTGCCGAGAGGACAACGACCCCTTCCGGGAAGAGGGCCGAACAGATCAAGCCACAGGAGATGCCTGAACGTACGCTGGTTACCGTGCCCGCGCCTTTGCCTTTTTTTGCGACGGTGAGCGTACCCGCTCCCTTTGCCGCCTCACAACTCACCGTAATACCGCCGCTGGAGCCCTGGCAGGTCCAAGTCCAGGGACCCGTGCCGGAAACGGAAGAGACATTGCCCGCGTTGCACAGATTGAGGGAAGGGGCCGAGGCGAAAACCCCGTTGTTGGCCGAGCCGCAGGAGCCGTTGACAACACTTGCATCAGGAGTCGCCAGGAAGGCGTTCATCGCTCCATTGGCGTCCCCATAGTTCCCGACGATTGTACCCGAACTGTTGATGGCGTAGGCAATGGTGAACGAGGAATCTGGATAATCAATGGAACTGTAGGTTCCACCGTTCAGGATGAAGCCGTGCCCCGCTCCATTCGTGTCGCCATAGTACCCGGCAACCAGACCCGTATCGTTGACGCCGTGGGCAATGGTGAACGAGGAATCGGGATAATCAGAGGAACTATAGACTCCATTGCTTAGGGTAAAGCCATGGTACTCATAATTAGTGTCTTCGTAGTACCCGACAACCGTACCCCCATTGTTGATGCCGTAGGCAATGGTGAACAGAGCGCCGGGATAATCGATGGAGCTGTAGGTTCCACTGCTCAGCAGAAAGCCATGGTAGGCGTAATCCGCGTCCCCGTAGTAGCCGACAACCGTACCCCCATTGTTGACGCCGTAGGCAGTGGTGAACAGGGCGTCGGGATAATCGATGGACACATAGTTCGCACCGCTCAGAATAAAGCCGTGACCCACTCCACTAGCGTCCCCATAGTAGCCGACAACCGTACCGCTATCGTTGATGCCGTATGCAGCGGTCAACAAGGCGCCCGGATAATCGATGGGTGTGTAGGTCGAGCCGCTCAGGGTAAAGCCATGTCCCACCTCATCCGAGTCCCCATAGTGACCGGCAATGGCGCCCGTTCCGTTGATGCCGTAAGGTATGGTGTACAGTGCGCCGGGATAGGCCAGAGTGGTGAAGGCATGGCCGGCGGCGTGGGCGGCAGTGAATGCCGCCAGGACAACAACCATAACCATCATTACCGCCGAAAACCTTTTCATCAAACACCTCCTCATATGCATCAACGGTCAACGGGATCGGTTATTTCGTCGGAGGCCCCGTGCAGGTGGTATTCCCGAACAGGGCATTGCAGATCAGCGGTTTGACGGCATTCGCCGTAATGCCGTGGCCGGCCTTTATGGGATGGAAGCCGCCGGGAATGTTCCTGTTCCTTACTCCCTGAACAACGCCCAGGAAATAGCTCTTTCCGAAACTGGGAACGGTATCATAAAACGGCCACCAGGGATAAAACGTCAGCGTGAAATCACCCGCGCAGTAACCGTGGTTTTTGAAGAGCGTTTGATCGGGTGTGGCTGTCTGCCAATGATAGGTTGCCGTCTTGGCCACATTGGAGTTGAGGACGCCGGCCTGCTTGCTGAACCATGCCCAGGTTGCCGTGCCCCACTTCGGCACGTTGGAGAAGGTCTTGCCCGTGGTGTCACAGATATTGCCATTAAAGTCATAGGAGAAGTCAGGATACTGGGTAATGAAGACGTGATTCGCCGCCACCCCCAGCCCCCCCTTGGCCACCGGCTTGGTAAGCGCCGTCTTGAGCCCCATATACCAGGGATAGTTCAGGTTGTTATTCTGAAGGCCGGTGACGATATCGGAAACGGTTGTCTTTGATGTGGGATCGGCAACGAACCGCATGTCTCCCACACCGGCTGAGCCGCCCGTCTTGGGCTCCAGGCGAGCGTGGATGTTCTGGCAGCCATCGCCCTGCCGGAGGCAGAATTCCACAAGCGCCCCGAAGTAGAGGTTATTAACTCCCGCCGACAGGATCACCGCGTCCACGTTCCTGGGTTTTTTCGGCTCTCCAGCCGCTCCCGTGAGCCTGAGAAGCTTCGCCACCTGGGTGACCTGGGGATCGAGAGCGCCGTTCGAGTCCGGGTTTGTTCCCCCGTAGGGCATGGAGTAGACATGTTCGATCCTTGCCCCGGAGCATGCAGGGAAGAGGAAGGTGACGCTGGAGTGGGGGTCCCGCTGCTCCACGTAGAGAGAAGTCATGAACTGGTAGGATGCCTGGGAGCGGTCGCATTTCCCATAGATCCACGGCGGGTTCCCCTCGCCGGAAGCGTTGGAGTCCCCCAGGCCGACGATGAGGAAGTCGCGGACCAGCACTTTCTGGGTGCGCTTGACGCCGTTCCTGGGGAACGTGAACGGCAGTGAGGTGGAAGAACGTGTGTACTTTTTTGCGGTGACGTTATAGATCCCCAGCTGTTTCACCGTCATGGAGGAGGTACATCCCGCGGCAGGTTTGGTACTGACATTGGCGGAGGGTGTCACTTCCCAGCGCCACTCCACCAGCGGATCGTTGTTGCACTCGCCGATCTTCTGCTTGTTTTTGATCAGGTAGAGGTTTACCTCCCATCCGCCGGGCGGGTAGATGGCGTCGTGTCCCAGGAGACCGTTTCTGCTGGCGGAGGCCTCGTTGAACTGCTTGCCCGCAACCATTTTGTCCGGCATCGACCAGTCTATGCCGTCGGGATCGCATTTATTAGTTGCATTTTTCAGCGCAAATCCCTGCGCCATAAAACCCGGCGTCAGGGTTCCGCTCTTTGGAAGCTGCTCCACGCAGGCGCTGAAGTCAAGGTCGGTCACCGAGCCGGTGGGGGTTGTCGTGAGCGAGTTGGGGAAGAAGTTGACATCGGTAAAACTGGGCGTCAGCGTGTACGTCTTATCAGGCGCGACCTGCACGCTGTACGTGCCGTCGCTTGCCGTGGTGGCCTGGAGAGAGGCGCCGTCCGAGGTCACGTTTATCACGACGTCGGGGAAGGGACTGCTGGAACATGAGGTGTCGGTGCACTGATCCGCCGTTACCGTACCGGACAGGGTGACCCCCTGTGCCGCCAGGAAACCGTGCAGACTTTTGTCCACGCAATACCCGACAACCGTGCCCGCGTTGTTGATGCCAGTCACATAGGTAGCACCGGCCTTGGGGTAATTAAAAGTGGTAAAGGCTCCATTGCTGAGGATAAAACCATGGTACGTGAACGTGCCGGTTGATTTGAAATATCCGACAATCGTGCCCGCATCGTTAATGCCATAGGCCACCCAAGTTGCGCCGGCATCGGGGTAATCAAAGGAGTTGCAGCTTGCGCTTCCACCATTCTTGGTGAAGCCGCTCAAACGCGAGAGCGTCAGGTTATAGTACATCCCGACAATTGTGCCGGATCTGTTAACGCCCGTGCCCGCTGCGTTGTTGATGCCGCAATATAAGTCGGTCCAGCTGCCGCCGCTCAGGTAATAGTCATGGCCATCACCGGAAGAAATATTGTATTGCCCGACAATCCCGCCCGCGTTGCTGATGCCATAGTGACGTGTAATGGTCGAATCAGGATGATCAAGAGTGGTATAGGTCCCATTGCTCAGGGTAAAGCCATGGTATTTACTTTTCATATCTACGTATTGCCCGACGATCATTCCATCGTTATTGATGCCGTAGGCCCAGGTATAATAGGCACCGGGGTAATCAATAGCGCTGTAGGTCCCGTTACTGAAAGAAAAACCGTGATAAGCATATTTTGAATCTTCGTAGTACCCGACAACCGTGCCGGCGTCATTAACACCGTAAGCCCAGGTGGAAGTAGCGCCGGGATAGGTTATGGAGGTATAGGAATAGTCAGCGGCATGGGCGGTATTCAATACCAACAGAACTAGTAATATTTCCGCCATGATTATTTGAATTAGTTTCATACGGCGCCTCCAAAGATTGAATTGTGAGTATTCGTGCCGTAACTCCTTCATCAGCGCTGACCTGTCAATGACTACTTGTCTTCAATCTGAATATGAGGATCGTTATGGTCAGAAAATCGTGGAATTGCACGATGACATACAGGGGTAGCCGCACAGGCAAGACCGAAAACAGACACTATCAGAGTGGGAATGAACCTTTTCCGGATGAAAGCCAGCTACATTCTGGATTGGCGGCTTTGCGCCGCACAGTTATCCGAGCATAAACCTTTCGATCCCCCCATTTCATTCATTAAACCAACGACACTAAATTTGGATTAAATTACTGCATGGGTTTATGTTTTATCCGTTGTCAAATGTCAACTTAATTATGGCGATGCTGGCATTAACATTTTGCCTAGGCTCTGTCATACATGATGCATTCTTTTGTGTGATGGATGACGCTTTTTATATTTTCAGGAAACAATTCGCCGGAATTATTGGCTACTGTCAAAAGCAAAACCGCTGGGAGACCTGGAGACAAAAGGCTTCACGGCAGTTGAGGCAAATGATTTGTGAAGAATGCAGACTCGACCTCTCTATTAATGCTCAGGGGAGGCATTATTACAAGATCGGCAAGACGGTCCGCATTCCCTGGAGTCTGGAGCTGTTTGCTTCTTTCTCTGCGGATGAGGAGGATAGGGAGAAAATTCCGGTTCGTTCCTCAAGGTTCCGGGATGGGGTGAATCTGGACTATTGATCATGTGATGAAATGGCGTTTCTCTTTTTCCCGGACTGACTACCGGCGAAAGGAGGCTAACGGATTGGAGTGAAATAGATGTACAAGGTGGCAAGCAGTGTTTCGTTGAATGAGACCAGACCTCTGGGGGGCGCGATCAAGCGGCGCGGCAACCCGGAGAAGCTGTATGTGGACTTTTACTATTACGGGGTGAGGATTACCAAGTCAACCGGCCCGGATGATACTCCCGCCAACCGGGACAAAGTCCGTTCGTTCCTTGACAAAATCATGCAGAAGATCGAGGCCCGGACGTTCCGGTTTGCGGAGGCGTTTCCCGGAGCTTCGAGAAAAGAGAAGAAGTTCTTCACCGAGCTGGAGGGGCAACAGTTCAGCCCGGAGCCGCAGCATGTAACCTTTGGCGATTATGCGAAAGAGTGGATGAAGAGGGTTATTCCGACGTTTGAGTCACCGACGAAACGAAATGATTACGAGTCGGCGCTTGCTTCCCGGATTCTGCTCTATTTCAGAAGGAAGAACTTCTATCAGATTACCAGCGCCGAACTTCAGGCGTTCGCCAATTCTCTGAAGAAGGAGACCGGTAAGGACAAAGGGAAACCCCTTTCCCGGCAGAGAATCCAGAATCTCCTGATTCCGTTGCGCAGGATCTGGGAGGATGCGGCGGATCAGTACCGCTGGAATCTGCGCAATCCGTTCGAGACGATCAGCAGGCATCTGCCGTCAAAAACCAGAAGAAGAAACGGCAAGGTGTTCCGGTTCGATGAGTGGCAGGCGTTTCTTTCCCATGGTCCGGAGTTCTACCGGCCCCATCTGGAGTTTCTGATTATGACCGGCCTTTCCGCAAGTGAGTTGGCGGGACTGAGGAGAGAGGATGTTTCGGGGAAATACCTTTCCCTGAACCGCTCCATCGTGCTGGGCAAAAAGAAGGAGCGGCTTAAAAATGATTACCGCTTCCGGAAAATTCCCCTGACCCGGGCCATCAGAAAGACGATTGAGATCATGCGAGAAAGCTCACCGGATTCTCCCTATCTCTTTCCCATGGAGCACGGCGGGCCGTTCGACGGCAACAGTTTCCGCAAGATCGTGTGGAACAAGGCGCTGGATAAATCACAAATCGCCTACAAGACGCCGTACAGCACCCGGCACACCTTCTGCGCCTGGGCGCTGACGATCGGCATGAATCCCATGAAGCTGGTGAGTCTCATGGGGCATTCCAGCAAGCAGATGGTGTATCAGGTGTACGGGGAATACGTGGAAGATCTGGAAGATGATGTGGAAAATATCATCGCTTATTTCGGGGCGGATTTCCTCTTCAAACCCCGAAAAAGTATGACCCCGAACCTGTTTTATGGGGACAGTTTCGGGGTCAGTCGCGACTCGATCCAAATAACTTATTGAATCGTTTATGTTATTTTGGAGCGGGAAACGGGATTTGAACCCGCGACTTCAACCTTGGCAAGGTTGCACTCTACCACTGAGTTATTCCCGCTCGAGAGCTTTGTTTTCTACCAAAAGCCGGGGCCGTTGTCAACACTTTTCCTGAAAAAATTCGCAACAAAAAAATCAGCCCGCACATCCCCCCGGGAACCGGTGTATTACCAGCCGAGCAGTTTTTGGTAGATCTCAACGATCCTTCCTCCCCTGGCGCTCCAGGAATGCTCCCGCTCCGCCCCTTCGCGCACGGCCCGCGAAAGCCGTTCCAGGCGCCGGCTGTCGGCCAGAAGCTCTCCGATCTTCCCCGCCAGGTCGGCGGCGTCGCCATAGGCGGCGTACACACCGGCGTCGCCCAGGATCTCGCGGTTGACCGGCGTGTCGAAAACCACCGTCGGCAGGCCGCACGCCATGTAGTTGAACAGCTTGCCGTTGGCCTCGCTGAGGGAGAGCTTGGGCGAGACGGCCACGTCACCCGCGCTGAGATGTTCAGCCGCCAGGGCGTAGTCGATCCGGCCGGTAAAGGTCGCCATCTCCTCCAGCCCCATCGTCCGGGCCCTGCTCCGATATCCCTCCTCCGGGTACCCCATGATCAGGAAATGGACCCGGCATTTCCGTGCCTTGAGGATCGACATCGCCTCCAGCAGCAGGTCCACCCCCTGATAGCCGTTGAGCACGCCCAGATAGACCACCAGCGGCGCGGAATCCGGAATACCGAGCCTGCGCCGCGCCTCCTTCCGGGGATGGGGCCGGAACTGCTCCGTGTCCACCCCGTCGATCACCGGGAAAACCCTCTGTGCCGGGATCCCCCACTCCCGGCACAGCAGTTCCGCGCCGCTGGAGGAACTGGTGATGATGGCGTCGGCGGCCCGGTTGATCGTCCGCTCCACAACCGAGAAGAAGCGTTCCAGCAGGGAACCGGCCCTGAAGAAGCCGTGATCCCGGCATTCAGCCGTGAGACTCCCCTGAAAATCCATGATCACCGGGATGCGCAGCAACGGCTTCAGCAGCATGGCCACGAAAGCCCCCTCGTGCAGATGGGCGTGCAGGATATGGGGCCGGAACGTCCGGCAAACGGAGAGGGTCCTGATCAGCAACAGAATATCCAGGAGCGTCTTCTGCCACGAGGGGCCAGCGGTCAGGCGGCGGTACCAGGGCACAGCGGGAATGCGGCAGGTCGGCACTCCGGGCATGTCCCTGCCGATGTGGTAGGTGACGACGCGCACGTCGCATCCCCGGCGGATCAGGGCGCGCGCTTCCTCATAGATCCTCACGTGACAGCCGCGGTCGGCGAAATAGGGGGTCGGCGCCAGCATGAGAATGCGGATCGGGGAGTGGGGAACGGACATCCCTAATCCCCGGTCCCCAGATTGATTCTCTCCCGCACCACGTAGATCGGCTTGCCCTGGGCCTCATAGTAGGTGCGCGCGTTGAGCTCGCCCAGAAGGCCCATGACGATGAATTGAACCCCCATGAACAGGAGGAAGGCGGTCAGGATCAGGAGGGGGTTGCGGTTCATGCTGAGATGTTCGAACAGCTTCATGTACAGGGTCATGGCGCCGCTGGCGAATCCCGCACAGAGGGTATACAGCCCCCACCTGCCGAACAGCTGGATCGGCTTGGTGGAGTAGGCCAGCAGAAACTTCACCGTCATCAGGTCCAGGATGACCCGGACGGTCCTTGATATGCCGACCTTGCTCATGCCGTGCAGCCTCGGGTGATGCCTGACCGGCAGCTCGGTCACCCGCGCGCCCACCTGGGACGCCAGGGCCGGGATGAAGCGGTGCATCTCGCCGTACAGGTTGATCCCCTCCAGCACCTCCCGCCGGTACGCCTTGAGGGTGCAGCCGTAATCGTGCAGATGGACGCCGGTCATCATGGAGATGAGGCCGTTGGCCAGCATGGAGGGAAGGGTGCGGTTGATGAAGGTGTCCTTCCGCTCACTGCGCCAGCCCGAGACCACATCGTACCCTTCGTGGAGCTTCTCGATCAGGCGCGGGATATCCCGCGGATCGTTCTGCAGGTCACCATCCATGGGGATGACGACATCGCCGGAAGCGGCGTCGAACCCGGCGGCCATGGCCGCGGTCTGTCCGAAGTTCCGGCGGAACCTGATCACCTTGAGACGCCCGTCCCCGGCTGCCAGACGCTTCAGTGCCTCGTAGGAGCCGTCCTTGGAGCCGTCATCGACCATGATCATTTCAAAACAGGGGTCAATGCCATCCAGTGCCCCGACAATGGCGCTGTAAAGCTCATCGATGTTTTCCTGCTCGTTGTAGATGGGAACAACAATACTGAAATTCACTGTTCGCTCCAGAGGCGGCCCTGATTGCCCGCCAGTATTAAACCCCAAAAAACGGTTGTTCACGCGAAATCGCGAATTTCGCGCAGCAAACGGCTGGATCAACAAAACACTCGAATCACCCCTTTGGTGGAGCATGACTCTCCAACAAGCGTTTGATTTCCTTGCGTCTTCGCGTGAGATGAATTGCCGTTTTCAGGTTGAATTGATCTTGTGGCGCATTGGCATGTTACGACTCACTTACCATGAAGAGTCCCCGAAAGACTTGACCCGCCTCACCGTCACCTCACCCCCCGCCGTTACCCGCGGCTTTCCCCCCACGAATCCGGCCAGGAGCCCGAAACCGTTGCAGCAGTGCATGAGGGGAAAGAGGCACAGCGCCAGGATACTCTCCATCCGGCCGGAAGCCATAACCGCCCCGACCGAGAACAGGAGATCCAGGATCAGGTACGCCAGCAGCGGCAGCATCATCACCGGAGCGGCCGGGAGCAGGGGAAGCGCCAGCAGGTAACAGACAAAGAGCAGCGGCGCGAAACTGACCACCGAGCGCGGGCCGGCCAGGAGCGTCTGCTGCGCCCTCCCCCGGCCGTAGCCGTACATCTGGCGCATGAAAGCCTTCAGCGTGGGGCGCTGGCTCCGTTCAACCGCCATGGCGGGATCATGGAGAAGCCTGTGCCCCGAGGCGGCGATCCGGTCCAGAAGCTCGTTCTCCTCGTTGGGGTACAGACGTTCGTCAAATCCCCCGGCCGCCAGGAAAACCTCCCGGCGGAAGGCGAGGTTGCAGAGGATCAGCTCCTGCTCCGTGGCAGGCCGCGCCGAGCCGACCGAACGATAGCGGTTCCGCACCGAACCGGCGCCGAAGAGCGAGGAGAGGAGCACGCCGAAGAGGCGCTGCAGACGCGAATCGCCGGCCGGTGTCAGGGATGGCCCCCCCACCACGGCCACCCCCCCGTCCCCGAAGGCAGCCTCGCAGAGGGTCAAGGCGTTGGGAACGGGGCGGGAATCGTCATCCAGAAAGTAGAGCAGATCCCCCCCGGCTTCACGGGCGGCCAGGTTGCGCTGCCGGCTGGGAATCCTCCCCTCGCTCACCAGGATCTCGAACCCGCGGGTCGGATGGTCAAGGCCGCGGAGAGCCTCCAGGGCCGCCACCCGTCCACCCGGCTTCACCGGTATGATGATGGAAAAAGTCGGCATGGCCCGTTCTACATCCCGCCGTAGCTGTGCAGACCTGACATGAGCAGATTTACCCCCAGATAGCAGAAGAGAGTCGCCATGAAGCCGATGATGGAGAGCCAGGCCGCCCGTCTGCCCACCCACCCCCTGGTGAAGCGGGCGTGCAGAAAAGCCGCGTAGATGAGCCAGACGATCAGCGACCAGGTCTCCTTTTTATCCCAGCTCCAGTAACTGCCCCAGGCGTAGTTGGCCCAGACCGAACCGGTGATGATCCCCAGGGTGAGGAGCGGAAAACCGATCATGATCGCCCGGTAATTCAGCTCGTCGAGAACGGCGGGGCCGGGAAAGAGGGACATGAATCCCGGGGCGGCGGGAGCGCTCGATGAATCCGCCCCGGAGCGGGACTTGAGGAGATAGATGATGGATACCCCGCAGGCCACGGCAAAGGCCGCATAGCCGAGGAAGCAGGTGACCACGTGGTACAGCAGCCAGTCGCTCTGCAGCGCGGGAAGAAGGGGCTCGATGTCACTGTTGAGCCAGAGTCCGGCGCCGGCGACTCCCAGGAGGGCGAACGGCAGCACGAAAGCCCCGATGGCGCGGCATCGGAACTTCAGGTCCAGGTACAGATACACCAGCACCACGGACCAGGAGAAAAAAACCACCGATTCGTACAGGTTGGAAAGAGGGGCGTGTCCGATTCCCATCCCGTAAGACTCTTTCCAGCGCAGGGCCAGGGCGAGGGTATGGGCCGCGAAGCCGGCGGCGGCCAGCAGGACTCCGGCCAGTCCGACGGCCTTCTTCCTGACCGCCAGAAAGACGAAAAAGGCAAGCGTGGACGCCATGTAGGCAAGGGATGTCATCTTGAAAAAGAGCGAACTGGTCATCAATTCTCCTCCGCTACATTCCCAGTTCCTTCAGTTTTGCGGCCAGACAGTCGAACTGCGCGTCGAAGGCGGCGCGGTTCCTGTCGGCGTTCCCGTACATGGCCGCCTTTCCCCCAGAGACGACGATCCAGATCCGTTTGTGGGAGAGGAAAAAGGCACCGTAGAGGCCGGCCAGCATCAGGGCGCACCCCAGCCAGACGAGCGGGACACCGGGGTCCCTGGTAACCTGGAGCCCCGTGTAGGCCCGGGCGCCGTCATAACCGAAGATGAGGCTGCCCCCGTGGCGGGAGTTCAGCTCCGGATGGTTTCCGAAGACCTGCAGCAGCCGGGGAATCTCCCTGTTCCCGGTTACTTCAAGCATCGCCGCCGGACCGGAAAGTCCGGGAATGTACCGCCGTACCTCCTGGGTTGCCTCCAGGATCCTCACCTCCGTACCGTCGTCGAGCGTGACGGCCTCGCCCTCGCGGACGGGGATGCGCCGGGAACCTCCAACGCCGCGCCGGCTGACGGTCAGATAGTGTTCGTTGCCGTATCTCGACTGGTAGAAGGTCAGTCCCCTGTAGGACAGCGGACGATTTACCACCACCTTCACCCGGGAGCAGTCCGGCGCCGGGACTCCCCGGTCAAGCGCCGTCAGCACGCTTTTGAACTCCTTCGGCGTACCGTTGGCGTACGTCGAAACGGCGAATCTGTCGCAGCGCAGGGTAAAACCGAGCGGAACCGCCTTCCCGGTACGGGACGACGTGAACGAATCAGAACTTCCCCCCTCGATGATATCGACGAAGCCCCTATCGCCGTAGAGAGAGCCGATGATCGCGCCGGAGAAGATCACCAGGATGCTGGCGTGCACCACGTATGCCGACAGTCTGCGCCACGCGTTCTTCTGGGCGAAGAGGTGGTATTCGCTCTCCCGGATGGTAAGGGTCGGCGCCGCGAACCCGCTTTTCAGGAATTCCGACAGTTTCTCCACGGCAGTTTCCGCAGGGACAGTGAAGGCGATCTCCAGTTGCCCGTAACAGCCCCTGCGGGTCGGTTCTTCGAGCACCAGCTCGGGTTTCCTGATATGGGCGAGAACCTGGGGCGCCCTCCTGATGGAACAGCAGACCAGATTGAGGCTGAAGAGGCACAGCAGGGCGATGAACCACCAGGAGTGGTACAGGTCGAAACAACCGAGCAGCTCAAACAAACGCAGCACAACGGGATTGATCCGCTCCGCGTACTCGGCGGCAACCTGCCCCTGGGGAAGAAGAGTGCCGAAAACGGAAGCCGCCGCCAGGGTGATCAGCAGAACCATGGTGAGCCTGAGTGAACAGAAGAACTTCCACCCGGCCCCTATGAAATCATGCCGCGAAATCGCCACAAGGGCCCCCCTCTTTGCCGTTCTTGACCAGCGTTGCATCAAGGTTCCGATCCAGCCGAATCGGAAATTGGGGATAATAGCCCAATTCGCCGGAAAGGTGTAGCAATCTTTTATAACCGGAACCCATTGCACGCCAAAAAAAGGGACGACAGCATGGCCGTCATCCCCTTCACGAGCCTGTTCTACCCGGCCCGCCGTTTCCGTGTCCCCGCAAACCGTGGGAACGGTGCCGCACGGTCCGCAAACAGCCCGGACGGCGCAAGCGCCGGCAACATGTCACTCCGTCTCTTCGGACGCCATGGCGGCCTGCAGCGCCGCGTCGCGGCGTTCCACATCCAGGGCCATTTCCCGGCGGTACTGCTTCAGCGCCTCGGCCAGTCCGGCATCGGACAGCGCCAGTATCTGCACCGCCAGAATGGCGGCGTTCTTCGCGCCGGCCTTGCCGATGGCCATGGTCGCCACCGGAATCCCTCCCGGCATCTGCACGGTGGAGTACAGTGCGTCGACGCCGTTGAGGGCGCCACCCGTCATGGGCACGCCGATCACGGGCAGAATGGTTTCGGAAGCGATCACACCGGCCAGATGGGCAGCCATTCCGGCACCCGCGATAATAACCCTGATCCCCCGACCGGCGGCCTCCGCGGCCAGCCTCGCCGTCATCGCGGGCGAACGGTGGGCCGATGAGATCCTGATTTCGCACGGCACCTTGAATTGCCTGAGCAGGTCCGCGGCCTCCCTCATTACCGGCAGATCGGAATTGCTCCCCATAACTATCAGTACCTGCGCGTCAGTTTGCATAATATCCTCCCCAACAGTCATGAATCCGGAAATTTCATCGCTCATCTAAATAGTTGAGCTTCCTGAAAAGAGCCCCGAACACCCCCCCTGGGGGTATTCATGACTATTGCAGGAAGCTCGTTGTCGTAAGCGTCAGCCCCCGGAAACCGGCTACGAGGCCCCGCCGGGACTAGACATGGCTCATCTGGGTCAGGTTTTTCAGGGTATCGGCGACCCCCTTGGTATGCCCGGCCGTCTCGGTGGTCCGCTGGCTCGATTCCTCGATGACTTCCAGCAGGGAGGAGAGCCGGGCCACGTCGTTGGTCTGGGATTCGATCTCGTTCGCAACGGTGTTGATCTCCGAAGCGAGACGGGAGATATTCGTTCCGATCTCCATGGCGCTGACGCGTGATTTTTCCGCGAGCTTGCGGACCTCGTCGGCGACAACCGCAAAACCGCGGCCGCTGTCACCGGCGCGCGCCGCCTCGATGGCGGCGTTCAGGGCCAGAAGGTTGGTCTGGTCGGCTATCTGCTGAATGATCTCGACCACGCTCTGGATGTGGCTGCTGGCGTCGGCCAATTCCCTGGCGCTGGTGGCCGACGCGCCTGCCTGCTTGGTCAGGGCGGAAACATTCTCGCCCACCTGGTGAATGGCCTGAACCTGCTGCTCGATGTGGGAGGCGAGATCGTCAACCGAACCGTAAAGATCATTGGAGCAGGTCTCAATCTGGCGCGACATGGTTTCCTGCTGAACGTTGGCCTCGTTGAGCGCCTGCCCCAGATCGTTCAGACCGCTGAACAGCAGCGCCATGGTCGGATCCAGACCGGATGCGTCCAGACGGCTCTCGAAATGCTGCGACCTGAAATCGTTGATCTGCCCCATCATGACCCTGGACAGGCCGACCTGCTTGGAGACCTGCCGCCTGAGGAAGAATGCCTTGAATTCGCCGTAATGGGCGACGAAGTTATCCACGTACTCGTCCTGGAAAGCCGAACCCTCCGGAACCCTGAAGAATAAGACGGCGGTGAGGGTCTGGTTCAGGTTCAGGCCCAGGATTTCACCGAAGGTGGAAAAACCGGCCACGGCCATGCCGGCTACGTTTTTCCCCATCTCGGGAAGCTCGCGTTCGTTGCAGAGGCGGCGCAGGATACAGTCATTGAGAATGCCGGCAAACGGCTTCACCGGCTTCCCCTGCATGAACTGGTTGAAATCCTTAGTGGTGTTGGCTACCAGTCCCGTCCTGCGGACCAGCAGCAGCTCTTCGCCCGGCGCGATATCGCAGAAGAAGTGGATCTTGCCCCCAGCGATATCGATCTGGGAAACGGAGCGCACGAACAGCTCCTTTCCCACCTTGATGGCAAAGGAGTAGTCCCCCAGCTTGGCCTCGAGATTTGAGGGGGTACATTTCAAGGTTTCGCAGAGCGCGTCCACGATGCCGCTGACGTGTCCCTTTCCGTCAACCACATGGGTGATGAAACGCTGCTCCACCGAAGAGGAGAGCACGTTGAAACTGCTGCCGGCGGGCTCGAAATTCTGGCTCTTCAGGACGCCGAAGCGCACCCCCGGGGCCATCTTGAGAAAGGCGATCAGGGCATGGTTCTCGTATCTCCGTCTGCCGTCGTGCATCCAGGTGTTACGGAAGTCGAAGGTGCCGCCTGCCGACCCCCCCACGAACAGGCAGGGGAAACGACCCGATTCGTACAGCGCTTCCATGAAGAAGGATTCCGAGGCCGACAGGCCGTCAAACAGCACGTATGCCAGGGTGTTGCGATAGTCTATCTCCATGTCGACCCTGAGACCCGCAATGGCCGACCCGATCCGCTCAACCCTTTCCTTCAGGGTGAGCTCCACGCTTCCCTTGCGAAGGTCCTCGCATCCCAGGGGGACGCTGACAACCTGGGCCGCCGCGATCACCGACGCGTCGAAACACTGTACCACCACGCGGTCCCAGCGATTCCCCGTCGAGCAGTACAGGCGTCCGCCGTCGGCATTCAGTTCACCGGCGGTGGAGCAGATCATCATCGGAACGGCGGGGAATCGGGAGGCCAATGTCCTCGCAACCTGATCAATGTCGATGTGTGGGGAAACATAGGCGCTGACGAAGGTGGGAGTGATCCGCGCCCTGTCCAGCTCGGCCGAAAGTCCCGACGAAGTGCTCTCAAGAGTGATTGCCCCAGCGCCGGCGCGCTGTTTTTTACCTACCCTGAAAAAGCCCATGACGTTCTCCTTTTCTAGGCTGTCAGCCCCCTGTATTCTATGACATGGAATGCCCTGCGGAAAAATGAGTGGATTTCAGACGATGAATGTAACAATGTTTCACTGACTCCGAGTCAACTTCATTAATCGACAGACTAACTCATTTTTCCATCCGGTGCAGCAACTTTTCAAACAGTGGATCATTTTTTTGAATGTCCGGCAAGGATAACGGACTTCACTCCCGTCCGAGTGCCTTCTTTCCGATGTCGGTGCGATACTGCGCCCCATCCCAGGAAATCAGGTGAACGGCCTGGTATGCCCGGTCGATCGCCGCCTGTACCGTCTCGCCCAGGGCGGTGACCCCCAGGACCCGGCCGCCGTTCGTCAGGCACGCGCCCTCCTTCAGGGCGGTGCCCGCGTGGAACACGAAGACATCCTCCAGTCTGGCGGCGTCTTCCAGTCCCCTGATGACATCCCCCTTGCGATAATCGCCCGGATACCCCTCGCTGGCCATGACGACACAGACGGCAGCCCTGTCGTGCCACTCTATCCCCATGCCGGAGATATCACCGGAGGCAACGGCCAGGAGCAGCGGGACGATATCCGACTTCATCCTCATCAGGAGAGGCTGGCATTCCGGATCTCCGAAACGGGCGTTGAATTCGAGGGTCTTGACCCTGCCGTCCCTGACCATCAGGCCGGCGTAAAGCACGCCGCGGTAGGGGCATCCCTCGGCCGCCATGCCGTCAACGGCGCGCCTCAGCACCTCGGTCATGGCGATTGCGTGAATATCCTCCGTAACGACCGGCGCGGGCGAATAGGCGCCCATGCCACCGGTATTGGGACCCCGGTCTCCGTCGAAGATCGCCTTGTGATCCTGGGCGCTGGCCAGCGGGATGATCGTGGAACCATCGGTGATCGCCAGAAACGAGGCTTCCTCCCCGGTGAGGAACTCCTCGACAACTACCCGGGAACCGGCGTTGCCAAAGGCGTTGCCGCTCAACATATCCTGCACCGTAGCCACGGCCTCCTGGCGGGTCCGGGCGATGATGACCCCCTTGCCAGCCGCAAGACCGTCGGCCTTGACCACAATGGGAACTCCGGTCCGGTCTATGAACTCCACCGCGGGCCCGACCTCGCTGAAAACACCGTAGGCGGCGGTCGGAATGTCGTATTTACGCATCAGGTCCTTCGAAAAGGCCTTGCTCCCCTCGATCCGGGCGGCAGCCCGACTAGGGCCGAACACCTTCAGACCGTTCTTCTCGAACAGATCCACAATCCCGAGGGAAAGCGGCTGTTCCGGACCCACGACCGTCAGGTCGACCCCTTCCCTCAGGGCGAATTCCAGAAGAGTGTCGATATCGTCCGGCCGGATGGCGAGGTTTTCCGCCAGCAGGGCCGTACCCGGATTACCCGGAGCACAGTAGACCTTTTTCACCAGTGGGGACTGGGCTATTTTCCACACCAGGGCATGCTCGCGGCCACCGCCGCCCACAACGAGTATTTTCATGGTTCACACCTCTTTATTTATTCGTTTCGGATCGTTCTCCCGAATCCGTGACGTCTCCATGCCTCCGCTAGCCCGGAAGGCCTCTGCCTTTACGTTTCAGGATATGACAGACTGACCGTCGGAGGACCGGCAAAGTGAACGGCATGTCGCGGCACCGCGGCGTGCGGGCCCCGGCTCTTCCGGGCACTGCGGCATTCCGACGTCACGGATTCACGGTTCTGTTTTTCGTGAGGTCAAGGCAGATGAACGAGTGTGCGGAAGAGTACTGGAGAGTACGCCGCACAAGCACTCGTAAAATCTGACGCCGAGATCGCGGAAAAGAGGATGCTCTAATGCCTGAAATGGCGCATACCGGTGAACACCATCGCCATACCGTGCTCATCCGCCGCCTCGATCACCTCGGCGTCGCGCATGCTCCCGCCGGGCTGGATAACCGCCCGTATCCCGGCCGCCGCGGCGTTGTCGATACCGTCACGGAACGGGAAGAACGCATCGGACGCCATGACCGCGCCCTGAACGGAGAGCCCGGCCAGCTCGGCCTTGATGGCGGCGATACGCGCCGAGTTTACCCGGCTCATCTGGCCGGCGCCGATACCGATGGTCATTCCGTCCCTGCCATAGACGATGGCGTTGGATTTGACGAACTTGGCCACACGCCAGGCAAACTTCAGGTCCACCAGTTCCTTTTCCGTGGGCCGGCGTTTGGTCACCACCTTCAAATCGGAGAAGAGATCCTGATCGGCGCTCTGGACCAGCAGGCCTCCCGTAACCCGCTTGTAGTCGAGGCGGGGAAACGGCGTTTCGGGCCAATCGCCATAAACCAGCAGACGGACGTTCTTTTTGGATGTGACCACCTGCACCGCATCCTGTGAAACCGTCGGCGCGACGATGACCTCCACGAACTGGCGGCCGCAGATGGTAAAGGCGGTTTCCGCGTCCAGCTCGCGGTTGAGGGCGATGATGCCGCCGAACGCCGATTCCGGATCCGTGGAATAGGCCCGGTCGTAGGCCTCCGTCAGTGTGGAACCGAGGGCGACTCCGCAGGGATTGGCATGCTTCACGATAACGCAGGCCGGGCTCTCGCCGAACTGTTTCAGGCACTCCAGGGCGGCATCGGTATCCGCGATGTTGTTGTAGGACATTTCCTTGCCCTGGATCTGGTGGCAGGTGGCCACCGACGCCTCGCGCTGTACGGGTTCGACATAAAATGCCGCCGACTGCTGCGGGTTTTCCCCGTAACGGAGATCCTGGGATTTTCTGACCTGGATCGTGAGGGTCTCGGGGTACTGCGCGACGCCCTCACCCAGCCTGGCGCCGAGATAATTGGAAATCGCCCCGTCGTAGGCCGCGGTGTGCTGGAACACCTTGACGGCGAGAGCAAAGTTGGTCTTTGCGGAAACCTCTCCTCCCGTGGCCCGCATCTCGTCCACGATGGCCGCGTAATCCACCGAGTCCACCAGGACCGTCACGTCCTGATGGTTCTTGGCCGCGGAGCGGAGCATGGTCGGCCCGCCGATGTCGATATTCTCGATGGCTTCCTCCAGGCTGCAACCCTCCCTGGCCACGGTGGCCTCGAAGGGGTAGAGATTGACCACCACCATGTCAATATTGCCGATGCCGTGCTCCTGCATCTGGGCCACATGCTCCGGATTGCCGCGCATGCCCAGCAGCCCCCCGTGAACCTTGGGATGCAGGGTTTTCACCCGACCGTCCAGCATCTCCGGAAATCCGGTGTATTCGGACACATCCTTGACCTCCAACCCCGATTCACGCAGCACCCTGGCGGTGCCACCGGTGGACAGAATCTCGACGCCGTATCCCGCCAGCACCTTCGAGAACTCGATAACACCCCGCTTGTTGGACACACTGATCAGCGCTCTTTTGATTTTTGCCATGGTTTATGACTCCTTATGAAAAACATGACGAACCGCCCCGGAACCCCGATTCTGCCGGTTAGTTTCCCGGAAAGTTCAGATGATTGAGGAAGAGTTTCTCAAACAGCGGAGTACCCGAGAGGGGAACGACCCGGAACCGCTCCGCAAGGCGCTCCACCCCCAGGAACCGGTCTTCGCCCATGAGGGCCAGCTCCGCTCCGGCCAGTACGCCTTCGGGTGTGAAAGAGGTAATATGTACCATGTCCTCGTCGAAAATTCCAACGGTTTTAAGCCATTCCGGGCGCAATACGGCGCCGAAGGAGCCTGTCAGGACTACCCGTTCCAGGGTTTCCCCCTGGCGCCCGGCCCGTTGACGCAGGACCGCCACGCCGGCCCGGATGGCACCCAGCGCCAGCTGGATCTGTCTCACATCCTCCTGGGTCAGCATCAGCATGCCCCGGGCATCGCGGTGAAGAACGAAGGCATTCCCGTCGGCGCGCCTGACCACCCGCTCAGCCAGGTTGGAAGGAATTTCGGCGCTGTCGACGATTCTCCCGCCGGGCTCGATGATTCCGTGGCGCAACAGCTGAACGACCGTCTCGAGCACCGCCGATCCGCAGATCCCGAGCGGCGTTACATTACCCATCACCACCGGGCGAACCCGTTCTCCCTCGATGACCAGCGAGGTGATGGCGCCGGGCAGAGCCCCCATGCCGCAGGAGAGGTTCCCCCCCTCGAACGCCGGGCCGGCCGCCGCGGAGGTGGCCCAGATCTTCCCCCCGGCCGCCAGCGCTATTTCGGCGTTGGTGCCCAGATCCAGGTACAGTGAGGAGTGAGGGATGAGGGGTGAAGGGAGAGGAGGTGTTGTACTTTCATTTCCCCTCACTCCTCTCTCCTCACTCCTCACCATTCGCCCCCGGTCCCCATACAAAAAAGCCACCGTATCCCCACCGACAAAACCGCCGGGCATGGGGAAGAGATGGATCACGGCCGGCCCGTCCCAGCCCAGTCCGGAAGCGGCGAGATGAGTTCCCGAGGTATGCAGGGGACGGTAGGGAGGGAAGGCCAGCCCCCGCACCGGGAGCCCCAGCAGCAGGTGCTGCATGGCGGAGTTGCCAGCAATGGCGAGACGCCGCACCCCGTCCCATGGAACCCCGGCCGATGCGCACAACTCACGGGAGAGGCGGAGCAGTTCGTCGCGGATGAGTACGGTCATTTCCCGGCCCGCTTCGGCGGAAGCGACCGCCGCGGCCAGGCGCGACACCAGGTCGGCGCCGAAGCGGCGTTGCGGGTTCAGGCTGCCGGTCATGGCGAGACGTCCCCCGCCGGTCGTGTCGACCAGCGAGGCCGCCAGGGTGGTGGTGCCGAGATCAATGGCGATTGCGTACATGGCTTGTTCCCGATCAGGCGATATCCGGAGAGAAAAGACGAGACAATGGAGTTGAAACCAGCCGGAGAACCGGACCCGGCGGCGATGGCACTATTTCAGATACACCCTCGGAACCCGCTTGCTTATCCCGCAGAAGATCTCGTACGGAATGGTTCCGGCCGCTTCAGCCAGTTCCTCCGCATGGATGCAGTTTCCCAGATCGTCAGGCCCCATGAGCACGACCTGATCCCCGACGCATACATCCCTGACCCCGGTCACGTCCAGCATGATCCAGTCCATGCAGATGGTGCCCGTTACCCGTACCCGCCCCCCCCTGACCAGCGCTTCCCCTCTGTTGGTCAGAGCCCGGACGTAGCCGTCGGCGTACCCCACCGGCACGCTGGCGATCAGGGTCCGATCACTGGTGGTGAAACGGCGGCCGTAGCTGATCGGCGTGCCCGGCTCAACCCATTTGAGCATGGCAATGCGGCTCTTCAGGCGCATGACCGGACGCAGGTCCAGCTTGCCCTGGAAATCCGGCGAGGGGAGTGCGCCGTACAGCGTGATTCCGGGCCTGACCAGATTGCAGCCCGGTATTTCCCTGAGCAGGGCCGCGGCGCTGTTGGAGATGTGGACGTACCGGGGCGAGAATCCGGCCTTGCGCGCCTCGGCCAGCACCCAGGCAAAACGTTCCGCCTGAAGTCTTGAGAAATAGCGGCCCGATTCGTTCAACTCATCGGCACTGGCAAAATGCGAGATGATCCCCTCCAGGGTGATATGGGGAAGTCCGGCCAGCTCCGAGAGGAAAGCGGGCGCCTCGTTGTAGGGTATGCCCAGACGCCCCATGCCGGTATCGATCTTGAGATGGGCCCGCGCCTTGCGGAACAGCTTCCCGGCAGTCTGGTTAAGGGCGCGGGCCTGTTCAAGGTTGAAGACGATGGTGGAGATATTGTAGCCGATGCATTTGCGCTCCTGTCCGGGATAAATTCCCCCCAGAAGCAGTATCGGCCGGTCGATTCCCGCCTTGCGAAGCTGGATCCCCTCGGCCAGAAAAGCCACTCCAAAGGCATTCACCCCCAACGCCTCCAGTTCACGGCTGATATCCATGAAGCCGTGGCCGTAGGCGTCGGCCTTGACCACCGCGAGAATTTCCGTTTGCCGGGGGACTGATGAGCGGATGGTCCGGAAGTTGTGGCGCAGAGCGGAAAGGTCGATTTCGGCGAAGGTGGGACGGCTGTCGTACAAGGCTTTGAAACTCCTATGAATCGTATTGAACTGTACTGTCCGGTTATTACCATGTCTCCAGCCGGCTGTAAAGTGAAAGGGGACTTCGCCGGGCCGGACCAGGGTCCGGAAAGCTCCATATTCATTGACAGGAATTTGCACTTCCAGTATATTTGTCAGGTTATATTGCCCTGGGGGAGTTCGCCCGAACTGAGATGATTCCTTGGGAATCGGACCCTTCGAACCTGATCCGGCTGATTACCGGCGTAGGAAAGCGGCTCGTTTGATTGGTTTATGAACCAGGCCGCCTGAGTTGTTCCTTCAGAGCGGTTTTTTCATTCCAGACAACAGCACCGTTCTTCCGGACAGATGATAGCAGCCAGAATCCGAGGCGATGCCGCGTCCGGCGGGCATGGTCAGAGGGATGTTCCAATGAGTGAAAGTGGCAGGTCATTTCGGCTTGTAGTCAACAACACCGTACAGCCCTATTCCATTTCCGGAGTCTACCTGGTCACCGACGAGGGGGACAACCTGATCGATCGGGTACGCACGGCGCTGCGGGGCGGCGTTTCGGCCCTCCAGTACCGGGCCAAGAACAGGGACCGGGCACGCTGTCTCTCCGAAGCGTCCGAGCTGAAGCAGCTCTGCCGCGGCTTCGGCGTGACCTTCATCGTCAACGACGACATGCGGCTGGCCGCCGAAGTGGGCGCGGATGGCGTTCACCTGGGACAGGACGATGGGAGCATAGCCGATGCGCGTTCCCTGCTCGGGCCGGAAAAGATCATCGGCAAATCGACCCACGATCTTATGGAGGCCCTGAGAGCCGAAGAGGAAGGGGCCGATTACATCGGTTTCGGCTCCATGTATCCGACCAGCAGCAAGGTCGTCAGCCATCTGCCGGGTACGGCCGGCCTGTCGGAAATCCGGGACCGGATCAGGCTTCCCATTGTGGCCATCGGCGGCATCACCTCGGCGAACGCCTGCCGGGTAATCGACGCCGGCGCCGATGCGCTGGCCGTCGTATCCTCGATCCTCTCCAGCCCCCGGCCGGACGTGGCCGTGGTGGAACTGAAACTCCTCTTCAACAGGCGCCGTCCCTATCCCCGGGGCGCCGTACTGACCATCGCCGGCAGCGATTCCGGGGGGGGGGCGGGCATCCAGGCCGACATCAAGACCATCACCCTTCTGGGAAGCTACGCCGCCACCGTCCTTACCGCCCTCACGGCCCAGAACACCCGGGGGGTGTCATCGATCCACGGCCTCCCCCCCTCCTTCGTCATCGACCAGCTGAACAGCGTACTGTCCGATATCCCCATTGACGTGATCAAAACCGGCATGCTCCACACTCCGGCCATCATCTCCGCGCTGGCGGAGAGACTGGCGGACAGGCCATGTCTGCTGCCGATGGTCATCGACCCGGTCATGATCGCCAAGGGGGGAGCGGCCCTGATGGAAAGGGAGGCATCCATCGGCTTTCTCCAGCAGCTCATGCCCCAGGCCTACCTGCTGACCCCCAACATCCCGGAGGCCGAACGCCTCCTGGGCAGGACCATCCAGACCGAGGACGAGGCCGAACAGGCCGCCCGTGACCTCCATGCCCTCGGCGCGGCCAATGTCCTGATCAAGGGGGGACACATGACCGGCAGGCTCTCCACCGACATCCTGTTTGACGGCAATGAATGCCATCATTTCAGCGCCGAGCGTCTTTTCACCAACAACACGCACGGCACCGGCTGCACCTACGCCTCGTCCATCGCCACCTTCCTGGCGCAGGGGGAACCGCTCAGGGTCGCCGTGGAAAAGGGGAAGGAATTCATCACCAGCGCCATCCAGATGGCCCGGCCGCTGGGCAAGGGGCACAGCCCGGTAAACCACTTCGCGGCCGCACATCGCCAAAATCCACCGAACCAGCCATCGTAAGGCATTTCCCGGATGAAATCCGAAATTGCATCCATCACTGATACTTGTAGAGACGCATGGCGATGCGTCTCTACGGCAACACACAACCAACCCGCAACGGAGTCAACATGACCCAGCTTGATTTCGCCCGCAACGGCGTCATTACCGAGAAAATGAAGAACGCGGCCACGGCCGAGGGGGTATCGCCCGAGTTCATCCGCGACGGCCTGGCGGCCGGAACCATCGTCCTCTGCCACAACATCAGACACCACAACGGCACGCCACTGGCCGTGGGCGCCGGACTGCGCACCAAGATCAACGCCAACATCGGTTCGTCCTCCGACGATACCGACCTGGAAAAGGAACTGGAAAAAGCGCGGGTTGCCGTTAAATACGGCGCGGACGCCATCATGGACCTGTCAACCGGCGGCCCGGTGGACAGGATCCGGCGCGCGGTCATCGCTGAGACAACGGCCTGCATCGGCAGCGTGCCGCTCTACCAGGCAGCCGTTGACACGGTCCGGGTCAAGAAGAAGGCCATCGTGGACATGACCGTGGATGACATCTTTGACGGCGTCATCAAACATGCCGAGGACGGCGTGGATTTCATCACGGTTCACTGCGGCGTAACCCGTTCCACGGTGGAGAGGATGAAAAACGAGGGGCGCATCATGGACGTGGTTTCCCGGGGCGGCGCCTTCACCATTGAGTGGATGGCCTAC
>CAZRPI010000046.1:19307-24202 GCA_964601865.1 uncultured Pelobacter sp. | reverse complement strand
GGAAAGACCGCTGCTGATCCCCTGCCTGGCGCTGTCGGCGGGCATTGCCCTGGCGGACATGTATGCCCCGTCACTCCCCTTATCCGCCGTAGCGGCCGTTTTTTTCTGTCTGGTCATCTCCTGTTTCATCCGTAACCGTCTCCCCCTGGACATCTGTGTCTTCCTCTTCTTTTTCTCCTGGGGACTCTTCGTCCTTCCCCTCTGGACGAAACCGCCCTCAGGGCCGAACGCGGTTCAGAACTACGCCGGCCCGGAACCGCAGACGGTTGAGGGGGTCATCCGCTCCAGACCGGTTGCGGTCAGTTCGCCGGGCGGTGTCTCCAGCCGTTTCATCCTTGATGTAACCCATGTCATAGCGGACAAACGCGCCATGCCCGCCACCGGCGGCCTGATGATCTACGTACGCTCCGGGGAGGCACCCATGGGCCGGGGCGATCTGGTCAGGCTGGCGACGAAGATCTCCGTGCCCCATAAACTGGGACTTCCGGGAGAATTCGATTTCGGCCGCTATCTTGCCTTTCAGAGCATTGCCGCCATCGGCAGCGTCGCCTCGGCTGACGGCATCGTGCTCATGCGGGGGGGGATGAGGGATGAGTTTCTGGCAGGGATAGACCGCCGGGCGGGAAGCATGGGAGAGATGATCCGCGCCTTCTTTCCGGATGAGCGGATTGCGTCGGTCTTGTCGGCGCTTCTCATCGGGGACCAGAAGCGGATCCCCGGAGAGCTTGCCGACGCCTACGCCAGGGCGGGCGTAAGCCATATTCTCTCCATCTCCGGGTTCCATGTGGGGATCATCGCCTTCTTCATGGCGCAGTCGCTGCTGCTGGTTGCCAGGCGTTTCGAATGGGCCGCCCTGCGTTTCAACCTGCGCAGGGCTACGCTGCTGCCCGCGCTGCCGGCCATGCTCTTCTACCTCTTCCTGACCGGCGCCGCTCCCGCCACGGCCCGTTCCGTCGTCATGCTGGGGGTTTTGGTGGCCGCCCTGTACGTCGAGCGGGAGAGCGATCCGGTCAACGCCCTGCTTCTGGCCGCGCTTCTGCTGCTGGCAATCGATCCCCCCGCCCTGTTCGATATCTCGTTTCAGCTGTCGTTCCTGGCGATCTGGGGGATTGTCGTCGTCACCCCGCCGGTGATGCAATTGTTCTCCTGCGTCAACTCCGCCCGGCTCCGCGCCCTGCTGCGCTTTACCGTTTCTTCCTGCGCGGCGTCGGCGGCAACTGCCATACCGGTTCTCTTCTTCTTCAACCAGGCGTCGTTCAACGGGGTTCTGTCCAATTTCCTGATAGTTCCGCTGCTGGGGTACGGCGCCGTCCTGACCGGATTCTGCGCCCTGGTTCTGGCAGCGATCAATGTCACCCTTGCCCACCCGCTGTTCTGGCTTGCCGGGAGGCTGGTCGAACTCTCCAACTGGCTGACAATACGCCTCGCGGACCTGCCGGTGCTGCGCTTTTACGGGATTACCAGGCTGGATATGCTCGCCTTCCTCGCCTTCGCCTGTGTGGCAACCTTTGTCCGGTCCGCCCGCCTCAGGGTTACGCTCTGCGTCCTGGCGCCGTCACTCGCGGTCATGGTTCATCTGGCCGCGCCGGGGCCGGCCGACGGGAAACTGCACCTGACCATGCTCTCGGTCGGCCAGGCGGAGTCCCTGCTCGTGCGGCTCCCCGAGGGGAGTACCATGCTGGTGGACGGTGGCGGCTACCTGTTCGACAACGGTCTTGATTTCGGGGAACGCATCCTGGCGCCGGCCCTGTTCTGCCTGGGGGTGCGGCGCATCGATTATCTGGTCATGACTCACTGTCATCCCGACCATATCGGCGGACTCCCCCATGTGGCCGGGACATTTCCGGTCGGCCAGTTCTGGGAACCGGTACCCGGGGGGAGCGGTCCTCACTACGACCGGCTGCGGACTGTTCTTGCCGGCCGTGGAACTCCCCGCCGGTTGCTGGCCGCGGGTGATGTCATTGACCTGCCGGGCGGGGTCAGCCTCAGGGTGCTCTCGCCTCCCGGATCCTTGCTTCACTCTCCCGGAGGCGGGAATGGTGCGGATCCGAATGAAGGGTCCCTGGTTTTACGGCTCGGCCATGGCGCGGTTTCCTGCCTCCTTGCCGCCGACTCCGGCTTCGGGGCCGAACGGCGCATGCTTGGAGACGGTCTTTTGACGACGGTCACCGTGCTGAAGGTCGGTCACCACGGCAGCCGTTATTCCACCTCAGCTCCCTTTCTCGCCCGCATTTCACCCCGTATTGCGCTGATCTCCGCGGGCCGGGGCAACGGATTCGGCCTCCCTGACCCGAGCGTTCTCGCCCGCTTGCGGGAAAGGGGCGCCGTCGTCTATCGCACCGATCTGGACGGAACCATCGATCTGGTCAGCGACGGCAGGAGCGTGGGCGTATCGACGCCATTCCGCGCCAACTGACGGGATGTCTGATCCGATATTGCAGTTTGACAACGGGAATAATAAGCGGTAATTGTAGAAATTCTCATACTTCAAGCCTCTGGACCGGAATGAAATGAATGAATAGTATTCTCGTAGTCGAGGACGACCGGTTTTTCCGCGACATGTTCGCCGACCTTTTGCTTGGACAGGGTTATGACGTAACGGTAGCTTCCAGCGGACCGGAAGGGCTGGAATTGCTGTCCGCGAAGCCGTTTGATCTGGTCGTCACCGACCTGGTCATGCCCGATGTGGACGGGATGGAAATCCTTGCCAGAGCCAGGGAGATGGACCCTTCCGTTGACGTGATCATGGTTACCGGCAACGCCAACATGGAATCGGCTATTTTCGCCCTGAAACATGGCGCCCGCGACTATCTCGTCAAGCCGATCAATTCGGACGAATTCCTCCATTCCGTGGCCCAGTGCATGGAGCAGCGCCGGATACTGGACGAGAATGAAGAGCTGAAATCCATGCTGGCGCTGTATCAGAGCAGCCAGACCATTGCCGGCTGCCTTGATATCGAACGGCTCCGCCATCTGATCCTGGAAGCTTTTGCCCGGGAGATAGGCGTCAGCAGGGCGATGGCCCTGTTCCTGACGGAAAACAGGCTGGAACTCATGGAGATCAAAGGGGTGACGCCCACCATAGCCGAATATTTCACGGGCGTCATCCAGTCGTACATATCCAAGAATATACTCGGCAGCCGTTTTCTGATGCGGGTCCAGTTCAGCGAAAAATCGTCCGCGGTGGCCGATATCGACGAGGCCCAGATCGAGGAGGCGCAGCTGATCTTCGTGCGCGACAGGGGGAGCCTGGGGGGGGTCGTCGTTGTTTTCAACGAGCCGGGCCTGCGTCTCCCAAACCTGGTCCCCAAAAACAAGAACATCCTTTTCCTGCTGGAGCAGTCCGTGCTGGCCCTGGAAAACGCGGGGAATTTTGCCATGGCGAAGGATATGCTGTTCATCGACGACCTCAGCGGGCTCTTCAACCAGCGCTATCTGGAGGTTGCCCTGGATCGGGAGATGAAGCGGATCGGGCGTTTTTCCTCCCAGCTGGCCATCCTGTTCCTGGATATGGATGCTTTCAAGCAGGTAAACGACAGGCACGGTCACCTGGTGGGAAGCCGTGTCCTCAAGGATATGGGCAGACTCCTGAGGTCGTCGGTTCGTGACGTGGATGTTGTCATCCGCTATGGAGGCGATGAGTTTACCGTGATTCTGGTGGAAACAGCGCCGGATGTCGCTGCTTTTGTAGCGGAGCGCATCCGTTCGGTGGTGGAAGCGCACGTATTCCTGGCCGATGACGGGTACGATATCCGGCTGACCTGCAGTATCGGTTACGCCTGCTGTCCCGGTGACGCTCAGACCAAGGAAGAGCTGATGGAAATGGCTGATCAGGCGATGTACGACGGCAAGCGCCGGGGAAAGAACTGCGTGACAAGATTTGTCAAGTCCTCCTGAAAACCCGGGGATCGGGGACCGGGGATCGGAATAATCCTGCGACGCTCTCCGATCCCTGATTTGCTCCTCCCCAACCTTTACCCCTAACAAATAACCATGAACAAACGAGGTTTTTTTATGGCCATTACGGCGATCAAGGGTTGTAACGATATCCTGCCGGATGAATCCGGCAGATGGCAGTTCATTGAACAGACGGCGCGGCGCGTGTTCGAGCGCAACGGCTTCTCCGAGATCCGGGTGCCGATCATCGAGAAGACCGAGCTCTTCTCCCGCTCCATCGGGGATACCAGCGACATCGTGGAAAAGGAGATGTACACCTTTTCCGACAAGGGGGGGAACAGCGTGACCATGCGCCCCGAGGGAACCGCCGGTGTCATGCGGGCCTACATCGAACACAAGATGCACGCCCAGGACCCGGTGTCCAAGCTTTACTACCTGGGTCCCATGTTCCGCTACGAGCGTCCCCAGAAGGGGCGCTACCGCCAGTTTCACCAGATCGGGGCCGAGGTGACCGGGATCAACGATCCGTTGATCGACGCCCAGGTTCTGAACATGCTCTGCGCCCTTTTTCACGAGTTCGGCCTCGACGAGCCGACCCTCCAGATCAACTCCCTGGGGTGTCCCGAATGCCGTCCGGCCTACCGCGCCGCGCTGGTGGAGTTCCTTCAGGGGAAACTGGATCTCCTCTGCGATGACTGCAGGAGGCGCTTCACCGCCAATCCGCTGCGCACCCTGGACTGCAAGTCCGCCGGCTGCGCCGAGGCGACAAAGGACGCCCCGGCCATGCTCGACTACCTCTGCAACGCGTGCGACGACCACTTCACCAGCGTCAGGCGCTATCTGGACCTGACCGGAGGGAGGTACGGCGTCAATCCCCGCATGGTCAGGGGGCTGGATTACTATACCCGCACCACCTTCGAACTCGTGACCGGTCTTCTGGGCGCCCAGTCGGCCGTTGCCGCCGGAGGGCGCTATGACGGCCTCATCTCGCAGCTCGG
>CAZRPI010000046.1:0-19207 GCA_964601865.1 uncultured Pelobacter sp. | reverse complement strand
CGTTTCAGCGTGGTGCTGGGGGAAAACGAGGTTCAGACCGGACGTGCGGCCTTCAAGCGGATGGAGGACGGCGTCTCGGTCGAGACGCCGCTTGAGGTTGATGACATAGTTTCACTTTTGCAATGAGGATGATGAAAACGGCGGGGTTTCCCGCCGTTATTCGTTCTGACCGCCGCAACCGGATCGCGTCGGCTCCGGATCGGGCGGGAGTCAAGGCTCCGGATTGACGACTACAGCCTGAACTGGCTCACGAGGGAACGGAGATCGTCGGCCAGCCTGGCGAGTTGCGCCGCGGCCGTAGCTGACTCCTGGGAACTCTGGGCCGTCTGCCGGACCACATCGGAAATCTGGTGGATGTTGTTGGTAATCTCGCCGGTCGTCGCCGACTGCTCTTCGGCGGCCGTGGCTATCTGGCTCACCTGTGATGTGACGGAGTTGATCTGCTCCAGGATCTCCCGAATAGCGGAACCGGAGTTGGTAGCTTCTGCCGTGCCCTGCTGGACCTCCATCACCCCTTCCTGCATCGCGGCAACCGCGCTTTTGGTTTCAGACTGAATCGCCTTGATCATGTCGCCGATTTCCCTGGTCGCCTTGGTGGTCCGCTCGGCCAGAGCTCTGACCTCATCGGCCACAACCGCGAAACCGCGCCCCTGTTCCCCGGCGCGCGCCGCCTCGATAGCGGCGTTCAGGGCGAGGAGATTGGTCTGGTCCGCGATGTCCTCGATCGTGCCGACTATGGCGCCGATCTGGTCCGAACGGGTTCCGAGTTCTTCAACGCTGCGCGCGGTGGAATTGACCCGTTCCGCGATGCGGTTCATGACATCGACCGTCTGGGATACTACTCTCGCGCCGGTCTGGGCCGCCTCGGTCGCCTGCTGGGAACCGCTTGCCGCGGCGAGGCAGTTCTGGGCGATGTCTCCCGATGTGGCCGACAGTTCTTCACTGGCTGTGGCAACGGTCTGGGCCTGGCACGAGACCTCCTCCGCCCCTGTGGCGATCTGTTCCGATGTGGACTGGAGCTGGTTCGAGGCGGCAGCCACCCGGGCCGACGTGCCGTCCACGCTCTGCAGCGTGGCGCGCAGGCTGTCGGTCATCTTGGCGAACGAGGCGGCCAGCATGCCGATTTCATCACGGGAGCCCTGCGAGATCATGACGGTCAGGTCTCCAGCGGCGATTCTTTCGGCCTGCTGTTCCAGATTTCGGACCGGTCCGGTGATGGAGCCGGTAATGGCGAACCCGAGGGCAACCGCCAGCAGGAGCATGACCAGGGCGCAGATTACCGCCAGTATCAGCGCCGAATTCGTGATGGCTATGGTCCGTTCGGTGTTGCCGTTGCCGTGGGCTATTTTTGCCGCCGTTATTGCCGCCAGTTGTTCGGTGCTACTCTTTACGGTGTTGGCCACTTCCAGAGTTCTTCCGTAGATATTCCCCTCCTCGGATTTTCCGGCAAGGGCAAGTTCCGCTATTTTATCAAGCATCGAGTTGAAACGGGTGATCGTGATTCTCAAGTTTTCCAACTCGGCCCTGGATTCCGGGGAGTTGGTGGCAATGGCGGTTAATGATTCGTTGGCAATTCTGAAGTTTTCTTTCCTCATGGCAATGCCATTTTGCAGAGCCTCGGGAGTCTTTGCCAGGTTAACGTCGCGTGAAGCCACCCTCATTTTCTGGAAGGCCTCGGTCAGGGTGACGAGTTGTTCCATGGGCTTTATATCCTGGGAATAGAGCCTTTGCTGCATGCCTCTGATCTGCGCCAGCTGAAAGGCATTGATTGCGTTGACAATGGTTGCTATGGCGGCCAGAAGCATAAAACCGGTCAATAGTTTGGTTCTTATTTTGGCATTTTTAAATGCGAACATGACTCCCCCCGGGTCAAAACGTGATGAGTGTGCAGGAAAAACCTAAACTAAAACTTTCAATTCATCGATCAAACCAGCCAGAAAATCGTATCCTTTCTGCCAGAATCCTCCTTCCGTAATGTCTATCCCGGCCAGCCGGGCCGTGTCCGCCGGAGACAGGGCGCCGCCCGATTCCAGAAGGGTGCGGTACCCCGGTTTGAAAGCATCCCCCTCCTCCTGGTACTTCTGGACCAGCGCCAGGACCAGCAGTTCGGCGAATGTGTAGGAATAGCAGTAGAAACGGCTGTGGATGAAGTGGCTGATGTAGCTCCAACCCCAGCGGTAGGCCGGGATCATCTCCACCGCGTCTCCGAACAGCCTGGAGTTTTCCTCCAGCCAGATCCCGGCGATCCTGTCATTGGAGAGGAGTCCCCCGGTCCGTTCGTTGTGCAGACGAAGTTCAAAGCGGGTCAGCATGGTCTGGCGGAAGGTGGTGGCGATGATATCCTCGATTTTGGCGCAGAGGAGGGACCTGCGTACGAGCGGGTCGTTTTCGCTGTCCAGCAGCCCGCGGGTCAGCAGCATTTCCCCGAAAACCGAGGCGGTCTCGGCCAGGGGGAGAGGGGCGTGGTAGTTGAGCATGCTCTGTCTGCCCGCAAGGACGAAGTGCAGGCCGTGGCCCGCCTCATGGGCAATGGTGGCCAGGTCGCGCAGAGTCCCGGTGAAGTTGAGCAGCAGGTATGGCGGTGTCACGGGCGATATGCCCATGGCGAAGGCGCCACCCGACTTGCCGGGCCGGGGCATGACATCGACCCGGCGCTCGCTGAAAAAATCCGCCACGATGCGTCCGAAGCCGGGATCGTACGCCGCGTAGGATTCAATGACCAGGTCGCGGGCCTCGTCAAACCCGTACTTCTTCTCCGATTCGGACACCGGCGCGTAAACGTCGCAGTTGCGGATTCTGTCCATACCCAGGAGCCTCGCCTTCAGGCGGAAATAGTCCCTGGCCAGCCCGTAGTTGGCCTCGGTGACGGCCATGAGGTGCTCCACCGCCTCATCCGGAATCTCGTTGCCGATGTTGGTCGGCTGGATCGGGGTGCCGTATCCCCTCAGCTCCATCTCCTGGCCGTGGTCCAGGGCCATGTTGTTGAATACCGCGTTGAACACGATGCCGTTCTCGCCGTGCTTCTCCAGGAAGGTGGTCATGGCGCGGAAACGCACAGCTCCGTCCTGATGATGGGTCAGGGACAGCAGTTCCTCACCGGTGAAATCCCGTTCTTCACCATCCAGCTCTATGCGGTAGCGCAACGAGGCTGATAGTTCATCGAACAGTCTGGTAAAGGCGCTGACGCCGGTCAGGTTCTTGCGTGTCAGCAGGCGCTCCTCGTTCTCCTTCAGGGTGTAGGGACGGAATTTCCGGATGGCATGCAGGAAGTGCCCATAGGCCGCCGCGTCGGGAAGCGCGACAAGCTCGGCGAATTTCGCGTCGTCCAGGTTCATCAGTTCCAGATCGAAGAACAGCAGCTGCTGGGAGAGCGCGTTCCCCAGCTCGGCACAGCGCTGGGCCAGGGAGAGGGCCGTTTCGCTGGATGAATCCGCGGCGAACAGCAGGTGGGCATAGCAGAACGGTTTTGCCATGGAGAGTTGCAGCGCCTCGTATTCGCGCACGGCATCGAGGATTTCGGCTGGGCTCAGCAGGGCGGTTCTTTCGAAGTAGCGGCTTCGGAAGGCATCAGCCATGGGGACGAATGAAGCGAGGTCGTTTTCCAGCTCGGCGGAATCCGGGGTGGGGTAGAGCAGGGCGGTGTTCCAGGTGAGGTCGGGTGCGGTCATGTCGGGTCTATCCTCCGTGTGAACTGCGCGTGAGAGCGGATTTCAAATCCGGTTCCGATGAGACAAAGGGATCAAAGCCCGCCGTGCCGGAGTCCGGCGCCGGCCGTGATTTTTGCGTGGGGGGCTGGAAGACATCATCAGATTCGGATCACCGTTTGTCTTCAGCCTCTTCCCTGCGCTCCAGGTATGCGCCCAGGGTGTGGCTGGCCACCGTCTCCATCAGAGGGATCCGGTCGAGCCTGATTCCGGAGTCCGCAACGGCCGTGGCGAGGTGGAACATCTGGTGCCAGGGGACGGGTGGTCTGCGGGACGATTTCAGCCAGAGCGCGGACAGTATGAAGCGCTCCAGCCAGGCGGCGCGGCGTTTTTCCAGGATTTCGGAGAACAGGACGCCAATGGCCTTCTCCACTGAAAACCTGGCCGCCCCCCTTCCGAAACAGGTTGCATCGATGATCCGGTCAACGTCCACGTCATCCTCGTACCAGGAGTGCGCAAAGGGATGTTCGATACCCCACTCCTCGGAATCATTCAGGGCTTTTTTTCTGGACCTGTCGGAGAGCAGTTCCGGCGCGTTCGACTCCAGTTCGGCCCTCATTGCCCCGAGCTCCCGCAGGGGATCAAGGGAAACTGCCTTCCACTGGTCTTTTCCGAGGACCTCGGCAACCTGCAGCAACCAGTAGTTGGGCGCTTTTCCCAGTGCGGCGCCTTCGGCCAGGGCGTGGCAGATCCTCTGGTCCAGGTATTCCGAGGTTGATTCAATGAAGGCCCCCTCATTGTTCATCACCATCAGAAAATCCTTCAACTCCCGTTTCGAGGAGAGTTGTATCTCGAAGGCGTCGGCCACTCCCTCGCCCCGCTTGAGCAGGATCGAACAGCTCCTGTAGCTTCTGCCATCGGGCACGATGACCTGGAATGATTGAGCCGCGGCGCCGTCGATGGGTGAAGCGTAAGTTTTCGCCTCAAGGCTTTTGGGGAGCGGGGCGCATTGGATGCGGCTCCGGCGGGCGGCCGATACCGTTGCGTCGATGTTGGCGCGGATATCCTCGGGAAACCAGTTGCGGCTGATGATCAGGCGGCGGAGCGTTTCGGGAGTGATGCTCTCGGCCCTGGCCGCCAGGAGGGAGGAAACTCCGGAGCGCACCTCGGGGGAGGGGTGGAGGAGCATCAGCGCGGCGGTGTCGCGGCTGAGCGGGTCTTCGGCATTGAGCATTTCACCGCAGAGGGCGATCTGGACCTCGGCCGGGCTCAGAGCCAGGACCTGAAGCAGTGCATCCAGGGCCTCGAAGGGTGAGCTGCCGGATATTTCGCGGATGCTTTCCATGAGGCCGTCCAGGGGATTTTCGTTCCGGGAACCGGCTTCATCCGCGCTCGCCATTTCCATGAGTCTGCGGCTGTTGGCCTCATGCAGGACCGGCAGCAGTCCGATCCTGCTCTGGAGGAGCATGTGGGACACGGCGGCGCACAGTTTCGCGTCACCGCATTTCAGGAAGACCTGTTCGGCCAGGGAGGTCTGCAACCGCTCCATCCGTTCCCCGGAAGCGGGGCGTTTGCGCTCCAGTTCAATCCTCAGAGTTTCCAGGGCGTCGAAAAGCATGCCCAGGGTCGCGTCGAGCCTCTCATCGTCGCCCGATTCGCAGTAGCCAACCAGCAGCGATGCAAGTTCGTCACCAGAACGCTCGTTCTCCAGCAGGCAACGTCGGAGCTCATGCTGCAGTTCCAGATGGCCTGCGTGATCGGTGAACTTTTCGTTCTTCCGGCTGAGTCGATAACGCTCCACGAACTGGACCATTTCCGGCTTCCCCTTTCCGGGGCGACGGCGTGATCCGCTCCGGAGAGCTGATTCCGGCTTCGGGCCGGACTTCGCCGCCGTTTTCACCAGATCCAGGAACAGCTCGTCAAGGGGGGGAGGTTCGGTCGCCATGCGTTCGACCGTCCCCGGCCCGGGAAAAGGCTTGCCCCGGTACGGTTTGCCGTCGATCTTGCCGCGCACTTCCCGATAGTGACGGTGGAACATCGCCAGGCTTTCCGGCTCATCGTTGATCATTTCCACGAAGAGCCGCAGGATTTCACCGGCGCAGGCGGACTGCTTCCGGGTGCCGTCAAGAAACGGACCGGCCATCGGCTCATCCGGATCAAAGCCCATGCAGATCACAGCCTTCGTCTTCATTTTTTTGTCGAGGACCAGGATCGTTACCCGGCGGCAGTCGCACCCCTTGTCGGTGCAGTACAGTTCGACGAAACCATAGTCGCCCCTGGGGATTCCGCCCAGCTTGCGCGGCAGCGACAGCACGAAAACGGGGTCATTACTGTCGGGAAATATAACTGAATAGGGTTCCTGGGGCATGGGATGCTCCACTCCTGAACATGTGACGCCGGAATGCCGCGGTGGCCGGGAGAACCGGGGCCCGGACGCTGCCGTGCCGTGGTCTTACGCCGGCCGGTCTGTCGCCCGGGACAATGTTCCGGAACATTACTACGTAAGGGATAATGCGTCAAGAAAGTCTCTTTCCCGCCTTCAGGTCTTGTTTGGCGTTGCCCTGACCGGAGTCGCGGGGTATATTGGTCCCGCCTCCTGCGGACGCTTTTCACGCGAATCGCTTATCGGGCCGTTGCCGCCCGAATCTATGAATTTTCCATTGAAAGGAACACAATGCGCAAGGAATCCATCAGATTTCTGGAAAAACTTCTGGACGCTCCCAGTCCTTCGGGTTATGAACAGCCTGCTCAACGGATTTTCCGCGAGTACGTGGCCCCCTTCTGTGATGAACTCACCACCGATGTCATGGGCAACGTTATTGCCCGCGTGGCGGGAAAGGGGAAAAACCCGGTACGGGTCATGGTGGTGGGGCATACCGATGAGATCGGCCTCCAGGTCAAGTACATCGATGACAAGGGTTTTCTCTATTTTGCCGCCGTGGGCGGCGTGGATGCCCATCTCACGCCGGGCAAACGCGTCAACGTTCACACTTCCGGCGGCTCACTGCCGGGCGTGATCGGCAAGAAGCCGATTCACCTGATGGATACCAAGGATCGGGAGACCGTGGTCAAGCTGGAAGCCCAGTACATTGACATCGGAGCCAGGGACAGGAAGGAGGCGGAAAAGCTGGTACGGGTAGGCGACCCGGTGACCTTTGAAAACAGTTTTACCCGCCTGCGGGGGGATCGCGTCTCGTCGCGCGGTTTCGACGACAAGGCCGGCTGTTTCGTGGTCGCCGAGACCCTGCGGCTGGTGAAGGAGGTGGGAAAGGCTCTCAACGTGGAACTGTACGGTGTCTCTTCGGTCCAGGAGGAGATCGGCCTTCGGGGCGGCACGACCAGCAGCTACACCGTGCATCCGGATGTGGGGATCTGCGTAGAGGTCGATTTTGCCACGGACCAGCCCGACGTGGAGAAGAAGCACAACGGCGAGGTGGCGCTGGGCAAGGGACCGATCCTGACCAGAGGCGCCAACATCAACCCCAGACTGTTCGAACTCCTCTCAGACACGGCGCAGAAGGAGAAGATCGGCGTGCAGTATACCGCCAATCCCCGTGCCACGGGAACCGACGCCAACGCGATGCAGATCTCCCGTGGCGGGGTGGCCACGGCGCTGGTGAAGATCCCGCTGCGCTACATGCACACCCCCATCGAAACCGTTTCCCTCTCCGACCTGGAAAACGCCGCCAGACTGATCGTGGCAACCCTGGAGAGGATCGGTTCCAGGGAAGAATTCACTCCCTCCTAGGCAAACGGTGAAGCAATATGTTCGATAATGTAGGCATACTGGCGGTTGATGATGACATCATCAATCTGGAAATGCTTGAAGCGATGTTGTCGGTGCTGGAATGCAGACTCCTTAAGGCCGAAAACGGTCAGCAGGCTCTGCAGATTCTGGAAGCGGAAGCTAATATCGATGTCGTCCTGCTGGATATTGAAATGCCGGTCATGGATGGCTTCGAGACGATCCGGCAGATCAAGCAGGGCAGCAGATGGCGTGATATCCCGGTTATCGTGATCACCGTGGAAGCAAACGAGGTGACCCGTATGCTGGCCATGGGCGCCAACGACTTCATCGCCAAGCCGTACAATGCGGACGAGGTGCGTCTCCGGGTCATGAATCATATCCGGAGCAAGAGACTTTCCGATCTTGCGCACGAGATGAACGGCATCCTGGAAAAGGAGGTAGTCAAAAAGACCTCTGCCCTGAAAAAGGCTCTCGACCTTTCCAAGGACGCCGAATACGAGATCGCCGTGCGGTTGGGCCGTGCAGCGGAGTTCCGCGATCAGGAGACCGGCATGCATATCCGGCGCATCAGCGAGCTCTCCGAACAGCTGGCGCGTCTGGCCGGCATACCGGAGGTACAATGCGAGGTATTGCGTTTCGCCTCTCCAATGCATGATGTGGGTAAGATAGGCATCCCGGACCGGATTTTGTGCAAACCGGGCAAACTTGATCCGATCGAATTTGATATCATGAAACTCCATACGGTGATCGGGGGCAAGATCCTGTCCGACGCGGAACGCTATCCGGTCATCGAGGCCGCGCGGGTTGTGGCCTTGAATCATCATGAAAGATGGGACGGCAGCGGCTACCCGTCGGGATTGAGGGGGGAAGAAATTCCACTTATCGCTCGGATCGTTTCCATTGCCGATGTCTTTGATGCCTTGACGTCTGAACGTCCATACAAGAAGGCTTTTACGTATGACGAAGCGATACCGATAATGGAAAAGGAGAGAGAGGTCTTCTTTGATCCGGTTTTGTTCGACATTTTCATGCATAACATCAAAATTTTCATAGATATCAGGGAAAAGCTGAAGGATGAGCCGGTCGGTCAGCCCCCTATTCCGGCGATGGATCAACTGGCATGAAGTTCCGGCGGATCCGGGGTCTGGTAAAAACGCCGGTGCATCATCAAAGGATAGAGAGAAATGGGTATGATATCCGTTGACAATCTGGTTGTAGGCATGCGGCTCGATGAGGATGTCAGGGACCGCACGGGACGAATGTTGCTGGGTGCGGGCGTTGATTTGACATCCAAACATCTGCGCATCTTGCGGATGTGGGGGGTTATCGAGGTCTCCGTTGCCGGGATCGAGGGTGATGATAAGGCTGCTCACCTGCCTGAAGACGTGAATCCGTCCGAGCTGGAGCTGGCTGAAAAGGCTCTGGCCACTCTGTTCAGAAATGCGGACATGAACCATCCGGTCAACAGGGAATTGCTGCGACTGGCTGCCTTGAGGAGGATCCGGCATGGCAATTCATGACAGGAGCGGCTCCATCAGTCTTGAGAAAATAATTGAAGAAACATCAACCATTTACTCCCTACCGTGTTTTTATGAGCAACTCAATGAGGCTATCAACCATCCCAGAACTTCCATCACCGACATTGCCGGGATTATCACTCAGGACCAGGGGTTGACAGCCAAGCTGCTCAAGCTGGCAAACAGCCCCATGTTCGGGTATTACTCCAGAATAGAATCCATCACCAAGGCGGTGACAATCATCGGCACCCAGCAATTGCGGGATCTGGCGCTGGCATTCTCGGTCATGGAAATTTTCAGAAACATCCCTGAAGAACTTATGAACATGGGCTCATTCTGGCGTCATGCCATTTCATGCGGCGTCATTGCCCGCAATCTCGCCATTTATCTCCATGAGCGCAATGTTGAACGTTTTTTTGTTGCGGGTATTCTGCACGATGTCGGTCAACTGATGCTCTGCACCAGTATTCCGGACATGGTCCGTGCGGTGATAGGAAAGTGCATGGGACAGGGTACGACCTATCATAAAGAGGAACAAACATGTCTCGGTTTTGATCACGCGGATGCCGGCCTGGCCCTGCTGTCAAAATGGAAAATTCCGACGGCCATCCTGGATCCGGTTGCCTGTCATCACAAACCTTACGCCGCCGAACAGTATCCGCTTGAGGCCGCGGTGGTTCACCTTTCCGATATCATCTGTCATGCCATGGAATTCGGACGCACCGGAGAACAGGGGGTTCCTCCCCTCGATGAGGCGGCCTGGGAGCGGATTAATGTCCCGGTCAGCGTTCTGGCGATTGTCTTGAAACAGTCCGAGGCGCAACTTGAGGACGCATTGGCGGTATTGTCGTAACATGTGGAGGAGGCCGGCGCTCCTATGACGGGGAAGCATAACAACAACCAGTTGATCAGATATCTGCGGGATCGGGTCGATTACCTGGAGGAATCGAATCTCAGGTATATCTCCATTCTGGATATGCTCGCTTCCAGTTCCGATTTTCATGACGATCTCAACCGGGCGAACAACGTTGACGCCATTTACCGCGTTACACTTGTTCAGCTTCGCCGGATATTCCAGTTTGAGATGATGGGATGTCTGGAGAGCTGTGATGATGCAAGCTTTGAACTGATCGCCTGCGATCCGGTTGACTGTCGGGATACCCTGAACCCGTTGGTTGAGGCGTGTATCACGGATGGCTCCTTTGCGTGGGCTCTGAACCGGAACCAGCCGGTTTTTCCTCATGCTCCGGACAAAAAAGTGCGGATTCTCCATGTGATAGCGACCAGATCGCGTATCAGGGGCATGTTCATCGGCATATTGCCGGAGCACTCGACCACAATCGACGCGCCCACTCTCAATGTCCTTTCCATAATTCTCAATACCTGCGCCAATGCCCTGGAAAATACCACCCTCTACGGGATGTTGCGTGACCACATGTCGTCCCTCGAACAGCGCGTTCACGAAAGAACCGTCGAACTGGAGGCCGCGCGACGGCATGCGGAAGAGGCGAGCCATGCCAAGGGCCTCTTTCTGGCGAATATGAGTCATGAGATCAGGACTCCCATGAACGCCATTATTGGGATGACCGAACTGCTCCTTGAGGCGGGTCTGACTCCCGATGAAGAACGTCTTTATCTCAACTCCATCAGGATTTCGTCGGAGAACCTGCTGACAATCATCAACGACATCCTCGATCTCAATAAAATCGATGCGGGAAAGCTGGGGCTGCGATCGGAGCCTTTTCAGCTGAACCCGGTAATTGTCAACATCACCAAGACGCTGGCGGTACAGGCGGCGCGCAAGGGCATTGCACTGGTATACAGGCCGGAGGAGGGGTTGCCGGAAACCCTGACCGGAGACCAGTGCCGACTCTCTCAGATTCTGATCAACCTCGTCGGCAATGCGATCAAGTTCAGCGATCATGGCGAAGTCGTGATTACGGCGACACTCGAAAAGCGGGAGTCCTCGCGGGTGATGATCCGGTTCAGCGTTGCCGACAGGGGGGTCGGCATTCCGTCCGAGGCGCAGGAACGCATCTTCAACATGTTTGAGCAGGCTGATTCGACAACGACAAAAAACTATGGCGGTACAGGCCTGGGACTGTCCATTTCAAAACGGCTGGTACAGATGATGTCCGGAGATATCTGGGTCCAGAGTGAGCCGGGCAGAGGAAGCACGTTTTATTTCACTGCCTGGTTTGCTACCGGGGAAGAGGAGGATGGCCGCGGGGACGGGGTTGTTGCGGCGCCTTCCGGACCCGATGCCGCCGATTCCGGAACTCCGGAGAGCGGTTGCGGGGGATTGCGCATTCTGGTCGTCGATGATGTCGAGATTAATCGCCTCCTAGTGATTTCCATCCTGAACCGGGAAGGTCAGGGTCATCGATTCATGGTGGCATCCAATGGCCAGGAGGCTGTGGACGCCTGTGCCGGCCAGACCTTCGATCTGATTCTGATGGATGTGCAGATGCCGGTCATGGATGGCTTTGAAGCCACTGTACGCATCCGTGCAATGGAACGTGCCGGCGGCAGGAGAACGCCCATTATCGGTCTTACCGCATATGCATTCGACGAAGACCGGCAAAAATGCCTTTCTTCCGGCATGGACGGCTTTATTGCCAAGCCGGTCAGGCCGCAGGCGTTGCGGGATTCGATCCGCGGACTGATCACGGCCGGCAGGGAACTTCCCCCGGCACAGGATCAGTCCGGCTGGGAGACCAAAGGATACCTGGTCCGGGAGACGCCGATATTCGACAGGAATGAAATGCTTGACAGAATTGGCGGGGATGAGGCGCTGATGTGTCGCTTTGTAGCGCTTTTTCACAAGACGGCAACGGAACAGATTGAGCAGTTCAAAGTTTTGCTTGCCAGGGGTGACTTGAGCGGCATCCGCGGAGGCGCGCATAAACTAAGGGGGGCCGCGGCCAATATTTCCGCTCTCCGCATCATGGAAACAGCCGACAGGCTTGAATCGTCGGCGCTCGCGGGTGACCATACCCTTGCGGGGAAGGAAGTGGATCTGCTGTGCCGGCAGTTACAGGAGTTCAAGCTCGTTACCGCCCAGCATTCAGGAGTTGTACAAAAATGAAGACAAATCAGTGATGGAAGTCGGGGGCGGCGCAAATCCGGGGCCATCCGGCAACAGCCTGCCGGTAGATGGTTGTCTCAGGGGCCGTCCAGTATTTCTCTCAGTTTCCTGAGAAATTCCGACGGCATGACAGGTTTCTCAATAAAATTGACGCCGTCGTCCGCCACACCTCTACTGTCGAGCATGTCGGTGGAATAGCCGCTCATGAACAGGACTTTCATTTCCGGCCGGATTTTCATTATCTCCTCATAGAGTGTTTTCCCGTCCACATGGGGCATGATCACATCGGTGACCAGCACATCAACGCAACGGGGGTACTGTTCGAGTTTTTCCAGCGCATCCCGGCCGTCGACGGCATCTATGACGGAATATCCGGCCTCCTCGAGCAGCGTTCGGTTCAATTCGCGTATCATGTCATCATCTTCGGCGAGAAGCACCGTTTCGTTTCCTCCGGGCGCTGCTCCATGTGGCCGCGCACATGGTTGTTCCTGTACCGCCAGATCAACCAGCGGCAGGAACAGGCTGAATGACGTCCCGTGCCCGGGTGAACTGCTGACCGTGACGAAACCATGGTGTTGCGTGATGATCCCGTAGATTATGGAGAGTCCGAGCCCCGTGCCCTTGCCGACCGTCTTGGTGGTGAAGAAGGGTTCGAAGATCCTCTCGCGTGTTTCCTCATCCATGCCGCAGCCGGTGTCCCGGACCGTGATTCTGGCGTAAGTTCCCGGATTCTCGACGCCATGGACACGGCATTCCTCCCGGTCTATGAACATGGGCTCGGCGTCTATGGTAAGAGTACCTCCCGACGGCATGGCGTCCCGGGCGTTGGTCACCAGATTCATCAGCACCTGTTCGATCCGCCCCCGGTCAGCCATGACGGTCATGCCCGGTTCAGCGCTCCTGATCCTGAAATCGATGTCTTCGGGAATCAGTCTCCGCAGCATTTTCCTGATGCCATGAATGGTCTCCTGGACATCGATGGCTCTTTTGTGCAGGATCTGCTTCCGGCTGAATGCCAGAAGACCGTTGGTAAGATCGGCGGCCCTGTCCGCCGCGGCCATAATCTGACTGACGTGGCGCCGCAGGGGATTGTCATGATCCAGCCGCATGGCGATCACCTCGGCGAACCCCACGATGGCCGTGAGGATGTTGTTGAAATCGTGGGCCACGCCGCCCGCAAGCTGCCCGATGGCCTCCATCTTCTGCGCCTGATGGAGTTGGGCCTCCAGGTTCTTCTTGTCCTCTTCGGCGCGCTTGCGTTCGGTTATGTCCTGGTTGGCGCCGCGTGTTTTGACGACCCGTCCCTCCTGGTCGCGCGCGACCTCTGTACGGACCGAAACATATCGTTCCTGACCATCGGCGCGGATGATCCGGTGCTCGATCTGGCCGGTGGGGCTCATGACCGCATTCGTAACCGCACGCTCACTAAAGGATTTCACATCCGGAATGTCGTCCGGGTGAACGAATTTCCGGACATAGGTTTCGAGGGACATGAGATAGCCGCCCTCCTGTTCGGCGCTGGTTCCGTACAGGGAGTAGAAATGATCGTCGAAGCGGAACATTCCGGTCTCGGCGTCATACTCCCACTGCACGAGACCCGACATGTCCATGGCCAGCCTGAGCCTGGCCTCGCTCTCCCGCAGCGCCTCCTCGGTCCGCTTGGCCTCGGTAATGTCAACAAGAGTGACGATCAGAGCAGGTTTGCCCTCGTATTCCATGAGAACGCTGGAGGCCATGACCCATCTCTGATCACCGTATTTGGTGACAATTTTGTATGCGAAGCTTTTTGACAGCGGTTCGCTCCCTAGGCGTCCGAGTCCCCTTTTCCTGGCGATATCCCGGCATTCCTCGTGAACGAACCTCCAGAATTCCGCGCCGATCAGCTCTTCTTTCGTGAAACCGTAGATACCGGTTGCCGCGGGATTGACGTATACTATGCGCTCTTCCTGGATAAGGACGATGGCGTTGGGCGAGATTTCAATCAACAACCGGAATTTTTCCTCACTCTCCCGCAGTGCATTCTCGGTTTTCTTGCGTTCGGTGATGTCCTGCGCGAAGGAACAACTGAAAGGTTCCTCACCGAACTCCAGGTAATTTACCGTAACCTCGACCGGGAGGGTGGTGCCGTCTTTGCGCCGGTGGACTGCTTCCAGTTTCTTGAAGCCTTCTGCTCTCAGGCTTCTTCTGTATTCTCGCCACGATTCCGCATCCAGAGCCGGAACGATGTCCAGGAAGGTCATGGAGCAGAGTTCCTCCCGGGTATATCCGAGCATCCGGGCGCTGTGTCGGTTGGCATAGAGAATACGCCCGTCTTCCCGGCCCCGGTAGATGCCTATGGAGGCGTTGTCCACGATATACTGGCTAATGCGGAGAGCCTGCTCGGTTTTTATGCGCTCGGTTATGTCGTGCGCAAACCCGAAAATGTACGTCTTGCCGTTGAACTCCATTTTGTTGATGGAAAATTCCACCGGGAACACTGAGCCGTCTTTTCTTTGCAGATCCGTCTCACCCGTCAGGGAACCATCGGTGTCCAGCGTGTGCAGGTCTGCCCTGCTGCCATCGTTCGTGAGGGGTGAAATGTCGCTGTCCCGCAACGCGAGTATCTCTTCCTTCGTGTAGCCAAGGCTGTTGCAGGCGCATTCATTGGCCATCAGGATTTTCCCGTCGGCGGAAAGCTGCAGAAAGATTGTATTGGCCCTTTCGATGCAATACTGCTGCAGGAGTAATTTTTCCTCTATCCGTTTGCGCTCACTGACGTCCGTTACAAAGCAGCAGACAAATTCCTTCCCCTCAAATTCAAGGTAGTTCGCAATTATTTCAACCGGATACACGCGGCCATTCCTGGCGCGGTGATACGTTTCGATTCTGTCATGCCCTCTCTCCCGCAGCGCATTCCAACGCTCGGAAACCCTGATGTCGTTCACTGACAGGGCATAAGGATCAATATTGCGAAAGGACATGCCCACCAACTCCTGGCGTGTGTAGCCCAGCGCGTGACAGGCTGAGTCATTGGCATAGATGATGGTGCCATCCCTGGAATGCCAGAATATCTGGACGGATGCGCGGTCGAAGGCAAACTGGGTGAAGCGGAGTGCTTCCGGCCGTTCCACACCGGATTCGATTACCGCATAGCCCCGGTCCCGGAGGAATGCCCGAATTTCCTCCATTCCCCGCCCATTGTCGTCAATGACAAAAACCGATTTCATACGGGCTCCTCAAGTATCGGGTTTGCGCTCTTCGCCAGCATCGCCACGATCTCCTCAACCATGTCCCGCACCTGTCGCCTGATCTCGGGAACGGCGGTGGATTCGAGTTCCCGTCCCCGGCGGAGTGCGCCGACGGTGAACAGGTCGGGCTGAAGCCTGCCGTCCGCCGCATACAGTTGTCCCGAACCATTCACCCTGAATCCCATCCGGAATTCGTCCGGCTGGACAATGCGTTCTTCCATGAGTCTGGCGACAAGCCCGGATTCGGTGCGCAGGATGTCGGAAAAAAGGCCGGTGGCTTTTATTGCCAGGTCCACATCCAGGGATGGTTGCGGCCCGTTCTTCAACAGCAGGCGTACGGCCGACTCACCGGACCGTTCCCTCTTCTCCACTCCGGTCACCCTGGCCGCGATCTGTTCCAGCCTCCCGCAATCCTTCAGCCGGGAAATCACCTCCATGCTCCTGCGGCAGGTACGGTGGAGGTGGACGTTCCAGAGATTGCGGAATCGGCGGAGAAATCTCCGTTTGTCGCGCATGGTGAAATTGCTCCAGATGAAGGGAGAATGCCGGCGGAGGGAATCCACCAGACATTCCCACGGGATGCCCGCCTTTCGCCGGCGCTGGAATTCGCGCAGAACGCTCCGCAGATCGGGGCCGGATGCAGCCAGGTCGGCCGCCCACTGGCGCAGCTCGGGGGGGACCGGCTGGTGGGGTTCTTGGTGGGCTCTGGGGAATTGGGCATGGGGGGAAATGACGTAAAAACGGCCTGAAAACCCGGTGGCGTCGGCCTCCAGGATTATGTCCACGGCAGTCAGGCCCGCGCCGATGATGCCCAGCGTCCGCAGATTGTCGTAGCTGTCAAATGGCTGCCAGGGTGAACGGAGAAGGCCCTCGTCCAGGTCGCAGACGGGCGGAAGGTTGCCCAGGGCCAGCACCACGATTCCGGCATGGATGGCCCGGTCGGATTGCAGTGTCAGTCGGTAATGCCCAGCGCCGTCTTTCGGCGTCAGAGCGCACACCTCGTCCCGCAGCAGGGTGAATGCCCCCGGTTCCCTGAGCGAGAGCGCCCGCGACAGGCAGTCGTTGATATAGCGGCGGAACTGGCCGCGTGGTACGAAGTCGTCCGGAGAAAACTCCGGCGCCGATTCGGCGAGCCAGCGGCTGAAGGAGCCGGGATCCGATTCGGTGATGCTCATGCCCCTGGCCCGGACATTCAGGAGATGATGTGGACAGTCGGTCCGGTAGGCGAGGCCGGCCCCGAGCCTGGGACCGGGTTCGATGATGGCGCATCGGAATCCCGGTTTCAGTCCTTCGTGCATGAACAGGTGGTAGGCCGCGCAGACCCCGCTGAAGCCGCCGCCGACGATGGCCAGGTCAAAGGGGAGCGCGGTATCCGTTTGGCGCTGGAAATAATGATCCGATCCAGCAGGTTGGCCCTGCCCGGAATGGCTTGATGTCTCCCGTGTCGTCATTTTCCAGCCTCCCGAGGTCGATATTTTGACCTTGTCTTTTCTCCGCCAGCCCTGTACTTCTGGTGTGTCCGACAATTATACGTCAAATAATCGGGAATTTAATGTAGTTGCCCATTATCGCGATGTCAACGGACAATCCGTTTGCGGGCCTTTCGTAGTTTTTTCCTCGGATGTACAATCCCTTGGGATCGATTTCCTGGTGAGCGACAATCTACAACGTAAGCCAGCACCCCTTCGACAGGCTCAGGGCGATCGGAGGAAACGGCTTATTTCCGCTCGTGCTGAGCTCGTCGAAGCACGTTTAATGTGAGTGGCTGAAGATCAATTGTTCATCAGATAGATTGATGGCCGCGGGAACCGCACGATGTCCAGCTGGGACCTCACGCGCGGAGATGGAAGAGTGCCGTGTCAAAGCTTGTAAGTGAAAACGTCTTTTTGACCATAGTAAAAATGGCCGTCCCCATGCTTGCCGGCACCTTTGCCATGAACATGTACAACCTGACGAACGCCTGGTTCGTCTCCAGGCTGGGGACCGAGGCGCTGGCGGCCATCTCCTTCACCTTTCCGGTTGTCATGCTGCTCATGTTCGTGACGCGCGGGCTCAGCGGCGGTTCGCTGACGCTGGTGGCGCACGCCATAGGTGGCATGGACAGGAAGAGGGCCGCCACCCTGACGACCCACGCCCTCATTCTCGCCGCCCTTTTCGGCGTCTTGATAACCAGCCTGGGGCTAGTGACCGTCTCCCCCCTGTTTTCCGGTCTCGGTGCGTCCGGCCAGGTACTGGACCTGACCGTGCGCTACATGAAGCTCTGGTATCTGGGCGCGGTTGTCATGGCCCTCCAGATCGTTGCGTCGGACATCATCATCAGCACCGGTAACACGCGGGCCGTAAGCTGTCTGATGGTGGGGAGCACGGTCATGAACGTGTTCCTGGACATGGGGCTGATTTTCGGCAGGTTCGGCATGCCGGAGATGGGGATCGCGGGCGCCGCTCTGGCGACGATCATTTCCCAGCTCTTCACTCTCGCGATCGCACTCCACATCCTGTCCGGCAGGATGGGGCTGATCGACGCGGGCAACCTGTCGCCCCGCCGGCTGCTTGACTCATGGGGCAGGATCCTGAAATTCGGCGTGCCGGGCGCTCTCGGCATGATCCTGACTCCGATCTCATCGGCGGTCATTACGAGGCTCGTGGCCGGTTACGGCAACGCCGCGGTGGCTGCCATGGGGGTGGCGGCGCGCATCGAGATGTTCGCCTTCATGATTCCCATGACGGTGGGCATGTCGCTGATTCCCTTTGTCGCCCAGAATTTCGGGGCCGGGAGGATTGACAGGATCAGGACGGCGCGCAGGGGGACCATGACGTTCGCGGTGTTGTACGGAGTTTTCATCGGCGGCATGTTCATACTCTTCGCGACCCCCATGGCCGGGATGTTTTCACAGGAAAGAACCGTCATTGATGTCCTCTGCTCCTACATCTACATCACCTGCATGGGATACGGCATGCTGGAAGTCCACCGCTATGCGGGGTTCATAATCACCGGCGCCCATTACCCCATGCAGGCGTCCCTGCTTAACGTGATCCGCGTGCTGGTCCTGCTGATACCGCTTGCCGTGGCGGGGGGGCATCTGTTCCAGCTCAGGGGGATCTTCGGTGCCCGGCTGGCGACCGACCTGACGGCCGGACTCATCGGCATCTGGTGGTCCGACAGGATGCTGGCTTCGAGGGAGGCCGTGACCGGAAGGGCTCCGGTCTGATGTGTGATTGGTGTTGATGCGCGGGGAAAGGCCTGTGCCAGGCGTACAGGTTTTCTGTTGCGGTCCGCATGACGGCGAGCCTCGGGGGAATCCGGGCGGAATGTTGATTTGTGTAGCTGTTGCCGCGCTGGAAAAAAATAGGATGTTCGTACGTAGTATGCCCCCTCTGATTCTGCATCAAAAATAATAGTTTTTTCAGACTGAACATATTCCGTCTACCTCCTCTGGCTGGGTATCTGAAACATGGAATGGGCAGGAACGTTCACATGGTGTTACGACATGTTGCCATTGATGTGGAAACCAGCGGGTTAAGCCCGTATCGCGGCGGCAGGGTCATCGAAGTTGCTGCGGTAGAGGTTCTGAACGGTAAGACCGGCGCAGAATTTTCAAGTCTCGTCAATGTACCCTGCTGCATTCATCATGCCGCTCGTCGGGTCCACGGAATTTCCGGACGGGCATTGATGAATGCCCCCATCCCTGACACCGTCTGGCCGAACTTTCTGGATTTCGTCGGCAGATCAACTCTCATAGCTCACAACGCCGTTTTTGACCTGAGTTTCATCCGCCATGAGTTCTCTCTGCTGGGCCTGTTCCTGACCAATCGAAACATCTGCACACTCAGACTCTCCCGTCGGTTACTACCTGAATTATCAAATCATAGTCTGGAATCTGTTGCCGGACATCTGTTGGGGGAAATTCCCGAGGATTGTCGCCTGCACCGGGCTCTGGGGGACGCCAGGCTGGCGGCACGGATTTGGTTGGCGATGAATGGAA
>CAZRPI010000045.1:0-24486 GCA_964601865.1 uncultured Pelobacter sp. | reverse complement strand
GGATGGTTTCCGGAACGGTGCCTCGGGCAAATTGATCGAGTATGCTGCGAGTTATATCGTTCACTTGGTTTTTACCACGGCGCTGAACCGGCAGGTGCGATCACCGGTGCACCAGCAATCGACCTCCTTCACGGTAAATTCTTTCCCGGAAAAGGATTCCAGTAATGCCGCAATGAATCCCTCGTCGTAAGTACAGTATTCAAACCCCGTCTCAGGCAATCCGGAACAGTCCAGATCCTCGGATACGGTTATGACAAAGGAACCGCTCTCCAGGTCGCTTTCCTCAACGCGCAGGATCCCGATACCCAGCTCCTTCAGGACATTCTGCAGCTTTTTGATAAAGGAATTCAGATCGTCTTGTCGACCGATCATATGGTCGTGCAATTCCCTGCCCGCCAGATATCCGGCATCATAAAAAATGCGGTCGGTTTCTTCTGCGCCGAAGCGTTGTTCCAGCACGTCGCGGAAGCTGAATTGCATGAGGCGGTAGACCTCCAGCCGGGTGCTGAAACCGAGATTGGGCCGCCCAAGCATCAAGTCACCCAATAAGTCCCATGAAAACAGGTATTTTCGCTCTGATTGCCTTGTCATGGCAAAGACTCCTTTTTCTCATCCTGCCTACCAATTCCTGACTGTTCGCTCGTGCGGGCTCCCGTGGCAAGCCGTCCCTTCAGTTGTCCGCAGGCGGCGGAAATGTCGCTCCCCCGGCTGTCACGGGTAATGACCGTCACGTGACGGTCGATCAGATACCTGTGGAAGGCGTCGATTGCCGCCCTGGTCGGCGAGCGGAAATCGCATCCCTCGAACTCGTTGAAGGGAATCAGGTTTACCTTGCTGGGGATGTTGCTGATCAGCCTCAGAAGTCTCTTTGCGTCTTCCAGGGAATCGTTGACGCCTCCCAGCATCACGTATTCAAAGGTGACCTTGCGGCGTCCCGGTAGCGGAAACTCCCGACAGGCTTGCAGCAGCTCCCTCAGGGGGTATCTGCGGTTGACGGGCATGATCAGGTCGCGCAGTTCATCGGTTGTGGCGTTGAGCGAAACCGCCAGGTTGACGTTGGGGAGTTCGCGTCCCAGCCGCTCCATTTCCGGAACCAGTCCGCATGTGGATACCGTCACTCTCCGGTTGGAGAACTGCAGGCCGTTTCCGTCGATCATGATTCTGATGGCCGGTATGACGTTGTCCAGGTTGTGGAGCGGTTCCCCCATGCCCATCATGACTATGTTGCGAATATCCGCATCCCGTCTGACCGCCATGATCTGGTTTATTATTTCGGAGGTGGTCAGGTTGCGGGTCAGCCTGAACGTCCCGGTCAGGCAGAACCGGCACCCCATGGCGCACCCCACCTGTGACGAGACGCAGAGGGTATTCCGTCCTTCATCGGGAATCAGCACCGACTCAACCGATGCGCCGTCCGACAGTGTGAACAGGTACTTGCGCGTGCCGTCGCTCCCCTCCTCCACCGCTTCCGTCTCAAGGTTGCCGATGAATGCCGTTGCCTCAAGTTCCTCACGCAGGGTCTTTGAGATGTTGGTCATTTCCCGGAAAGAGCGGGCATCACGCTGGTAGATCCATTTGAAGACCTGGGTGGCGCGGAAGCGCTCCTTGCCCTGACCCTGGAGAAATTGCTCCATGTCGGATAGCGTCAGGTTTTTCAGGTCGGTTTTTTCGGTCATTTAACTCTCCTGCTGCGGATGTTGCGGCTGCCGCTTCCGGAGGCGCCTGGGTAAAGGCACCATTTTACCGGGAACGGGCTGTTGAAGAAAGCGGTTGGTTGCATATGGCGGATGATTGCGACTGATAGTGGTAGAGTCCGGTTGATTCCCAGGAGGGTCGGGCAGTTGGGAAGATTTTTGTGCGGATTCATGCAGTTGAGTCGGAAATGTTTCACCGCCGGGAAAACCTTTGGCTCAGGTGTGATGCCGTCAGGCTCCCGATATCGAGACACGCGTTGATTTGAATCTGTGCGCAAACAGGCTAAACAACGGGGTTTGTGTCAATCAAAAAAGCCCTTGTCTTCGGCATAGCCCTGCTCGAATGAGCCCAGCATGTCGTTCAGCTGCTCCTCATCCAGGTTCAGCATTCGCGCCGGTGTCGATTCGTGCAGCGCCAGTTCCGTTTCCGGTTCCCGCTGGCCGAGGCCTATCTTGTGGCAGAAGAGGTTTGCCAGTCCTACAATGCAGGTAATCGTGATCTGGTAGGGGTCCTCGTCGTCCTCGAACCTGAAACGGTGATGCTCCAGGATTGCCTTCATCAGCATTTCGGGAAAGTTCCATTTCTCGATGACCAGCGCTCCCACATCGGCATGGCTGTAGGGATAAACCTGGCGCTCGGCCTGGATGAACGAAACGCCGTCATTATAGCATTTCTGCATGACCGTCTGGAACTGTATGCTGTCGGCGTTGTTCATGATGGTTTTGCCGATGTCGTGGAACAGGCCGCCCAGAAATGCCTCCTCATTGTTGGCCATCCTGGTTGTGCCGGCAATGATGCGCGCCGCCAGTCCGGCTCCGAAAGAGTGCTCCCACAGCATTTTTTCCGTAAGGCCGTAGGTCTTGTAAACCTGTTTGACCGAAGCAGCCATGACCACGCTTTTCAGGGTGTTGTAGCCCAGCATCATGATGGCGTGCGGCAGGGTTTGAATCTGACGTTTGCAGCCGAAAAAGGATGAGTTGGATATCTTCAGGACCCTGGCCGCCACCGCGGGGTCTGACGACACCACCTTTGCCAGGTCTTCCGCGGTTGCCGAGTCGCTCTCGATCAGTTGCAGCACTTTTGTGGCAACCACCGGAATGGTCGGCAGATCGTTGGCGTTCATGATTAGCTGTTCCAGTTCCCTGTTCATATGTATGGATACTCCTTACCAACCTTATGTAATGTCGGGTGCTCCTCCCCGGAATTTGCCGCCATATTATTGCACAATTTTGCATATAATCAAGGCATTAGCCTAAATAATTGAAATTTTGATGAATCGTATGTATAATCGCCCGGCCACACGAGTTTTATATTAATGAATCAAGGATGCCAGACCCATGCAGAAACTTATTTCATACGGTTTAATATTGACCGCCGTTCTGTTCTTATGCGGTTTCAACTGGGGTTTTACGGGCGATTCGTGCAAACAGGCGCGGTCCCGAATTGAATCGCTTGACTCGGTCCGCGATGAGACGCAGTCTCGTCAGGTCGAGGCCGAAATACTGGCTCTCTGTCCGGACGGCGTGCCGGGGCGCTATGTCAACGCCCTGATGCTCGAGCGGGTCGGGAATGTGGATGGCGCCATCAACGAGTATCGTCAGGCTCTTCGGGAAGATCCCAACTTTCCCAGGGCGAGCGGTAATCTGGGGTTGCTCTACGCGCAGCAGGGAAGGAACAGCGAGGCTTCGGTGGAGCTCAGCCGGGGACTGGCGGCGCCGTCCAATGCGAAATACCACAAGGCCCTGGGCCGTATTCTGGCGGAGATGAAGGTTTACCCGCTGGCGGTCCATCATCTGACCGAGGCGGGAAACGTCCTGACCCGGGATCCGGAGATCTTCACCGGTCTGGCCGAGGTTCAGCTGGCCATGGGACAACCATCGAAGGCGCTGGAGGAATACGGGCGGGCTCTGAACGCAGACCCGGCCAATGAAAAGGCGCACATCGGCATCGCCTCCATCTACCTGGGGCGTAATGAGCTGGACAAGGCTCTGGACGAGCTGAAGAGGGCCGAGATGGCCAACCCCCAGAACCGGCAGACCCATCTGATGATGGCCGAAATCTACGAGAAAAAGGGGAACGCCAAACTGGCTGATTTCGAAAATCTGCTTGGCGGCAGGGGGAAGGGCAAGACGCCGGCTCCGGCGGTGGATACCGCGCAGAAACCCGCGGCGGCTCCCGTAACAGCTCCCGTGCCTGCCGTTCCGGCCGCTCTCCCCAAACGGCAGCCGGCGGATGCGGCTGCCGCCGGAGAGTTGGAAAGGAACGTGGAATCCCTGAAGGAGGTTATCAACGAATCCCCCGAAAAGGCGGTGGATGCCTATGGGAAGATGGGGGACCTCTACCGTCTTGCCGGCAGGGACGCGGAGGCCGTTGCCGCCTACAAGGAAGCGGTCCATCGAAACAGCGTCAACAGCGATGTTTATCTCAACCTGGGTATTCTGCAGGAAAAGCATGATAATCTGGATGAGGCGGTTGTGGCCTACAAGGAGGCTATCCGGGTCAAACCGGACAATGCCGAGGCCAGGCTGCGTCTGGCGGATATACGCAATGCGCGCGGCTATTACCAGGAGGCCGTGGAACAGTACGGCGAATTCCTCAAACTGAAACCCGACAGCCCGGATATCCAGCTCAAGCTGGCCCGGCTTCTTGCCAGGAACAAGGAAACCGGATTGGCCATCGACGCGTACAACGCCGTCCTGAAGAGCGCCCCGGACAACGTGGATGCAAACCGCGAAGTGGCCGCGTTGTACAAAATGAAGGGGATGGACGACCGGGCGGTGGAACACTACAAGAAGGCTCTCGCCCAGCAGAAGGATGATAGCGATACCCGCAACGCGCTGGTTTCCATCTACGTGAAGAACAAACAGTACGACGAAATTACCGATCTGCTGAAGGGGGCCGTTGCCCTGTTTCCGGACGATCCCAACAATCATTACAAACTGGGACTGATCTATGAATTCAGGAAGGACTACGACAACGCCGTGGCCAGCTACAAGAAGGCCGTTGAACTGAAGCCCGACCATGCCCGTTCCCTCAATGCCCTGGGCAGACTCTACATGAAGACCGGCAAGGTCAATGAAGCCAAGGAAGCCCTGGAAGCCGCGCGCAAGGCCGATCCCAATCTGGAGGAGACGGCGGTGCTGCTGAACAACGTCCGTGACGAGTTCAACCCCGAGCCGCGCGCCATAAGCAGGCATCGGAGCTCCCACTCTTCCAGAGGAAGGAAGGCAAAAAGGGCAAAGACAAGTACGAAAAGCACCAAATCAGGCGCATCGAAAAAATCCGGTTCATCCAGGAAGAGCTCGGGACACAAGAAGGGCGGAACCGGTAAATCCAAGGCAAAGAAACACTGACAGACACGCATTCAGCCGTTTGCACAACTAGGTGCTCGCAGAGATGAAAAAACAAAACGGCGCTTCCGCATATTTTCCACATGCCATTCAGATCTCCGCCCAATCCTGGCGCTCCCATGATCTGGGAGCGCTTTCGGGCCAGATCACACGGCGGGGCATTCCGGAAATCATTTTCTTCCGTCAGCTTGCTCGCAGGCTGAATCTGGGACGACCGCCCGGCGCTTCTCCGGTCAATGCGGGCCAGCTCAATCTGTTCGCCTCTCTGCAGACGGTGTTCCGCTATCTGATCGATGTGGTGGCTGAGCAGCAGTCGCAGGGGGTGCTCGAAAATGCTCTGCGCAGAATCGGCGTTGATCCTTCCGGCCGGGGCGTTACCCATGTCTCGGCCGGCTTTGTGGGGCTTTTTCCGCCGTCACCGGTGCTTGACGGCACGATCTCGGCCGTTGAGTGGCTCGACACCGTAGACTCCCGTGCCGGGGGGAGGGGCATCGTGCTCCGGGAACTGCTCCTGCTGCGGCTCGCTTCAGAAAACCCCGCGATTGACGCTTTCCGCGGGCTTCTGGACGATTCCGATCTGGTTGTCTCCCGGAAGGGGTACCCGGGTATCGTGGCGTCTCTGAGCGCCGCTCTGGCCGAGGGACCAAAACTGCCCGGATTCGATATGACGCTGCCGGACCTTCTCCGCGCCCCCATCAAGGCCTCGCCCGATTCCCTGGAGGGACAGGCGGCGTACGTGCGGGAGCAGTGGGGGACGCTACTTCCTCCGGACCTTCAGGAAACGCTCGTCTCCGCCTTTGACGTACTGTTGGAGGAAAATCGCGAGAGGGGTTGGGGAGGCGGTGAACCCGGGCCGACACGGGTGCTGGAGTTCGGGCGCCAGGCAGGTGGGGGTGTCGGCTTCGCTCCCGGGGGCGGCGATTCGGTTCTGGCCGGCTACGATTATCCCGAGTACGAAAATTTTTCCAGTGATGCGGACTGGATGTCCAATGTGGTCATGATGGCCAAGATGGTGTATGTCTGGCTGGACCAGCTGAGCCGGAGGCACGGCCGTCCCATAACCACCCTTGACCGGATTCCGGATTCGGAGCTGGACCGCCTGGCCGGGGCAGGTTTTACCGCGCTCTGGCTGATCGGCGTCTGGGAGCGCTCTCCCGCGTCCCGGCGCATCAAGCAGCTCTGCGGGAACGAGGACGCAATCGCATCGGCCTATTCGCTCCATGACTACGAGATCGCCCGCGATCTGGGGGGATGGGATGCTCTGGCCAACCTGCGGGAAAGGGCCCGCAGCCGCGGCATCCGTCTGGCCAGCGACATGGTGCCGAACCACACCGGGGTCTGCTCGCGCTGGGTGATCGAACATCCCGACTGGTTTATCCAGACGGATTACCCTCCCTTTCCTACCTATCGTTTCAACGGCGAAGACCTTTCCTCCGACGAAAATGTCGTAATCCAGATCGAGGATGGGTACTGGACCAGAAGCGACGCCGCGGTCGTGTTCCGGTATGTGGAACGGCATACGGGCCGCACCCGCTATATCTACCATGGCAATGACGGCACCAGTTTCCCCTGGAATGATACGGCGCAGCTCAACTTCCTGTTGCCGGACGTGCGCGAGGCGGTCATTCAGACCATCCTGCACGTGGCCCGTAACTTCCCCATCATCCGCTTCGACGCTGCCATGACCCTTGCCAAGAAGCACTTCCAGAGGCTCTGGTTCCCGATCCGCGGCCTCGGGGGCGGAATCCCCTCCCGCGCCGAACACGGCATGACCCGCGAGGAGTTTGACTCCCTGTTCCCGGTGGAGTTCTGGCGTCAGGTGGTCGACCGTGTGGCGGCCGAGGCTCCGGGCACGCTGCTCTTGGCCGAGGCGTTCTGGCTCATGGAAGGGTATTTTGTCCGGACACTGGGAATGCACCGGGTCTACAACAGCGCTTTCATGAACATGCTGGTGAAGGAGGAGAACGCCAAATACCGCCAGACCATTAAGAATGTGCTGGAGTTCGACCCCGAGGTCCTCAAGCGCTTCGTGAATTTCATGAACAACCCGGATGAAAAGACCGCCGTTGAGCAGTTTGGCACCCAGGGAAAATACTTCGGCTGCTGCGTCATGATGGTAACCATGCCCGGCCTGCCCATGTTCGGTCATGGCCAACTGGAGGGATTGCGCGAGAAGTACGGCATGGAGTACAGGCGCGCCTATTGGGACGAGTCCGTTGACGAAGGGCTGATGCAGGGACACCGGATGTGGATCTTCCCCTTGCTGCGCAGGCGTGGTCTCTTTTCCGGTTCCGGATATTTCGCGCTGTATGACTTTGTTACCGAAAGCGGAGTCGATGAGAATGTTTTCGCCTATTCCAACCGGGCGGGGGAGCAGCGGGCCCTGGTGCTGTACCACAACCGCCATGCGTCGACGGCCGGCTGGATCAGGGATTCTTCCCCCATTGCCGTCAGGCGCGATGGCGCCGAACCGGAACTCCAGCGGACAACGCTTGCCGAAAGCCTCGGCTTTGTCTCCGATCCCGACGCATATTACGCCTTCCGTGAGACATCCAGCGGGCTTGAATTCCTGCGCAACGGCCGGGAGCTTTCCGACAGGGGAATCTATGCCGAACTGGGCGAGTACGAATTCCATGTATTCATGGATTTCCGCGAAATCCGGGATGACGTCGAGGGCTCCTGGAGAGCTCTCTGCGCGACTCTCAATGGGAAGGGCGCGGGAAATCTCGAGGATGAACGACGCCAGGTGCGCTTTGAGCAGTTGAACACCCTTTTCCGAACGCTTCTGGAGCTTGTCCCTGACGAGTCCGAAAACCTGCCGGCAGACATGGCGCTCCATGGCCTGGCACTGGATGAATCACGGGAGCGCTTCAGTTCCGCGTTGAGGGAACAGTCCGGAGTGACGGGCGGACCTTCCGGCGGGCAATCGTCTGAAATGCCCCCGCCGCTTTCTTTCCTGGTGGAACTTGCGGCGCTGAAGCCGCGTTCCCGTGATGCGGCGGATTTTATTGCCGCAATTCTGCAAGGCCCCGGTTCCGCCGCCGGTGTCAGGCTTCTGGTCTCGTGGCTTGTATTGAGGGACGAGGCGCCGGAATCCCTGGACCGTTTCGGCCTTGATTACACCCTGCGACGGTCCCTGGAGGGGGCGGGAGAGGCAACTGGAATCGATGATTCCGCTCAGCTTCTGAGGGCGCTTCTGGCCTATGCCCATGAAGGTTGCATGGAGAGGGGAGTGCTGGAAGGCGTTTTCTCAATCCCGGACTGCAGCCGCTATCTGCTGGTTCATGACAGCGACGGGGTGAACTGGTTCAACAGGGAACGCTTCGAGACTCTGGCCACGTGGCTCTTCATCATCAGGCTGTGCGGAATGGCTTCGCGCCGGCCCTCGGCGCGTGCGATTTCATCGTGGTGCGCTGCCTCGGGCCGCGAGTTGCGGCGTCTTATCGAACTGGCGGAGCACACCGGTTACCGTACAACGCTGTTTACCAGCCTTGTTGCACCCCTGCCGAAAATAGCCGCCGGGAAACAGCAAGAGGGGGAAAAACCTTTCCGATCGGTGCGAAGGACAAAGGGGGCGGAGAAGGGTAGGAAGAAATAGCGGACAATGGAGCCCCTCGCATAAGGGACCTGGAAACTACCAATATACCGTTTCCGCGCAGGGGCGATCCCGGCGGATCGCCACAGTTCTGATGGCAGCATGCCAACAGGGCGAGGCGCCGCCACGCACGGAATATCTGCCCCGTTCAGCCACAAGTAAAATGCCCTCCGGGATTCCGCATCCCGGAGGGCATTTTCGTTTATATGCGCGAATCCTTACGAGTTGAATGGGTTCCGCAGGATGATGGTCTGGTCGCGGCGGGCCCCCACCGATACCAGTACAATCGGACAACCGCACAGTTCCTGCAGGCGCAGAACATAGGCCCGGGCATTGGCGGGCAGTTCCTCAAAGGTTCTGGCGCCGGTTATGTCGCATTTCCACCCCGGCATTTCCTCGTAGACCGGCTGGCACTTCTCGAAGGACTCCAGGGCCGCGGGCAGGGTCTCCAGGGCCTTGCCGTTGAGGGTGTATCCGGTGCAGATCTTGATGCGGTCGAAGCCGGAGAGCACGTCCAGCTTTGTCAGGGCAATGCCGGTCAGTCCGTTGATGCGCACCGAGTAGCGGAGAACCATGGCGTCGAACCAGCCGCAACGCCTGGGACGGCCGGTGGTTGAACCGAATTCGCCGCCCGAATCACGAAGCTTGTCACCGTCGGCGTCGAACAGTTCGGTGGGGAAGGGGCCGCTTCCCACCCTGGTGACATAGGCCTTTGAGATGCCGATGATCTCGTGGATCTCCCGGGGGCCGACGCCCGAGCCGGTGCAGACCCCGCCGACACAGGTCGATGAAGACGTCACGTAGGGGTAGGTACCGAAATCTATATCCAGCAGGGTGCCCTGGGCTCCCTCGAAAAGTACCTTCTTGCCTGCCTTGAGATCGTTGCTGAGAACGAGCGCGGTGTCGGCCACATATTTGCGCAGCACGTCGGCATAGCCGCCGTATTCGGCCAGGATGACGTCGTAATCGCACGGCGCCTCACCCAGCATGGTCTTCAGGAGGAAGTTTTTCTCAACCAGGAATTCCTTGAGTTTGCGTGCAAAGACTTCTTTGTTGAGCAGGTCCATGAGACGAATGCCGCGGCGGCCGATCTTGTCCTCATAGCAGGGGCCGATCCCCCGTCCGGTGGTGCCGATTTTCGTTGCGCCGCTCTTTGCCTCGCGGGCGATGTCGATCCGTTTGTGGTAAGGCATGATGATGTGCAGGGATTCGGAGAGCAGCAGGCATGAGTCGTCGCCGAGACGTCCGGACTCCTTGAGCTTGACGATCTCCCTGATGAATACCTCCGGATCGAGGACGACTCCGTTTCCTATGATGCAGCGCTTGCCCTCGTGGAGAATGCCCGACGGAATCAGGTGAAGAACCACCTTTTCATTTCCCACAACCAGGGTGTGGCCGGCATTGTTGCCGCCCTGATAACGAACGATGTCGTCGGCGTACTCGGTATAGATGTCAACGACCTTGCCTTTTCCTTCATCGCCCCACTGGGCGCCAACAATCACAACATTTGACATTTCACATACTCCCCCGCTGTTTTTCAATAAACTGCCGTAACCCACCCTGGGCCAGCGATTCCCGGGTATAGCATTCGGTTCTGCCGTCACGGGTTCGCACGGCGCGATAATTGCCCGAATCCGCCTCATCGCCGATCACCAGCATACAGCGGATATTCGTACGACGGGCGTATTCCAGTGAACTTGAATAGTCCCGGCGAATGATGTCGCGGGCGGTGGTGTAGCCTTCCGCACGGAGCAACCGGGCTATTTCCAGGACCTCACGGCGGTCCGCGTTGCAGTTGAACAGCAGAACATCACGGGCCGAGCCTGATTCCGGTTCGGGACGGCGCTCCATGGCCTGGAGCAGGCTGAGGACATCAAAGGTGAACCCGGTGGCCGGCGCCTGAAAACCGTAGCGGCCCACGAGCGTGTCATAGCGTCCGCCGCTGCAGACCGGTGTGCCCAACCCCGGGACGAATCCCTCAAAGGTGACCCCGGTATGGTAATCCATGCCGCGGGTTTCACCCAGGTCAATGGTAAGGTATTCGGTCACCCCATGGATGTCAAGGATGTCCAGAACCTGCCGCAGATTGTCAAGCGCGGCCCGGGAACGGCTGTTTGAAACCACTTCATCTGCCGCCCCGATGGTTTCATGTCCTCCAAAGAGACGTGGCAACGCTCTTATTTCACGCTTAGATGCGTCGGAAAGGACATGGTCGGATGTGATGCGGGCAACAGCCGAAGCGTCCTTGCGTGCCAGGGCCTCCAGCAGTTCTCCCAGAGGTGGGCCGGACAGTCCGGATGCTGATACGACCCCGCGGCAGAACTCCACCTGTCCCAGATCGATCTTGAAGTCGTTGAATCCGAGGCTCTGCATCGCTTCGACCGCCATGGCCACCATCTCGGCGTCCGCCTCGGGCGAGTCCAGTCCGATCAGCTCCACCCCCGACTGGAAAATCTCCCTGCTGCGACCGGTCTGGATCTCGGTTTTCCTCAGGACGCGACCGCTGTAGCTTATGCGGTGGGGCAGCGGCTGGCCGTTGAGTCGGGTGGCGACGATGCGCGCGATCTGGGGGGTGATGTCCGGAGGCAGCGCCAGCAGCCTTCCGGTCTGTCTGTCGTCAAAACGGTAGGTCCTGTTTCTGAGCCCGTCTCCCAGGCCGAGGGCCATGACGTCCTCATACTCCAGTTTGGGGGCGATTACCCTGCAGAAACCCCACAGCTCGAACACACGACGTATCTTCTCCTCGATCGATGCGATCCTGGCGGTGGCATTGGGGAGAAAATCGTTTACTCCGGAGGGGAGGGATATGTCGGGATGCGCAGTGGTCATGGATTCGATTCCGGAAACTTAAAAACCCCCGGTTTCCCCGGCGCAAAGGAACTGGACCTCTTTTCCATTTGCGCCGGGGGACGGCAGGGGTAGCGGATGTTATTCCACCTTCTTGATGGCGAGCGACGCCGCGCCGCGGGCGGTAATTCCGGGACGCTGCACGGTTTGCAGCACGAGCAGCTCGTTACTGGCCTCGTCGTAGAAATAGTCGGGCATATAGCTCTGGGTTTCGCGGGTATGCCACTGCTCGTCCAGGTTCGAGCCGTTCCACCTGAAGCAGTAGACCGCTCCCTTCTTATAGGAACGGGCGTTCCCCAGAACCCAGAAACCGTCGTTCTTGCCTACCAGCACATCACCCCTGGATGTAACCTGGATACGCTGGTTCATGAAAAACCAGCGGTACTTGTCATTGGTGAGCCGGAAGTTCTCCGAGTTGTCTTTCTGGTAGTACAGCTCCGACTCGCCGAACTTGTCATTGCTGCGCCAGACCTCGTTCCGGTTTTCGTCGAAGACAACCAGATAGTGATCGGGGTTGATAATCACGGTGAAGGTTTTACCGTCCTGATCCCTGAACTGGTTAAAATTGAGGACATTGCCGAATCGGGGCATCTTGACGGGATTTGCCAGGGAAATGGAGGAACCGTTACGACTGACCTCGGCAACGTCACCATAGAACTCGGTGTCCCGCCCCATGGCCTGGGCGTAGATCTTTCTGGGCCCGCCGGACAGGGTCAGCGCCCGGAAATAGTAGGGGAGGTCGTTGGCGACACGGACCAGTTTACTCTCGGAAACCTGCCAGATCTGGGAGGCAAGTTCTTCGCCGTGCATGATGGTCAGATAGATTTCCGTCTTGCCGTCGCTCCCCTGGATGCTGTCGAGGGAAATTATCTTGTCGTTGTTCTTGAATTCCGTCGTGAACAACAGCTTCATGCTTTCGTCCTGGTGGTAGTAGGAGAGGCGGCGGTCTTCGGCCAGAAAAATCTCGCGGCTGCCATCGGGAAGGACTTTGCCGCTGGCAATCAGGTTGGCGGCGCCGGGCAGGCGTTTACTCTGCCAACCGTTCGGTGCGGTATGCTCCATGTCCTTTGGTCTGATGATTTCCCCGGACGGGACGTTGCGTACGATGTCATTCTTCGGACTCTCGGCCCTGGGGGGGGCGGCCGGTTTGACGATGGCAGACGGGCCTGCGGGAACGGCGACGGGAGCGGTTGAAACGATCTGGCCGCCCGTCTGCAGTTTGAGTAGCTCCCCGGAAAGTTTTTCAGCGAGCTTTCCCATGGCCGGGATCAGCTCGTCCTGGCTTTCCCCCTGAACATAGGCGCGGGTCAGGGTCCTGCCGTTCACGCTCCTCACCATGGCGTCCACGCTGAAAACCTTGCCGATAACCACATAGGTACCGCTCACGATGGCGTCTGCCTCGGCTACGCTTGCCACGGCCGTGATGCTGTCGCTGTTCAGCCTGGAGGCCAGCAGGGTCTGCAGGGTCTGCTTCAGCTCATCGCGGTTCTGAACCCCGACGGCGTTCATGTCTGATACGAAGACCCGCAGGGGAACCGCCAGAGCGGGTATACTGAAAAGCGCCGCCAGCATGAAGGCAAGCAGTGCAATGGATTTTTTCATGGTTCCTCCTGTCAAAAATTTAACCTTGGAAGTATCTCAAAACTACCGGTCAAAGTCAAAAAAAAAGGGCGGGATTAGTCCCCCGCCCTTTGGATTGAAACTGCCAAGGCAGTTTAGAAAGCATAGCTCAACGCCACACGCGCGGTGAAAGGATCCTTGGGGTCCCTGCCGTTGTATGTCGGCGTGGAGCCGGTGCCTGAATCGACGGCAGTACCGCTGTAATAACCACCCAGGAAGACGTAGGCGCCCTGGACGAGAGCGGTCAGGTTGTCGTACAGTTTGTAGCCGGTTTCCAGGTTAACCTCGGTGCCGAGGAAGTTGCAGCGGCCCGAGTTGCCGAGTCTTGTGAGGTTGTTGTTTTTGGATACCCAGGCGACACCGACGTTGGTGCTGGCGTACCATTTAGGGGTAATGTTGGCGTCATAGCCCAGGGTTGCCATGATAACACCCTGATCCATATTACCGGAACTCTGCACCAGGTGCATGTCAGTGGTGGTGCCGCCAGCCGCAAGATTGCGGTTCAAAAGGATCATGCCGGATTCATTGTAGGAGTTGACCATTGTTTTTGAGCTTGTGGTATCGAGGTTGTTTGCAACAGTACCCGTTGCTCCGTTGGGAGACTGGTTTACCCCCTGCCACGCCGAATCTGATCCGCTTCCGTCGTCGCCGCTTGTGTAGAGGAATGCACTCCTCAGGTTGCCCGGACCAACCGGATGTTTGGCCGCGATGTTGAACGCATAGCCGTTGAGATGTCTGTAAGCCTTGCTTGTGCCTGTTGAGTTTGCAACTGTATAGCCGTCACCCTGCTGCATGGCTGCGAACCCGCTCAGGCTGAGCTTGTTGATCTTGGCGTCGAAATTGGCGCCGAAGGTGTGCAGTTTCATCTCAAAACCGGCATAACGGTTGTCATTGAGGAAATAATAGGCGCCGCCGACCCGCAGATTCTTGTTGATGTTGTAATCTGCGCTGAAGGCAACAATATCCATTTTGTTGGTGCCTTTAGTATACGTGTCGGAATTGTAGGATTTGTAGGTAGACCCTGCCGTGGAAAACAGGTACGCGTCATAGGCGCGGTAATATGCAAGGCCGAGGGTTGCGGGACCAAAAGTAGTGGTTGTGTTGACGCCGGCCACATCGGCGTCGAAGAAGATCCCCTTGAATTTGTCCTTGACCGGCTGAATGCCTGCCTGTATCTGCATTGGTACTCCCGGAACCATGAAGTCCAGGTAGACCCATTTGGTTTCCAGGTTGGTTTCATCCGCCTCCAGTGCCGCACCTGCGTTTCTGCCATCAGCCTGGGAGTTGTCCCCGAAAACCGAATCAATTTCGAAGGCCGTTACCAGCTTGAGGTTGTCGTTGGCCTTGGCGTTGTAGTAGAAACGCGCGCGGGTGTCGAAATAGTTGCTGGTCTTTTTTCTGGAAAAATCATTCCAGTAGGTAGTGGTGCTTGGAGCAACCCCAAGAGTGTAGCTTCTGTTGGAGTTGCTCAGCATATAGGCGTTGTTATAAGCCTCATAGTTGCTGATGAAGTATTTCAGCAGATACGAACCGTGAAACTCGTTTTCAAAGGCCATGGCGGAGCTTGCGGATATCGCGCCAACGGCGCCTGCCGCGGCCAGTATAATAAGTTTCTTTTTCAGCTTCATGTTATTCCTCCCTCAAAAAAAAATAGAATAAAAGCCAAACTGTCTGAGATGAAACTCGCAGTTAACGCTTCAGATGTAATTCGTTGCACTTTCCGGTTTTGTGGTCGATGCGCCTCCTCGTCGTTCCGACATGAGTTTTTTTTCAACGCCGGGGTTGTCGGCAAAATTTCGCGCAATTTATACGACAAATCAAGAGTTTGTCAACAAAAAAGCTGCGCTGATACCATATTTTCCCCTTGGTCGGGATGGACGGAGTTTTGTTTCCGGCCGAGGTGGTTTGGCGTTACTCCAGACTGAACCATTTGTTATTTTTAGTTTTTTGTAAATTCCGGAGGTGTTTGTCCCGTGCTTCTGAAATCCAGAATCCAGCTTGGCGGGTTTTAACGAAAAATGCCCGCACTGTTTCCGGCGCGGGCGATTGCAAGGAGGGAATGGGAATCTTTGGGTTATTGGATCAGAATATGAGCTGAACCTGCATGCGGTACTGCATGTTGTCCCGAGGACCGGCAGAAGTCTGTGAGTGGAGGTTCCCAACATCGCCCTGAACCTTCAGGTTGTGCTTGTCGAAATAGTATGACACCGATCCGATCGTTTCGGTCTGCAGGTCGTTTCTCGTATCCCTGTTGGGATCCAGATATGAGTAGCGGAATGCGGCTTCAAGTTTCTTCGGGATGATGGTGTATCCTGCCTGGGCGTAGAAACCGTGCGCGCGAAGGAGGCGGTTGTTGGACTTTGCTTCCGCCTGGCCCCACAGGTACTCACCCTGCAGCGAGAGTCCCATCCACTTGAAGGCCAGATCGCCGCTGAAGCTGTCGATGTCAAACTTGTCCGTGGCGGCGGTGCTGATGGTGTTGTAGCCTTTGCCGAGCCATCCGGAGGATGCATAGTTTGATATGCTGTTGTCGAGTGAAGTGGTGGTTCCTGAGGTGGATTTGTGCAGTGTGTTCATGAAATAGTTGGCGCCGATGGAGAGGAGGGGCCTGGCACTTCGGTCCAGGTCCGCTTCGCTGTAAGCCATGTCGCCAAGTGGATTCACCGCGACCCTGGCGACGAACAGGTTGTTGGTGAAGTTTCTGGTGTTGGTCTGTCCGGCGCCGCCGAAGACGCCGGCGTAATATTCCGCCAGCCCTTTGGCGACCTTGCCGTGCAGCATGGCACCGATATCGTAACTCGGTTTGAAAGCGTCAACCGCGATGGAGCGGTCCACGAACTGCAGGGCGCCATCCGAGGTGAGCTCCTGGCGGGTGAAGGGGGTCTTGAACTGGCCGACCCTGATCTGGGCTTCGTCGATCAGCCTGTAGTTCAGGAAGGCGTCGTTCAGTCCTTTTTTCGTATCCGATGCGTATGCCCGGGGATCGAATTCAAGTTTGTAGGTCAGATCCTTGGAGTAGGCATACCCCTGGGCGATCAGCCTGATGCGCTTGGCGTCAAAATTGCTCGTATCCTGTCTGTCAGAGGGCTTTGTGTAGTGATTGTCCTTGTCCGTGTAGGTGTAGCGGAATTGCATTCTTCCGCCTAGGGTCAACTGAAACTTCTCGTCCCTGCTGGTGAATGTGAAGCCCTTGCCGATCTTGTAATCAATGGGCGTGCTCTTGGTGACTTCCTTGTAATCCTCTTCGGTAATTACACCTTTTTCCTTCAGGACATCCTCAAGGGTTTTGGCTTGCGCTCCCTGATGCTGCAAGAGAGCCCCCAAAACTGCTACGGATACCAACACCTTTTTCATTCAATTCCCCTCCTGATTTATTTATTGGCCAATCGAGCCAGGTTCTGCTGCTTTACCTGATACCAGGCATAAGATGAAATTTAAAAGCAAGATGAATAATATCTTCATAATGTGATAACTATTTGAGCTTTTAATAATTGTGTCTGAATATTCTTAATAAGAGATAGATAGAACTAAATAGATTGCCAAAATATTGGTAATGTTGTTGTGTCGTAATAATTTCAGATGCTTAAATATTAAAACTTGATACCATGGCTTAATGACTTGAATTGAAGTGATTTAAAGCACCAATCCGTGTTGATGAAAGCTTGTAACATAGAAATGTCACAACTCTGTGCCGGTTTTTTAAATATTAAGTGAAAGTTTGATGGGCGTTGGTTGGGCTGGTAGCAAGAGATGGGGATGATTATGGTGAAGATTTGACGCGAAATTGGATTGCTCTGCCGCTCAAGTGCCGGCAGAGGGCGTTATGTTGGGGAAGGAATGTTTGAGTTACTGCTTTTCAGCGTGAGACGATTGCGATGAGATTTGCTTCCCTGCCGTTCTTCGGGCGCAGCGTGTGTTTGATCAGGGGGTTTAAGTAGATGCTGTCCCCCTCCGACAGCTGAATACTTTTTTCTTCCACGATCAATTCCACGTCTCCCTTTGTGATGAAGATAAACTTTTCACCGTCATGGCTGCACGAGATTTCATCGTCGGCTCTTTCGGTCAACGTCACAAGGTACGGTTCCATTTTCTTGTTCTGCTTGCGGTGTGACAGGGCTTCGCAGGAGTACCCCGAACTGGCGCCGATCGGAGTAACCGCCTTCGAGACCAGTTTGCGCTGATTGGCGCGAACTACTTCGTATCCGCGGTCATCTTCTTCGTCGGTAAAGAAGTACCCCATCTTGACATCGAAGAATTTGGCAATCTTGGACAGGGTTGCGATGGGTGGTGAAACGTTGTTGTTTTCTATCTGGGAGATGAGCGCTGGAGAAAATCCGATTTCCCTGGCAACAGCCTGAAGAGTAAGCCTTTTGGACTGGCGAAGTTTCTTCACTTTTGACCCGATGTCGAAGCCGCTCATGGAATCTCCTTATTGTAAAACCGGGTTGCATATTCAAGTGCAGCGTATGTTTTGTCATTTATACACAGCAGACAAAACATAAGTCAATAATAATTTATCGTAGATAAATAATTTCTCCCATGAATTTAGCGGTAACAATGCCCGGCGGTAATTCCCGATGGGCCGCGGCACGCCGATGTCAGGCGGGGAAAAAGGTCGATGGGGGGAGGCAAAAACCTGAATCTCACCGGATTAGGGAAAAAAGGAACGGCGCTTATTGGCGTGATGGAGCCAGTTTTCTGGCGAGAAGCTCAAGGGTATGTACAACTTCTATGGAGGAGCCCGAGCGTTTCAGGCCGTCCGAGAGTTGCATCATGCAGCCCGGGCATCCGGTGGCTACCATGCGGGCCATGGTGTCGATTATCGCCCTGCTTTTTGCCTCGTTGATGCCCATGGATGGTTCGTAGTGGTAGACGTTGAAGGTCCCTCCCAGGCCGCAGCAGCGGTCAGGGGATTCCATCTCCGACAGTTGCAGGCCGGAAACGGCGTTGAGCAGCTGGCGGGGGGGGGCTGACAGGCCGTGGTTACGCAGGTGGCACGGGTCGTGGTAGGTGACGCGTACAGCATCTCCCCCGCCGGTTTCAGCGGGATTCAGGCCCAGCATCCGGAGCAGCTGGGATGCATCCAGCATCTTTGCCGCCAGCTGCTCCAGCCGGTCTTCCAGGCCGGGTCTGCGTTTGCCGATCAGCAGGGGATAGAAACGGCGAAAAGTGGCGCCACATGAGGCGCAGGCGCTCATGGCGTAATCGTACTGGAACCGCTCCACTTCCAGCAGATTCTTCTCCGCCAGTCCGCATGCCGTATCCAGATCGCCGCCTGACATGGCTGGCAGGCCGCAGCACTGCTGCCCCCCGGGAATGATCACCGTGCAGCCCAGGTGGCGGAGCAACGCCAGCGCCGCCTCTCCAACCCTGGGATAGATGAAATTGATCATACACCCGACAAAAAAAAGAATCCTGGGCTTGCCGGACTGGCCGGGGAGCACTTCGGGGTGGCGCTCCATGAACGGTTTCCCGGCAATGGCCGGAACGTGCCTTCCGTTGCCGATGAAAGGGACGGGAAAGCGGAGTCGCAGTCCTGAAGTGGCCGGGACTTTCCTGAAAAGGATCGGGTCGAGGATTGAGGCCGTCCTGGCGGCCATCCTCATGAGGGAACGATTCCTGACAATCCGTCCGAGCGCCGCGTGAAACGAGGTCAGCCCCAGTTTTCGGGCCAGCGACTCACGGGCGGTAATGATGATTTCATCTACGGGAACGGCGTTGGGGCATTTCTCCACGCAACTGCCGCAGAGAAGGCATCTGGACAATGCCAGCCTGGTTTTCTCGTCCAGTGCGACGCCTTCCCTGAGGAGGTGCTGCGCCAGGGCCACTTTGCCGCGGGCAGTCGCCGGTTCGCGGCCAAAGACGCTGAACGCCGGGCAGCTGGCCCGGCAGGCGCCGCATTTGACGCATTTTCTCAGCTGTTCTTCGACCAGCCTGAGGGGCTCCTGCTTCTGGCCGGACATATTGTCGTCTTTCCCCATTATCATACCATTCTGCCCAGCCATTCCTCCAGCGCCAGCAGTGCCCGCTCCGCCAGTCTTGCCCGTTTTTCCTTTTTGCCAACCCGTTCAACCAGCTCCGGGAACAGTCCGTAGTTCACGTTCATCGGCTGGAAATGGCGGACGTCCGCGTTGGTTATGTGCCTCACGAGCGCGCCCAGTGCGGTTTCGGGGGGAGGCGCGGGAATTTCCCGGATTCCGCGGGCCAGCCCGGCGGCGGTTGTTCCGGCCAGAAAGCCGCTCCCCGCCGACTCCACATATCCTTCCACGCCGGTGATCTGTCCGGCAAACAGGATGCGCGGGTCGTTTTTCAACTGCTGGGTCGGCAGGAGCAGGGCCGGCGAGTTGATGAAGGTGTTGCGGTGCATGGAGCCGAGCCTGACGAATTCGGCCCGCTCCAGGCCGGGTATCATCCTGAAGATGCGGCGCTGTTCCGGCCAGGTCAGTTTGGTCTGGAACCCAACCAGGTTGTACATGCTCTTTTCCCGGTTTTCCGCCCGCAGCTGGATGACCGCGTGGGGCTCGCGCCCGGTGTGCGGATCACGCAATCCCACCGGCTTCATGGGACCGAAGCGGAGGGTGTCCAGGCCCCGTTCCGCCAGTTCCTCCACCGGCATGCACCCCTCGAAATGTACGATTTTCTCGAAATCGCGGGCCGGCACCTTTTCCCCCCGGCAAACCTCCGCCACGAAGCGTTCATACTCTTCCCGGTCCAGCGGGCAGTTCAGATAGTCGTCGCCATCTCCCTTGCCGTAACGTGAGGCGGCAAAAACCTTCGTCATGTCAAGGGAATCGGCAGTGACGATGGGGGCGATGGCGTCGTAGAAGTAGAGCCGGTCTCCGGTTAGTGACGCGAGAGAAGCGGCCAGGGCATCGCTGGTCAGGGGACCGGAGGCGATAATGACCATCCCGTTTTCGGGAATGCGGGTTATTTCGCCATGCGCCAGAGAGATCAGGGGATGGGTGGTTATCTTGGCCGTAACGTAATCGGAGAACAACTTGCGATCTACTGCCAGCGCCCCGCCGGCCGGAACCCGGGTCGCTTCGGCGGCTTCCATGATCAGCGAGCCGCAGCGCCGCAGCTCTTCCTTGAGCAGGCCGACGGCGTTTTCCAGCGAGTCTCCTCTTAGCGAGTTGGAGCAGACCAGTTCCGCCAGCCCGGCCATGTGATGTGCGGGCGAATATTTCTCCGGTTTCATCTCGTGCAGGGTTACGGCCACGCCCCGTTGCGCCGCCTGCCAGGCGGCCTCGCAGCCGGCCAGGCCGGCGCCGATGATGGTGAGCGAAGCGTTTGATGCTATAGTATTCATTTTTCTCCGGTGCTTAAAACGATTTGTCGTAAAGAAAGGCTTTTGTCCGGCATGCTCCTTGGCGGAGTGCTCTGGTTGGACATGGGAGCAGGGAATGCAAAAAGTCAAATAATGCCGCTGTAGGGTTCAACGGTTGGCCGAGAGACCGAAACTGACGCGGATCCCCGATTATTTACTGGCCTTTTCCTTCCCCCCTTCTTTGAAATCACACCCCTCTTTGGGGCATTTGAGGAACTCGCCCTCACGCTTGTAGACTTTCTTGACCAGCAGCGGAAAGCCGCACTTGGGGCAGGCGCGCTCGACGGGGGGATCCCACAGGGCGAACTTGCACTTGGGATAGCGGTTGCAGGAGTAGAAGAGCTTGCCGAAACGGGACTTCTTCTCGGTCAGTTCCCCTTCCTTGCATTCCGGGCAGATAACGCCGGTGGAGCGCGGCTTCACCAGCGGCTGGATGTTCTTGCAGGCGGGATAGCCGGAACAGGCCAGGTATTTGCCGTAGCGGCCGTCCTTGATCAGCATCGGCTGGCCGCACTTGTCGCATTTCTCCTCGGACAGCACCGGTTCGGCGGGCTCGCTGTTGCCGGATTCGAGGTTGCGGGTGTACTTGCACCCCTCCCTGAAGCCGGTGCAGGCGATGAATTTGCCCCTCTTGCCCAGCTTGATGGCGAGCGGTCTGCCGCATTCCGGGCAGGTCTCGTCAATGGCCTCGGTTGTCAGGTCGTCCTTGTTGACCTCCCCCTCCTTCTGCTTCAGGAGCGTGATGAACGGTTCCCAGAATTCCCTGAGAAGCGGTTTCCACTTCTTCTCGCCGCGGGATACCTGATCCAGCTCCTCCTCCAGTCCGGCGGTAAAGTTGTAGTCCACGTAACGCGAGAAATGGGCCACCAGGAGGTCGTTGACCACCATGCCCACATCTTCGGGAAAGAAGCGCTTCTTGTCCAGGCGGGCGTATTTGCGCTCCAGCAGGGTGTTCATGATGGAGGCGTAGGTGGAGGGACGACCGATGCCGTACTCCTCCAGCGTCTTGACCAGGGTCGCCTCGGTGTAGCGCGGTGGCGGCTGGGTGAAGTGCTGTTCCGGGAGAAGCTCGTTTAACCGCAAGGCGGCTCCCTCGTCCATGGGGGGGAGCAACCCTTCCTTTTCCTCGTCTTGATCGTCCACCCCCTCGATGTAGAGCTTCATGAAACCGGGAAAACGGATCACGGTCCCGGTGGCCCGCAGGCCGCAGCTTTTGGCTCCGGCAAAGGGGTTGACGGGTGCACTGGAGTCGGCAATCTGGCCATCGGCGATGGCTTGGGCGAGTTCCGCGCTGATGTCCACCGAGGTCTGGTCGAGGAGGGCCTCGGCCATCTGGCTGGCCACGGTGCGCTTCCAGATCAGCTCATAGAGCCGGTGCAGGTCGGGAGTCAGGAATCTCTTCATCTCGGTTGGGGTCCTGGCGATGGAGGTGGGGCGGACCGCCTCGTGGGCTTCCTGGGCATTCTTGGTCTTGGTGCGGAAGATCCTGGGTCTGGCCAGGGCGTATTCGGCTCCATAGATGGCGCTGATGACCTCGCGGGCCTCGACCAGCGCCTGGTTCGACAGGGTGACGCTATCGGTTCGCATATAGGTGATCAGGCCGACGGCGCCTTCCGAGCCGATGTCGATCCCCTCGTACAGTTTCTGAGCCGTGGCCATGGTTTTTTTTGCCGAGAAGCCGAGCTTGCGGGAAGCCTCCTGCTGCAGGGTCGAAGTGGTGAAGGGTGGCGACGGATTGCGCTTGCGCTCCGTTCTGGTGATTTTTGCCACCCGATAGCTTCCCGACTGCAGGGCGTCTTTCAGTCCGGCGGCAGCTATTTCGTCGGGAATGTCGAACTTGCCCAGCTTTTTGCCGGCCACCTCCACCAGGGATGCCTTGAATTCGGCGCCGGGCGCCGTCTGCAGACGGGCGGTGATGGTCCAGTACTCCCGTTCCCTGAAAGCCTGGATCTCTTTTTCCCGCTCGCAGATGAGCCGGAGGGCAACCGATTGGACCCGGCCGGCCGAGAGGCCATAACGGATCTTTTTCCAGAGGAAGGGGGAGAGGTTGAAGCCGACCAGGTAGTCGAGCACCGACCGGGCCTGCTGGGCGTCCACCAGGTCGGCCGAGATGTCGCGGGGATTCTGAACCGCGTGAAGAATGGCGTCCCTGGTGATTTCGTGAAAAACCACGCGTTGGACGGTCTTGCCCGGATTTTTTTTGTCCAGTCCTAGGGCGGCCAGCAGATGCCAGGAGATGGCCTCTCCCTCGCGGTCCGGGTCTGTTGCCAGCAGCAGATTTTTTGACTCCCTGAGGGCACTTTTAATGGCGTCTATATGTTTCTTGCTCTCCGGAAGAACCTGGTACTTGGGAGCAAAGTCGTGTTCGATATCAACCGAGCCCTGCTTGCTGGGAAGGGCGCGGACATGGCCGAAGGAGGCCAGAACCCTGAAATCCTTTCCCAGAAATTTTTCTATGGTTTTCGCCTTGGCGGGCGACTCGACTATGACGAGATTCTGCGGCATGTTAGCTGTCGTGTCCCTTGCTGTGAATTTCCAACGGAGTGGAATAAAATCTATTGTAATGTGAAAAAACGCCGCTTCAACGCCGGCGGGCAAATTTATCCTGGATCCGTGACGCCTCCATGCCTCCGTTAGTCCGGAAGGCCTCTGACTGTGCGTTTCAGGAGATGAGCGACAACTCGTCGGAGGAGCGGCAACATGAACGGCTTGTCACGGCACGGCGGCGTATGTGCCCCGGCTCTTCCGGCCACTGCGGCATTACAACGTCACGGATCCAGTTTTATGTTATCGCGTAATGGGTTCCCGGAAGCGGAGTGACCGCTCCCTTCAGCTCAAGGTGAAGTAACATAGAGGAAACCTCCGCGGCTGTCAATTCAGTTTGGGCGATGATTTCGTCTATATGCAGCGGGGAATGGGCGAGCAGTTCGTATATGGCCGCCTCCTTTGGGGTCAGGGAGAATGCCGTGGCCGGACGGGTGTCTGAAGCCTTGACCGCCGGGTGATGGCAGTCGGGAAACTCCTCCAGGATGTCCTCGACGCAATCCACCAGCTTGGCACCCTGCTTGATCAGGCGGTTCGAGCCGCGGCAGGTGGCGAATGAGATGTTACCCGGTACGGCGAAAACCTCACGGCCGTGCTCCAGTGCGTATTGGGCGGTGATCAGCGAACCGCTCTTTTCGGTGGCCTCCACCACCAGCACCCCCATGGACAAACCGCTTATGATCCGGTTGCGCCGGGGAAAGTTTTCCGCCAGGGGAAGCGTTCCCAGGGAAAACTCTGATACCAGACACCCATTTTTGATGACTTCTTCGAACAGAGCACGATTCTCAGGCGGATAGATCCTGTCGATTCCGCATCCCAGTACCCCGATGGTCCTGCCACCGGCTGCCAGGGCTCCTCTATGGGCGGCGGTGTCCACTCCGCGGGCCAGGCCCGAAACCACGGCGATTCCATGCCGCGCCAGTGATTCGGCGAGTTGGCCGGTTGTCTGCAGGCCGTAGCCTGTGGCCCGGCGTGAGCCGACGATGGCAATGGCCTGTTCGCGTGAACGCAGTTCCCCTTTCACGTACAGAAAGGGTGGCGGGTCACCGATTTGGAACAGTGATTTGGGGTAATCGGGGGAGGTAAAGGTAACCAGGCGCGCCCCGCTGGCGGTGAGACGCTGGCTTTCCTCCCCGGCAAACTCCCGCCAGGCGCCGGAGCCCATGGCTTCGATGATCGTCGGGGTCATGCCCCTGACCATCGCCAGTTCGCCGGGCTTTGCCGCCAACGCCCGGCCCGGGGTGCCGAAGCGCTCCAGGAGCCGCCGGAAGGTGACGTTGCCGATCCCTGGAACCGCCTTGAGACCGATCCAGTGAAATTCTTCCCTGTTGTCGTTGAGATGAGACATGATGCCGGTTGTCGTACTGCTGCCGCATCCGTCGTGGAGATGCGCGTCGGCGCTTGGCCGGATTGAATTTGAAAAAAAAGACCGGCCCGAACGGGCCGGTCGAGTGATGTACGCCCGTCATGGGCGTGAACTTATGGGGTGCAAGTCCCCTGTATTTGAA
>CAZRPI010000044.1:21361-24704 GCA_964601865.1 uncultured Pelobacter sp. | reverse complement strand
GTGACGGCTTCCGGCCCGGCTGCCTGGCCGACGCCACCGACCGGGCCCAGATCCATGAGCTGATCCTGCTGGGAGAACTGACCCAGCGGGCGCAGGAGGCCGGGGTCCAGGTCATGATCGAGGGGCCGGGACACGTGCCGCTGCAGCAGATCCAGGCCAACATCCTGTTGCAGAAGCGGCTCTGTCACGGCGCGCCGTTCTACGTACTGGGGCCGCTGGTAACCGATATCGCCCCCGGATACGACCACATCACCTGCGCCATCGGCGGCGCCATAGCAGCCTCGGCCGGAGCGGACTTCCTCTGTTACGTCACCCCCAGCGAGCACCTGCGGCTGCCGGACGTACAGGATGTGCGGGAGGGGGTCATCGCGTCGCGCATCGCCGCCCACGCCGGGGACATCGCCAAGGGCGTGAAGGGGGCCATGGACAAGGACATCAGGATGGCCGGATGCAGGAAGAAGCTGGACTGGGAGGGGCAGTACGCCATGGCGCTGGACCCGGAGCGGGCGCGCCTGCTGCGGGAGAGCTCACCGCTGTCCGATCACGGCGCCTGCACCATGTGCGGGGAATTCTGCGCCTACAAGATGATGGACGACGCCATGAACCGGTAAAAACCGGGGACGAGGGATCCGGGATTGGAAAATGAAAGAGTTTCCCGGTCCCTCGTTCAGGGTCATAATTCCATAGTGAGCGGGCAATGTCGTATACCGGTAACGACTAGGCTCGGAGATTGGCCGCAAGTATAAAGACTCGCCATGTAAAGCAACACCCTCCTAAGCCGGACAAGCCGGAACCAATCAGGAAAAAATCAAAGGCAATGGCACGCGGCAAAGGCCGGATGTGAACGGATTGACGCTGATCAGACATCTGTATTCGCATGCTGAATATAATCCGTGTCAATCCGCTGCATCGGCGAGAAGCCGCGTTCTATTGCCGTTCAGGTCTGCTCATTTATGGTAAAGACTCAAGTCGCAAGAGACTAAAATCAATACCTGCAATATCCGTCTGTTTTTAAAAGCACATGATTTCCCGTTGACAGATGGATAACGGAATGTCCCAGCAGACCTTTACAATGAGTATTTCTCCATGCCATGAGGTATGTCTGCGCAATCATGCCATTTCATCAATGGTCATACTATTATGCCGGAATCACGGTAACGTCTCAAATTGAGTTGCCGGAATGGCGTCCCTTTCTTCTGCCCGAGTGCGCTGCCGTCACGGATGTGCGCATCCTGCTGAAATCGAAGGATGAGCACTTTCCGGCCGACCGGGAAAATCTTCCCTGTGTAACGGCTGAAGAGTTCTGCTTTTTTGCGCCTGAGGCGGGTCATTACAAAATCAGGAATGGAGCCGAGATATCGGTTTTTCCGGTCCCGGGCACCGGCTTGAGGGAACTTCGCCTGTTTCTTCTGGGAACGGCATGGGGAGTCCTGTGCTATCAGCGCGGCCTGCTGGTGGTTCATGCCGGCTCCGTGGCAATTGGGGGAGCTGCCGTGCTTTTCTGCGGAGAGGCGGGCATCGGAAAGTCCACTCTCACGGGCTGCCTGGCTTTACGGGGACATGATCTCGTGAGTGACGATCTTTGCCGTCTGGCCCTGTCCCCCGAAGGTACTCCGGTTGTCTATCCGGCAAGCGGCCAATTACGGCTCTGGAGAGACGCCTTGGAGCTCGTTGGCCTAAGTGAAAACGGTCTGGAGCGTGATCATTTCAGGTTTGACAAATATATTGCGCCATGGCGCGTCGATATTCAAAAATCACCCCTTCCGCTGGGCGGGATCTACCTCCTCGGGTGGGGAGACATGAAGCTGCGACGGTTATCGGGCATGAGAGCCGTGAATTCCTTTATTCGGGCCGCGACCTATCGTGGCAAGATACTAGAACTGATGGGAAGGACGGCCGCATATTGGCAGGCTTGCCTGGAATTGTTGCAGGGGGTACCGGTCTGGGAGCTCACGCGTCCGAAAAACCTGGCAGCCCTGGATGAAATGGCGGATCTCCTGGAAAAGCAGTGGCAAATCACTAGAAATAATGATACTACATGACTGATTCTGGCAACAAAAACCATAAATCACATTAATTGAGCGACAAGTAATGGGGTTAATAAAATTAGATACCAATAGTATTGTACATCAATCACGGAGCATTCTTTTCAGCCGAATAGATGACGACTACTTGGCGGTTGATGGCCAGGAGGGATACTGCTACAGCCTGAACGAGTCCGCTGCAAGGGCATGGGAGTTAATCCATTCTCCCACGTCGGTCAACACTGTTTGCATCCAGCTTAGCAGGGAATTTACGGTTGATCTCGAGACCTGTGAACGCGATGTTCTCGAATTATTTCAGAAACTACATGAAGCCGGGCTGTTGACGGAATCCGATGAAAAGTAAACCAGGGCGCGGACGTTGTACCATATTTCTGCTGTATCTCGAGGTTGTCTCCTATATTATCCTGGCCAGGTTTGTGTTGATGTTCTTTTCGTTTCACCGGATCAGCGGGTTAATTTCCCGACAACCCAGGCGACGTGAGCTTTCCATGCGGCAACGCCGCCTGTCACAGATGATGATAAAAAAGTGTATATTCAAGGTATTCAAACGGTTGCCTTTTTCGACAACATGTTTTCACCGCGCCATTGCGGCCCATCTGATGTTGCGCAAGAGAGGCATAGCCACTACATTGCATTACGGCGCCGCAATTCATCCCGAAAAGGGGCTGATGGGGCATGTCTGGCTCAAGGATGGCTCAAGGTTCATTGTCGGACGTGACGCGTCAAAAACTGTCCATGCCCTTGCCAGATACCCGGAATATTAATGAGTTGGGAGGATCGAATGGATAATCCGAAAAGAGATGCTCAGGATGGAGTAATGGGGACCGACAGGAAGACAGAGACTGCTCAGCGACCTTGGGTCAAACCCGCCTTTGAACGGGAGCCGTTGAAGGATGCCTTGAGTGGCTCCGGTTTTTCGAGTGATGGTTTTGCATGTTCGTAAAACGGAGCTCAGAACGGACCGCGCCAAGTTAACCCAACTGTAATCGAGCTCCTGCTGACATGAGACCTCGTCGCGTGCTGGTGTTTTTCAATGAAATCAAGATAGGAACCAGTATTGCGAGTATCCCTGCTGTCAAGGCAGTGATCAGGCACTTCGGCCCGGCAATGGAAATATGGCTGCTGTATCGGGAAGAGCAGGACAGAAGGACTGTTTTGCTTGACATTCCCTTCGCCGGCGGTGGCATCAAAGGATATATCCCCATGCCGGCCTGGCGTGATCTCTCATCGCTTTTTTCGGCAATTCTGCGCATTCGGCGACTCAAATTCAGCCATGCCGTTTATGTCGGAAATTCCAC
>CAZRPI010000044.1:0-21261 GCA_964601865.1 uncultured Pelobacter sp. | reverse complement strand
GAACGTCCCTTGGTCGCCATTTGCCCGGGTGCGGCTGCCGCCGCCAATCTATGGCCCATCGACCGTTTCATTGAAATCGGAAAACGACTCATTAAACTGGGCCGCTTTGAAATTGCCGTTTGCGGCGGCTCCCACGAACGCACGGTTGGCGACCGCATGGTTGAGGAATGGGGGGAGGGACTCAATGCCGCGGGGCAGTTGTCGGTGCTCGGTTCCGCCGTCCTGATGCAAGAGTGCCGCTTTCTGTTGGGCCTCGACACTGGCACGACCCACCTGGCCGGGGCAGTCGGCACACCATGCGTTGTGTTGCAGGGGGGAAGGATGCCAGTGGGCGCCTGGGATCCACCGGGGATCGGACATGTCATTTTACGTCATCCCGTGAATTGCGTCGGCTGCCGCAAAACAACCTGCGTCATATCCAGACATCCATGCATGAGAGGGCTCACCGTTGACAAAGTATGGAGCTCCATTCTCAGGATGCCGCAATTAGCAGAAATACTGTAGAATTGCACCGTTTTGACTGTCTATATCTGCGGTTGAGGCGCCATCTGCCCGCCATGGGAGCCGGAGAAGGTGGAATGAGTCATGATTAGTCTCACCATCGATTCGGGAACCTCCCCAAAGCCGCGATTACGCTGTTATTACTGGGGAGAACGCAGGCCTGTTGTGAACCTGGGAGACCTTCTGACTCCCTATTTGATTGACGCTCTCGGGTTCTCATGCGTCGCGCGTGACTCAGATGATTCCGATATTGTCAACCCGGGACGCTGCCTGATTGTAATCGGCTCCCTTCTGACACGACACGACATGGAACGGATCAATTACCCTCTGGATGTGTGGGGGTGTGGCTGGAAAGGGCCGACCACCCGGCCGTCGGGCAGTGAGGTTGTGCGTTTTTTTGCCGTGCGGGGTCCTCAAACGGCAATGGGATTGGGGCTCCCAACAGAAATCGTTCTTGGTGACCCGGCACTCCTTTTCCCACGTCTTGTTCCGCTGGATGTTAAACCCCACGGTCGGACGGTGCTTATTCCCCACTGTTTGCGGCTTACGGCAATGCCTGCTTCTTACAGGCGCAAAACCACCGGATGCGACATGGTCCTGTCGCCATTGGTTTTACGCTCCTTTCGGGACCACCATCCATCAGGCTTCTCCTTAAAAGAGATCTTAATCCCATTCATCAGGCTCATACGACAGGGTATATACCTCCGCGGTTTTCGGGATACGCTGGGGCTCATAGCAGGCGCCGGATTCGTGCTTACCGGCAGCCTTCACGGCGCCATTCTGTCCCAGGCCTATGGTATTCCCTGGGCGGCTTATGACGACGGCTACGTTGATGCGCCGTCAAAATGGACCGACTGGGCCGCGTATCTTGGGATTGATATTGAACTGGTCCGCAATCTGCGGGATGGGCGAGACTGGTGGCGACGCTCCGGGCACAAAGGGCGTATCCGCAACTTGGAGGATTTGATTAATGCTTTTCCCTACGCGAGACCAGAAGATCATACAGGCAACAAGTCGTGATTATGGTAATGCCCTCCGTGGTACTTGCGTCAATATATTTGACTCACAGGGGCACCCGAAAAAGTCTGTGTAACCGGCAATGTTTAAAACATACATTACCTCTGAATTGATACCGAACAAATGGCGCAACGCGGCAAAGCCGTGGTATGCCTTCAATCCCTCCATTACGCGCTTCGATGACAAGCTGTTCATGGTCTACCGTGTGGTTTTGTCCGACGGAATCAGGAGGATGGCCATCTGTAGACTGGACGAGCATTACGACATAATTCCCGAAAGTGTTGTCCCGTTATCCGATGAAATAAAAGACGCGGACAGTTGGCAGGCTGATCCCCGATTTTGTGTTGTTAACGGAAGGCTTTATATTCATTTCAATAACGGATTCAAACGACCTAATCGGATTTATCTGCTGGAGCTCTCTCCTGAGACGCTGCTCCCTTCAGGACCGACCCGGCCTCTCGAACTGATTGGCGCCCGCCGGGAGATAGAAAAAAACTGGATGCTGTTCGGAGCGGAAAACAGCAGGATATTTGCGGTTTACCAGATTGCGCCCCATATCGTGCTACGTCTTTCGCTGGAACATACTGACACAATTCCATGCATTCAAATCAGCGGTATCCCATGGGACTCAACACGCTATTCCATGCGATTCGGACAATTGCGCGGAAGCACTCCTCCGGTTCGTGTTGGAGACCTTTACTATTCATTCTTTCACTCGGTCTACAGACTTTCCTTGTTACATGGCATCTTTAACCGGCTTCGGTATGGGCGAAGGCTAAGAGAATATCGTTATGCCGTCGGGTTTTATGGATTCTCGGCGCACTATCCTTTCAAACCGGTCTGCTATTCTCCTGTGCCAATTCTTCTGGCGCCGCCGAGAACGGGAAGGCCGGAAATTCAGTTGAATCGATCTGCTGACAGGGTTGTATATCCAGCCGGGGCGGTTTATGAAAAAGGGATATGGCTGTTATCCTTTGGATTGCACGACGAACACTGCTGCCTTCAGAGGTTCAGCCATGAAGAACTGTTGGAAAAAGTCGTTCCAATCTCCGTATGAAATGCAGATATGAAAAATGAGCGCAATTTTCGGCTGCATATGTTTTGATGGACAACCGGTTTCCCATGAGGACCATGACGGTATGAAGCGGGCGATGCGGTCATGGGGACCGGACGGGATCTCGGCGGTCTGCAACGGCCAGGCCATGATGGGCTTCGCCAACCTTGCCATAACCCCGGAGGCGGTCCATGAGGCCCTGCCCACATCTGATCCTCGGAACGGCATCCTCTTTACGGCGGCGGCACGCCTCGATAACCGGGATGAACTATGCGATTTTTTCAGGATTTCAGCCGCCGAACGTCCCACGCTTCCCGATAGCCGGCTGGTTCTGCAAGCCTGGCGGCAATGGGGCAAGAATGCGCCGGATCATCTGTTCGGCGACTGGTCGTTCGCGGTTTGGGATTCCCGCCGGCGTGAACTCTTTCTGGCGCGGGATCAACTGGGCAATACCGGTATGTACTACTATTGCCGTCCGCATTTTGTTGCCTTTGCCTCCGATCCTGAGGGACTTTTTGCCCTGAAAGCCGTTGAGCGGCGGGCAAATGAGACCTACATCGCCTCCTATCTCGCTTTGTTCCCCATGGGGAATGAGGATGACACCTGCTGGACCGGCATCCGCCATCTTGCGTCCGGCTGTTCCCTGACCGTTACTCCGGACGGGCAGGAAATTCGACGCTACTGGGAGATCGATGACATTCCACCCCTTGTCGGGATGAAAGACGAGGAATACGTTGCGGGCTTTCTCGAACGCTTCCGGACGGCGGTAACCGTGCGTCTCCGTTCGCGCTACCGGCTTGGAACGTCTTTGAGCGCGGGGCTGGACTCCGGTTCGGTAACCGCTCTGGCGGCGGAATCATTGATGAATTCAGGAGAATCGCTGACCGCGTTCACCTCGGTCCCGCTACATCCAGCCTCGCATCTGGTTCCGGGGGCTCTGGCTGACGAGTGGCCCCTGGCAAGCGCCGTTGCCGCCGGATATGGGAACATCGAGCACTGCCCGATTGACGCGGTCTCGGTAACACCCTTGGCCGGAATCCGGCGGGCCGTGGAGATCATGCATGCCCCACAGCATGCGGCGGCCAACGAATTCTGGGTCATGGCAATGCTTGACGCGGCACGGGAACGGAATATCGGCGTGATGCTTACAGGCCAGCTGGGCAACGGCGGCGTATCCTGGAGCGGTGGCCGTGACCGCATATTCTTGCTCTTTGCCACGGGCAAATGGGATGAGGGGATCAGGGCCATGGCCGCGTGGAAGCGCCAGCACGGCCGCTCATGGTTTCGCGCGATAGCGGGGCAGCTGGTAAATCCGCTCATCATGCCGTACTGGAGCCGCTGTAAAATGATGGCAATGATGGACTCCGCTCCGCCCTGGGCGGATTACTCCGCGATGCACCCTGATTTTGCAAAACGATCCGGCGCACTGGCTGCCATGAGGAAAGCGAAACATGATCCATCGTTCAGCCGTGCGCTTGATCCGGGGGAAGAACGCCGCTTGACCCTGGTACGCAACGGGACCATGGCCGGCCCCATCTGGCATGCTACAGGCGCCGCCTTTGGCCTGGATGTGCGTGATCCGACGGCCGACGCAAGGCTTCTGGAGTTCTGTCTGCGTGTTCCCCCGGAGCAGGACACCCATGCAGGAGGGGAGCGGATGCTCATCCGGCGGGCCATGGAGGGGATACTTCCGCCTGAAGTGCAGTGGAACAGGATCCGTGGCAGGCAGGCCGCCGACGTTGTGTTGAGACTTCTGCGGCATGGGGAGGAGATGGATCTCCTTTTGGAGCGTCTTGAGTCTCACCGTGAAGTCCGCCGGTATCTCGACCTGCCACTGATGCGCCGTGTCTGGTCCGATCTTCGGATCGAGGTCTCGCAACGGACGGCCCGGCGGGCGGCAAGCATCCTGTTGCGGGGCGCGATGTGCGGCTCTTTTCTCGAGTATGCCGGGAAGGCCGATGAGCTTGAATAGCACGACAAGTGAAGCGCTGATTTAGAAAAATTGAAAGGCGTTACCAATGGATCAGACGACCGAAGTGAGACAGCTGTATCTCGATCTTATGAAAAAGTGCATCACCGGCCTTATTTATGAAGACAGGCCAACGGCGGTTTTCCCCTTTCCGGGCTTTGTGGACAGACAACCCCGGGGGTTCAGCCGCAAATGGCGCGAATGGGGGCGCGATTGCCCGAGCCAGGCGCACAGCATGATCGGTCTGCGGCGCATGGATAACATCCAGTTCTGTTTCGAACGGGTCCTGGCGGACAACGTGCCGGGAGACCTGATTGAGACCGGTGTGTGGAAAGGGGGGGCGACGATCTTCATGCGGGCGCTTCTGAAGGCGCATCAGGTTCGTGACCGTCTCGTGTGGGTGGCCGATTCATTCGAGGGCCTGCCGGCGCCGGAACCGTCCACCTACCCGGAAGATGCGACATTCGAGGATTGTAAGGGGAGCATCTGCGTTAATCTTGAGACGGTAATGCGCCACTTCGAACTCTATGGCCTGCTGGATGGACAGGTGCGTTTTCTCAAGGGGTGGTTCAAGGATACACTGCCGACCGCGCCCATGAAACGGCTGTCGATCATGCGGCTGGACGGCGACTACTATCAGTCCACCATCGAGTCATTGACCCACCTCTACCCCAGGCTGTCGGCCGGCGGATTCGTGATTCTGGATGATTACTTCGTTCTTTCCGCGTGCCGCCGCGCGGTCGAAGACTACCGTTCGGCGCACGGCATCGGGGAGGAACTGGTGGACATCGACGGCTCGTCCGCATACTGGCGCAAAGATTCGGGCGGATAGGCGGAACGCGCCCCCTTTATTCGGTCCCGTCCGAATCCGACTCACCGCGAAAATTACGAGCATCCCGCCGCGTGAGCAGCAACGGATCGAGTTGCAGCGCCCGCTCCAGCAACCGGCCGTGGAGCTGGGTGAACCGTTCCCGGTGGCAATGCGCCAACCGGAACAGCATGAGGGCGCAATCCTCGTGGATGGCGTTCACAATCGCCGCCTCGGGTCTCTCGATTTCCAGGTAACGTTGAAGGACCGACTCCAGCAGCGCCGCCGCCCCGGTCACCGCCTCCTCATCGGCAAGCGGTATGCCGCTAATCCCCCAGTACATATCGAGTATGGCCTGGAGCGGGACCTTGACGCCGAATCGCCGGTGAAACATGGCGTGCATCAGAAGCACGACCTGCCCCTGCTGGATCTTTTGATATACCCTGCTTGCCTGGCCTTCCGTCCTGCGATAGGCGGCAAGATACTCCGGCACGTTGTCGAATTCCGTGACAGCGATGAGCCGCGTCCAGAGTTCGTAATCGCAAGCGTACCGATGATGAAGCGAATACCCCCCTGCCCTGAGAACAACGAAGCGGCGCATCAGGGCGGATGAGTGCACGACGCACCCCCGGAACAGTACCCCCCATCGCAGCAACCCCGGTCCGGTCGGATACCGCCTCGAAGCGGTCACCTGCCCCTGTTCGTCAATCCATCGCACAAAACTCCCAACAACGCCTACCGATGCGTGCCCCTCCAGAAACGCCGTCTGGTATTCCAGCCGGTTGGGCATGGCCAGGTCGTCGTGGTCGAGATTGGCAAAATATTCACCGCGGGCCGCGTGCAACGCGCGGTTCAACGCGCCCGCCGGACCGAGCCTCCTATCGTTTCTTATGACCCTGATCCGACTGTCAAGGGCGGCGTAGCCGGCGATAATGTCCGGCGAGCAATCGGTCGAAGCGTCGTCCACAATCAGATATTCAAAATCGGTGAAGGTCTGATTCAGGACACTTTCAATGGTCTGGCCCAGAAAACGCGCGCCATTGAGCGTAGTTGTAACTACCGAGACAAGGGGGGAAGGCATAAGTGTCCATTGCAAGCTGTTACACGCATGGCAAAGCCGAATCCAGCGGACAGTCGTCCATTATCATCCGTGTCAGTTGGGGCAGCAGGTCGAGGTTATCGGGACGTTGAATCAGCCGTACGGGTATGCGCCGCGCGAGCCTGCCCAGTTGTGTGTATTCACCGGCCACGACTGACGGCGGCGGGTTCACCGACCCGTAGCGGTTCGCGAGAAGATGTAATAGCGCCTCCGGCGACGGCAGGGCGTGAATGGAGGGGCGTTCCAGATTTGGGTCCCGATGCGCCAGGATATACAGAGCGCCCAGTGGTATCGCTTTTTCATGAACAGAGGACGCTGCCGGATCGTTCGCCTCCGGCAGGTCAATGGAACATTTATCCGTTCCTGAGCAGGTGGTGATCGCGGGTGCTTCAAAGTTCAGAACGTCCAGGCTTTGGGGCCACAGGCGGATACTCTGCCGACCCGGCTGAACCAGGAAGGCACCATCCCGCATGTCGGCGACAATCCGGTCATCCGTCACCAGCGGGTATCCATGGGCCATGAGCGCCGCTACCAGGGTGGATTTGCCCGCGCCGCTCGGGCCCAGAAACCCGATCGCCTGCCCTCCGGCCGCAACGGCACCCCCATGCAGGCAGAGCCTGCCACTCAGGCGGAGAAGATACCCCAGGACGCGCGTCTGCAGGGCCTCTCCCACGACCCGGACAGCGTCATCATCCGTCATGTGGGGGATATCCCACCCCATCATGATCCGGGTCCCCCCGTTCCGCGCCACATAGGTGGCGCGCCCTCCCTGGCTGTTGACAAAATCGAAACGGTGGAGGGTTTCCGGACCCTGGCCGGCCGTGAGCATGGCAAACCAGGGTTCGCCGGTCTGTCCGTGGGGATCCGGCGCCCAGCGCCGCTGCTCCAGCCAATCCCGCAATTTTTCCCAATTCAGCGCCGTAACAGTGATGTCTGCACCTCTGGCTGGCGGATCATCCAATACCGGGAGATTGAGCAGCGGCTCGTTCATCCTAACAAACAGGTTATGGACCAGGTATCTGTATGTCATCATGGCAAAAAAAAGGGCGTCCCGGATCTGGTTTTCCGGAACGCCCGATTCTCTTTCCTGAAAATATTTCAGCCATAAGAATCAGGAATATACTCCGCCATCACCGGCACCATACATAGGCCCTGACTGCGTCAGATTATTTACGGCCCCGAAATCCTGCAGTTGCGGAGAACGATATGGCCGACGGTTCGCCCGTTCTTCGGTCTGTTGCGATTCAGCGGACTTTGACTGTTGCAAGGTTTGATCGCTCATGGCTCTTCTCCAACGTGAAATAGTAATGACCCGGTACAATAAAAATGCAATCAATGGAGATTGTCAAGCTGTTTTGTACCAAATGCCGTCATGCACGGATTGCTGAAACAGACTTCGCGCAGGAAAACGGACAGAAATGATTGTCAAGAGCATGAATGGATGCATATCTTGCATTTCGATACGAGTTCCCTGTGTGCTTCGTAGTACGGGGAAGAGAGGAAATCGACAAGCCCTATCTCCCTTATGTTGGCGTAAGCCTTGGAGTTGTGACATCCGCGGCAATCGCCGCACCTGTTGACGAAGATAAAACCGGCGCTGGCGCAGCTTCCCTTGTGGCCCGCCGGATCGGTAAAGTGCCATTGCCAGCGTTGAATGTCGGGGTCCGAGAGTCTGACCCGTTCCTCGTTTTCCGCCAGCCGGAAGATACTTTCGATGGCGCGACGCAGATCGGGCAGAGCCTCTTCCCCGTATGGCGGCCGGACAAGATGTAAATTGGTCACATCTATTTCGCCATATTCATGGACGGGCTGAACGAATATCCTGTGCACCCCCAGTTCCAGCAGGAAACCGATGGTATCGGCTACGGAGCGGCAATTCAGCCTTTGCAGCACCAGGCTGGCGCACACCTTCGTCTCGATCCCGAGTTCGCGCTTCATCCTCAACAGCGACATCAGGTTGGAAGTAACATCGTCATGGACCCGGCGCCCCCGGATCGCATTCATCTCACCCGGTATGACTGAGTCATAGGAGACCATGATGGTGTGTTTTCTGTCGGGCAGGATCTCCAGCAGCGCCTGCATGAGGTCCGGCTCGATCTGATACAGGTTCGTGGCGAGAAAGATGTCCAGCCCGAGACGGACGGCGTATTCCAGGAAGGGTTTCAGATCGGCGGAAAGAGTCGGCTCCCCTCCAGACACGACCAACCGGCGGCCTCCCGCAAACCGGAACGGCTCCAGCAGCCGGGTCTTGATTTCCCCCATGGTCAGCCTGGCGTGACGACTGTTCCCATGCAACCTCGTTATGCACATGGGACACGCCATATTGCACCTGTCCTCTATCTCGAAACAGAGGATCGGAGGTGTCTCAAATATGAAAGGGCGCTTCATGCGCTTTTCAGTGAGTTTCCATGTCAGCTCGGCGCCGCAGAGGATCAGTCGGCAACGATCAGACCGGCGCGTGTCATCTTTTCGATGAGATCCGTAATGTCCCGACGCAGGGTGGCTTCATCGGTTTCATATTCATGTACCAGCCGTTGCACAACGGACTCGATGTCACCCTGTTCCGTCAACAGTCGCCACATTTTTGTCCCGATTTGGTCCAATCCGTAATAGTGATCGTTTTTCATGCTCAGAAACACTGCTTCATCACCCAGTTCCTGAAACAGTATGTCCTGCGCGAGTTGAAATCCATTGTTATGCTCGGGCACTCTGAGTCTCCTCCTTTTATGGCCGGCGCGGCAGATAATCGCAAACCGTCTCCTGATTCTTCCGTGATGAAACACCGGGAATAGTAGCGAATAAGGCCACAAAATGCAATCTCCCGACAGTGCGAACAACGCCGACACCCATTCTCACAAAACAGACATACCGATATTTTTCGAGAGGTGGCAGACAAATCGTTTGCGCAGACCAAAGGAGGTGTGCGTGATAGCGGAATAATGCTTCCACATTCCCTGCTGACAAGGCTGCCAGAGTTTTTGCCCAATCCCTTGTCCCGGCTCCCCGCTCCATAAAAAAAGGGGATATCTCCAACGAGACATCCCCTTTCTGCTCTCCCCATCCTGCCGTCAACTTAAAGGACCTCCGGCGAGTTCCTTAACAGGTGGGCGACCTTATACTGCTTCAGGCAATTCCCGCGCAATGGGGCAGCTCACCACAGTAGAAAAGGCCTCCCTTTCTTAGTTCATTCCGCCCGGGCACTACAGCCAACGCACAGGACAGGGAAAACAAATAGCACGGTGTTATTATTACACCGCCTCCGGCGGGTTTTCAAGATTTATTATGGTGTTCTATCCGCAAACCCCAGAAAGCCCGACAGCTTCCGCACATCGGCCATCAGCCGTTCAAACCCCTGGAAGGTTAGGGACTGGGGGCCGTCGGAAAGGGCTCTTTCCGGCTCCGGGTGCACTTCCACCAGCACGCCGTGGGCACCCGCCACCAGCGCGGCCAGGGTCATGGGAGGAACCAGACTGCGTTTGCCCGTGGCGTGGGAAGGGTCCACGACGATCGGCAGATGGGACAGTTCCTTGATCAGCGGGGCCACCGCCAGATCCAGGGTGTTTCTGGTGGCCGTCTCGAAGGTGCGGATCCCCCGTTCGCAGAGGATCACCTGCTCGTTTCCCTCCGCCAGGATGTACTCCGCGGCGGCCAGGAATTCCTCGATGGTGGCGCTCATGCCTCTTTTCAGCAGCACCGGTTTCCGAATCCTCCCCAGTTCTCGCAACAGATCGAAGTTCTGCATGTTCCTGGCGCCTACCTGCAGCAGATCGGCGTACTCCGCCACCAGCCCCACATTTTCCGGGCTCATCACCTCGGTCACGATGGGAAGCCCGCTCTCCCGCCCCGCAAGGGCCAGCAGTTTCAGGCCATCCTCTCCCAGTCCCTGGAAGGTGTGCGGTCCGGTGCGAGGCTTGAAAGCTCCGCCGCGCAGCAGGTCCGCCCCGACCTTCTTGACGAACAGCGCCGTCCTGACGATCTGTTCCTCGCTCTCCACCGCGCAGGGACCGGCAATGACCACCGGGCGGCGCCCCTGACCGACCTGAACACCGGCCACATCAACGATCGTATCATCGGGATGGAAATCCCTGGAGACCAGCTTGTAGGGCTTGGAGACATGGATTACCCGCTGCACCCCGGGCAGTTCCAGGATCTTGGTATCGTCAACGCACCCCTGGTTGCCCAGGACGCCTATGGCGGTACGCTCGCTCCCCGGAATGGGGGCGGCGGTAAAGCCCATCTCCTCAATCGTCCGGTTGACGGCATCGATGTCGGCCTGGGTTGCATTGTGATTCATGACGATCAGCATATCAAACTCTCCTGCGGCAGCGTAGCCGAAACCAGATAGAAAACAATAAACAAAGGCAATGGAACGCGGATCAAATCTGATCTATGCGGATTTACACGGATAAATCCAAAATCAGTTATTTTCCCGAAATCCGCGTAGATTCGCTCAATCAGCGTCATCCGAGTTCCATTGAGGGTTGACTCAAATCCGGGTGCTATCCGGTACGTCGGAATGTTCCGAGTCCCTGTCAATAGAGGTCACTCGTGACGCTCGCAGAGTCCCTGGAGCTTTTCCATCCGGTGGATCAGGACCCGGTTCCCCTGCACCTCGATAATCCCCTCCTCCTTCAGCTTGCGCAGCGTCCGGGAGATCGTCTCGCTGGCAACACCGAGCCGGGAGGCCAGTTCGGTCTTCCTGATCCCCAGCTCCACATAGGTAATACCGCCGTAGGAAGCCGATTTTTCAACCGCCCTCCGCACCAGGAAAGAGGCCAGGCGCGAGGTGACGTCGGCGAACGTGAGTTCCTCGATCTGCCGGGCGAACCTGCGCAGCATCAGGGAGAGGGAGACCACCAGGTTGAGGGCGAAACCGGGGTTCCGGCTCATCAGCCCCATGAGCCCCTCACGGGGGAGAAACAGGACCTCGCCGCCCTCCATGGCGCGCGCTTCCGCCGGATATCTCCCATCCCCGAAAAATGCGGCTTCGGCAAAGGTCTCCGACGGTTTCACGAAATGGAGCACCTTTTCGCGCCCCTCCCTGGACATCCGGCAGAGTTTGATGCTGCCGGACAGGAGCAGATAGAACCCGGTGGCGGGCTCCCCCTCGGAGAAAAGCGACTCCCCCCTGGCGAACCTGCGGCGCGACGTGATGGTGGCCAGTTCGGCCAGATCGGCGTCGGAAAGTCCGGAGAAGAGGAGGGCCTGTCTCAGCAGTTCGATCTGTTCCATGGGCACATGTATTTTATCTGCGATCAATTCCATTCATGTTGGCGCTGTAGAGACGCATTGCAATGCGTCTCTGCCCAATGCGTCGCTACGGTTTCTTGAGAAATCCGGCGATCTTCTCCGCAACCTGAGGGGCGGTAAGACCGAACTGCCGCGCCAGGACATCACCCGGCGCCGACGCCCCGAAGTGCTCGACGCCGATGAAGAGGCCGTCGCAACCGAGCAGCCGGCCCCAGGATTCTCCCCTGCCGGCCTCCACTGCCACCCGGGGAACGCCGGCCGGGAGCAGGCCGTCGCGGTAGGAGGCCGGTTGAGACATGAACCGTTCCAGACAGGGGACCGAAAGGACGCTGGCCTTCACACCGCGGTCCGCCAGGCTGGCCGCGGCCTCCTGCGCCACGTGCACCTCGGAGCCGCTGGCCATGACGACCACATCGGGAGCGTCCTGTACCGGAGCAACAGCATAGCCCCCCCTGAGGGCGTCGGCATTGCTGAATGAAGGATCGCGTTGGATGACCGGCAGGTTCTGGCGCGACAGGATCAGGGCGGTGGGACCGCCGGTGTGGCTCAAAGCCGCGTCCCAGGCCAGGGCCGTTTCCAGCCCGTCGGCCGGGCGGATCACCTGGAGCCCGGGAATCATGCGCAGCGAGGCGGTATGTTCGATGGGCTGATGGGTCGGGCCGTCCTCGCCGACATGGAAGGAGTCGTGGGTGAAGACGTAGACCACCTGCAGGTTCATCAGGGCCGAGAGGCGGATGGCCGGACGGCAGTAATCGGAGAAGACCAGGAAGGTAGCGCCGTACGGGATGAAACAGCCGTAGAGCGCCATGCCGTTCATGACGGCGCCCATGGCGTGCTCGCGGATGCCGAAGTGCAGGTTGCGGCCGCCGAATGCGCCGGCGGCAATGGAAGCCGCGCCCTTGATCTCGCTGTTGTTGGACGGCGCCAGGTCCGCGGAGCCGCCGGCCAGGGAGGGGACCAGGGCGGCCGCCTTCTGCAGCGCCGCGCCCGAGAGGGAGCGGGTTGCGCTCGCCTTGCCGGCAACCGCGCCCAGGAGTTCGTCGGTCAATCCCGCCGGAAGAGTTTTGTGCCACATCCCGTCCCAGAGAGCGGCCTTCTCGGGGTTGGCGGCGCGCCAGGACTCGAAGCCGCGCTGCCATTCCGCGTAGCGCTCTCTCAGGGACTCCAGGCGTTGCGCGCAGATGGCGCGGACCTCCTGCGGGACCTCGAACGGGCCGTGCTCCCACCCCAGGTTCGCCCGGGTGGCGGCAATCTCGTCCCTGCCGAGGGGGGAGCCGTGGGCGGAGGAGGAATCCTGCTTGGCCGGGCTGCCATAGGCGATGTGCGTTGTGGCGATGATGATGGAGGGGCGGTCCGTCTCGGACTTTGCGGCGGCGATGGCCGCATTGATCCGGGCATGGTCGTGGCCGTCGATCTTCTGCACATGCCAGCCGCAGGCCGTGAACCGGCCAGCCACATCCTCGGACCAGGCCAGGGAGGTTTTCCCCTCGATGGTGATGCCGTTGTCGTCGTAGATGCAGACCAGGTTGCCCAGCTTGAGATGACCGGCCAGGGCGGCCGCCTCGTAGCTGATCCCCTCCTGCAGGCAGCCGTCACCGCAGAGAACGTAGATCATGTGATCGATCGGGCTGAACCCGGGAGTATTGAAGCGCTCGGCAGCCATCCTGGAGGCAACGGCCATGCCGACACCGTTGGCGAATCCCTGCCCCAGCGGCCCGGTGGTAACCTCAACCCCGGCTGTATGGCCGAACTCGGGGTGCCCCGGCGTCTTGCTCCCCCACTGACGGAAGTTCTTCAACTCGTCCAGGGAGAGATCGTACCCGAAGAGATGCAGCAACGAATAGAGGAGCATGGAGCCGTGGCCGGCGGAGAGCACGAACCGGTCGCGGTTGGCCCAGCGGGGGTCCGCCGGATTGAAGGTCAGGAAGTTGCCCCACAGGGCAAAGGCACAGTCCGCCGCGCCCATGGGAAGACCGGGGTGTCCGGATCTGGCCTGTTCAACGGCGTCAACGGAGAGAAAACGGATGGCGTCGGCGCAGAGCCGTGCCTGGACTGGTGAAATCGCTGTCTGAAGCATCATCTGTTCCTTTTGATCGTCATTTGAAATGATTATAACCGGGTTGTCTCGGGATATGGCGGCTGCCGTCGGAGAGCAGGATCGCTACCTCGGAAGAATTTGTTACTATACCAACAGGTATGGCCTCAGTGCCATGCTTTTTCACCGTTGATCTGATTTTTTCGCGGTGTTCCGGGGAAGCAGTGAAGGCCAGCTCGTAGTCCTCCCCGCCGGAGAGCGCCAGTTCATGCGGGAAGACCGGTTGTCGGGAGGCATACTCGCGGAAGGGGGCGGAAACCGGAAAACGATCCGGATACAGCAGGCCTCCGACCCCCGAAAGTTCCGCGATATGTCCGTAGTCCGCCAGCAGGCCGTCGCTCACATCGATCATGGCGGTCACGAGACCGGATTCGGCAAGGGCCCGGCCTACGGCGGTGCGGGGGATCGGGTCCAGCAGACGGGCTTCCAGCGACGGTTCACCGACAACACCGCTCGTTTCCAGCAGCTTCAGCGCCAGGGCCGCGTCTCCGAGCGTTCCGGTAACCCAGATTTCATCCCCCGGCCGCGCGCCGCTGCGGCGGACGATCAGATCCGGATACTGTTCCGCCATGATGGTAACGGAGATGACCAGTCCGCTGCGGGAGGAGCAGGTGTCGCCGCCGATGAGGGAGACGCCGTGTTCGGCGGCCATTTCCAGAAAACCGTCGGTAAAACCATCGAGGAAATCAAGGGGAAATCCGGGCGGGATTCCCAGCGAGAGCAGTGCCCAGCGGGGGATGGCCCCCATGGCTGCCACATCGGAAATGCTGACCGCCAGGGATTTGCGTCCCAGAAGACGGGGGCTGTGCCATGTTCTGCGGAAATGCACATCTTCCAGCAGCATGTCAGTGGAGGTGAGCAGTTGCATTCCGTCAATCAGGGAAGTCACCGCGGCGTCATCGCCGATACCGGTAACAACGCCCTGACCGGCTCCCGCATGGGCGGAAATGCGATCAATCAGGCCGAATTCTCCTAGGGTGGAGAGAGTGTTGTTATTCTTCATAGCGGATTTATTTCTCTTCTGGCGGGATTTTTTGAAGATCAGCGAAAAACCGTTTCCCGGAATCAGGGAAGCTCGATGTTCGCCACCGTGAGCCGTGACACGGCCACCAGTTTTTCTTCCTGGTTCAGGATCCTGATCTCCCATACCTGGGTGGTTTTTCCCACATGGACCGGCCGGCTCACGGCGGTAACGAACCCCTGGAAAACCGGGCGGATGTGATTGGCGTTGATCTCAAGTCCCACGACGGTCCTCGTTTCCGGGGCGACGCACAGCCACGCGGAAATGCTTCCCACCGTTTCCGCCAGCGCCACCGTGGCCCCGCCGTGGAGTCTGCCTGCCGGCTGCCTCGTCCTGTCATCCACCGGCATCCTCGCCTTCAGGTAATCATCCCCCAGTTCCACGAACTCGATGCCCAGGTGTTCGGCCAGGTTGTTCCTGGAGGTCTCGTTGAGCTGTTCCAGGGTCATGGTTCTATTCCAGATCATTGATGGTTCCAGTCGTAACTTGATTGCCTATTGCAAAAACAACAAGGGGATACGACACGTTACACGCCGTCATATCCCCCCGTTCTACTTTCAATCACAAACCCGAAACTAACCCTTGGTCGCGGCCGGCAGTTCCCTGGCGGGCTTTGCCGGGGCGCCGGAAGCGCGACCGGAAGGTTTTTGAGCGGAAGTCGTACCCTTCGGGGCGGCCGGTGTCGGAAGAGGGTACTTCTCCAGGGCGAGCTTCAGCACCTCGTCGATCATCCGGACCGGGACAATCCTGATCCTCTTGAGGATCTCGGGCGGAATGTCCTCCAGATCCTTCTTGTTCTGCGCCGGGATGATGACGATTTTCATCTCGGAGCGGACCGCGGCCAGGATCTTCTCCTTGAGTCCGCCGATGGGGAGCACCTTGCCCCTCAGGGTGATCTCCCCGGTCATGGCCACGTCCTTCCTGACCGGAACGCCGGTAATCACCGAAACCAGGGCCGTGGTCATGGCAACCCCGGCTGAGGGGCCGTCCTTGGGGATGGCGCCTGCCGGTACATGCACGTGGATCTCGTGCTCCTGGAAAAATTCGGTCTTGATGCGCAACTCGGCGGCGTGGGCGCGGATATAGGAGTGGGCGGCCTGGACCGACTCCTTCATGACGTCTCCCAGCTGCCCGGTCAGGGTCAACCCTGCCTTGCCCTGCATCTGGGAAGCCTCGATGTGCAGAATTTCACCGCCCACGGGAGTCCAGGCCAGGCCGTTGACCACGCCGATCTCGTTCCGGTCCAGGTCGTCCTCCCGCGTGAACTTGGGAGCGCCCAGGAAGGTGTGCAGGTTTTTCGGGCTGACCCTGACGATCCGTTTCTGACCCTCAGCCACCTTGCGGGCCACCTTGCGGCAGACCGTGCCGATTTCCCGCTCCAGGTTCCTGAGTCCCGCCTCCCTGGTATACTTGGCGATGATCTCGCTGATGGCGGCGTCCTCGAAGCTGATGTGCTTCTCCTTGAGGCCGTTCTCCTTCATCTGGCGCGGCACCAGGAAGCGGCGGGCGATCTCCAGTTTTTCCTCCTCGGTATAGCCGGAAAGATTGATCACCTCCATGCGGTCGCGCAGCGCCGAAGGGACCGGGTCGATCTGGTTGGCGGTAGCGATGAACATCACGTTGGAGAGGTTGTACGGCTGGCTGATGTAGTGATCGGAGAAGGAATGGTTCTGCTCCGGATCCAGCACCTCAAGAAGCGCCGATGAGGGATCTCCCTTGTAGTCGTATCCCAGCTTGTCCAGCTCATCCAGCATGAACACCGGATTGTTGGTCCCCGCCTGCTTCATCCCCTGGATGATGCGCCCGGGCAGCGCCCCGATGTAGGTGCGGCGGTGACCGCGGATCTCGGCCTCGTCCCGCACTCCACCCAGGGAGATGCGCACGAACTTCCGGTTCATGGCGCGGGCGATGGACTTGCCCAGCGAGGTTTTGCCAACCCCCGGAGGGCCTACGAAGCAGAGGATGGGACCCTTCATCTTCTTCTTCAGCTTGCGCACCGCCAGGAACTCCAGGATGCGCTCCTTGATCTTGTCCAGGTAGTAGTGGTCCTCATTGAGGATCTTCTCCGCCCTGGCGATGTCCAGGCTGTCGCGACTGGCCTTGCTCCAGGGGAGCTCCACCATCCAGTCCAGATAGGTGCGGATGATTCCGGCCTCACTGGCGTCCGGATGCATGTTTTCCAGGCGTCCCAGCTGCTTGAGCGCCTCCTTCTGGACGTTCTCGGGCATTTTCGCGGCCTCGATAGCCTTGCGGATCTCGACCAGTTCCTCCTTGCCGTCGGTGTCGCCCAGTTCCTGCTGGATGGCGCGCATCTGCTCGCGCAGGTAGTACTCCCGCTGGTTTTTACCCATCTCCTCACGGGCCGCGCTCTGGATCTTGGCCTGAACGCTGAGCAGCTCCACCTCGCGGTTGAGCAGCTCGTTGACCTTGGTGAGGCGCATGATGGGATCGGCCGTTTCCAGTAACTGCTGGGCGTCGGCCACCTTCAGCCCCATGTTGCTGGCGATCAGGTCGGCCATGCTGCCCGGGTCCTGGATGTTTTCCAGGATGACCACAACTTCGGGCGAGATCTGCTTGCCCAGCTCCACGACCTTGGCCAGCTGTTCCCTGACGGTGCGGATCAGCGCCTCAGTTTCCAGGGTACTGTCAACCGCGAGGGAGTCGTTGAGCCGTTCGATCCGCACCGAATAGTAGGGCTTCTCGGTGACGTATTCGGTGATCCGGGCCTTGGCCAGCCCCTGGACCAGTATCTTGACCCTGCCGTCCGGGAGCTTGAGCATCCGCATGATCATGGCCACGGTGCCAACACCGTAGATCTTGTCCGGCGGCGGTTCCTCATCGCTGATCTCGAACTGGGTGGCCAGGAGGATCATGCGGTCCCCGGCCAAAGCGCTGTCCACCGCCTTGACGGAAGATTCGCGCCCGACAAAAAGCGGAATGATCATGAACGGATACACCACCACGTCCCGTACGGGCAGAAGCGGCAGCACGTCCGGTATCTTCAGCTCTTCACCTTCCTGTTTTTCCACTTCCTTTTCAATCTCACTCAAGGTGTTGTCTCCTTTATTGGTACCCGAACGCCATCACTTTTGGGGCATGTCACCCGCAGCACTCCCATCCGGTATTCGGCGAAAACAGAGCATGGATTGCTGTCGATCGGGAGTTGAACCACTTGTCGGAAATGGCCGTGGCCCCTTTCCAGGCAGATGAAACGCCCCACGTTCTGTTCATGCGGCCGGTACGCCTCCAGCACGAGCGTGACACCGCAGACCTTGAGATCGATATCCTCCACCCGGAATCCCGGCAGATCAAACTCGATGACAACCCTGTCTTCGGTCTCGTACATATCCATCCGGGGGCGGTTTTCCGTTTCCTCGAACTCGTTGTGCGTCTCGAGAACGCGCAGCAGGTTCCTGATCTCGCCGACCCGACGGCTGTAAAAATCCAGTTGGTACGATTTCTTGCCCGGAATACGTGGCATGGCGGTTATCCGTTTTGCATCAGAGTGGGTGTTGGCGATTGTGGTATAGTATTGAATGATGTAACCATTCCGATCGCTCTTGTCAAGGTCACGGAGTCAATACGGATCCGCATCGGCAAAATTCGGTTGACATACGGCCGCCCATACTGGATATTTTATCGTTTCTTTCGGATGTTGTGCAGAAACATATTTTCCACAAGAGGGAACAGCCACATGGAGCGCTGGTCAGTCAACGATTCCGCAAAACTATACAACCTCAACAACTGGGGCGCAGACCTGTTCTCCATCAACAAGAAGGGAAACATCTGCGTCCATCCCTCGCCCAATTCAAAATACTCGATTGAACTGGCGTCCCTGGTTGACGACCTCATCAAGCGCAAGATCAGGCCGCCGATCCTGCTCAGGTTCATGAACATTCTGGAGGGGCGCATCGCCTCCATCAACCGGGTCTTCAAAAACGCCATCCAGGCCAACGATTACCCGGCCAGGTACCAGACCTTCTATCCCATCAAGGTCAACCAGCAGCGCCAGGTCGTGGAGGCGATAGCCCATTTCGGGAAAAAGTACGACATCGGGCTCGAAGTCGGCTCGAAGCCGGAGCTGGTGGCCGCCATCTCCATGTCCGCGGGCAACGGCCTCCCCATAATCTGCAACGGCTACAAGGACACCGAGTACATCGCAACCGTTCTTTACGCCACCAAGATCGGCTACAACATAACCATCGTGGTGGAGAAGCTGTTCGAGCTGGAAAAGATCATCGAGCTCCACGAGAAAACCGGCATCATCCCGAAACTGGGGATCAGGGTTAAACTCTCCTCCAAGGGAACGGGCAGATGGGCGACCTCGGGCGGAGAAGACGCCAAATTCGGCCTGCGCATCTCGGAAATCATCACCGCCATCGACCTGCTGAAAAAGCACGATCTCATCGACTGCGTCAAGCTGCTGCACTCGCACATCGGCAGCCAGGTCACCAAGATCGACAAGATCAAGAACGCCCTGATCGAGGGTGCGCGCATCTACGTGGAGATGAGAAGACTCGGGGTCAACCTGGAGTATCTTGACATCGGCGGCGGCCTGGGGGTCGATTACGACGGCTCCAAATCCAGCTACTTCTCCAGCGTGAACTATTCGGTCGAGGAGTACGCCAACGACGTCATCTACCAGATCAAGAACATCTGCGACGAGGCCGGCGTGGACTGCCCGAACATCATCTCCGAGTCCGGCCGGGCCACCGTCGCCCATTACTCCGTGCTGGTCACCAACGTACTCAACACCAACAGCCGGAACCAGATGCCGGACTTCGAATCGATCCTGACCCAGACCGAAACGCTTTCCCCCACGGTCAGGAAACTGGTGGACATCTACAAGAGCATCGACCGCCATTCGCTGCGCGAGGATTACCACGACACGGTCCAGCTCATCCAGGAGGCGGTCAGCCTGTTCAACCTGGGGTATCTCAACCTGAACGATCGGGCCATGGCCGAGTGGCTCTACTCCAAGATCATCAGGAAGATCAACAACCTGGTGGAAAAAATCAGGCCGGTGCCCGAAGAACTGCAGAATTTCAAGCTCAGCATGCGCCAGACCTATTTCGCCAACTTCTCCCTGTTCCAGTCGATTCCCGACTCCTGGGCCATCGACCAGCTCTTCCCCATCATGCCGATCCAGCGGCTGGGGGAAAAGCCGGATGTCATCGCCTCCATCGCGGACATCACCTGCGACTCGGACGGCGAGATCACGAGCTTCGTGGGCGAGAACGGCAGGACCAAGTTCCTGCCGCTCCACAAGCTCCGCAAGTCGGAGGACTACTACATCGGCTTTTTCCTCATCGGCGCCTACCAGGAGATCCTGGGTGACCTGCACAACCTGTTCGGCGACACCAACGCCGTCCACATAACGTTCAACAAGAGGACCAACTACAGGATCGACACGGTCATCAACGGCGACGCGACCATGCAATCCCTCAAATACGTCCAGTACGACGGCAACGAGATCCTGAAAAACGTCCGCGACCGCCTGGAAAACGGCGTGGCCTCGAAGAAGATCTCCATTGAGGAGAGCAGCCATTTCCTGGAGCTTCTGGACAGGACGATCCAGTCATACACCTATCTGGGTGAATAGCCGTAGAGACGCATTGCAATGCGTCTCTACGGTAGCATCATGGATGTAATTCCGAATAAGCTGCGGGAGGAATGATATGAGCAACGTACTGATTATCGGGGCGGGCGGAGTTGGCGGGGTTGTCACCCACAAATGCGCCCAGCGGCGGGACATCTTCACCAGCATCACCCTGGCCTCGCGCACCAAGAGCAAGTGCGACGCCATAGCGGCCCAGCTCGGCAACGGCATCGACACCGCGCGGGTCGACGCCGACAACGTGCCGGAGCTGGTGGAACTGATCCGGCGGGTCAAGCCCGAACTGGTGATCAACGTCGCCCTTCCCTACCAGGACCTGACCATCATGGACGCCTGCCTGGAAACCGGCGTTGACTACCTGGACACCGCCAACTACGAGCCGCCGGACACGGCCAAGTTCGAGTACTCCTGGCAGTGGGCCTACCAGGAGCGCTTCAAAAACGCCGACCTCATGGCCCTGCTGGGCTCGGGCTTCGATCCGGGGGTGACCAACGTCTACACCGCCCTGGCGGCGAAGAAGTACCTGGACGAGGTGCTGGAGATCGACATCATCGACGCCAACGCCGGTAGCCACGGCCAGCCCTTTGCCACCAACTTCAACCCCGAGATCAATATCCGCGAGGTGACCGCCACCTGCCGCCACTGGGAGAACGGGCAATGGGTGGAATCAGGTCCCCTGGCCACCAGGCGCTCCTTCGATTTCCCCGAAGGCATCGGCCCCATGAACATCTACCGCATGTACCACGAGGAAATGGAGTCGCTGGTCAGGCACATCCCCACCATCAGAAAGGCCCAGTTCTGGATGACCTTCTCGGACAACTACCTGAAGC
>CAZRPI010000043.1:9294-25014 GCA_964601865.1 uncultured Pelobacter sp. | reverse complement strand
TCAACCTGATCGCCTGCCCGCAGCGTTTTGCTGACATCGCCGTTGCTCTCGGCGAAAACATCTGTGGCCTCTCCACCATCGAAGCCGGCCAGAAAGCCATCGACAGGATCAAGTCACTGTCCGCTTCCATCGGCATCCCCGCCAACCTGACCGAGCTGGGCGTGAAAGAAGCCGACCTGAAGATCATGGCCGAAAACGCGAAGAAAGATGCTTGCCAGCTGACCAACCCGCGTAAAGCCAATCTGGATGAAGTTATCCAGATGTTCAAAGACGCTATGTAATTGATTGATATTCCCTCTGATTGGGGGAATGGCTAAAGTGATGGGCAGTGTAATTGCACACTGCCCATCATTGTAAGTACATAAAATGCATTAGAAACGTTACTGTTTTTACCATTGCTATCTCCGGGCTCTGCTGCCTAAAAGGCAATAACCTCACGGCTCAGAATCTGCGGGTTCCGCTGGAAACAGTGGAGCCTCCCTTCAGGAAAGGAGTTGACCCTCATCGATGAGGATACGGAATTAATTAGGGAGAAGATAACCATGGAAGAAACTTTGCGCCTGAACATGACTGACCTGAGCACGAAGATCGAAGATAATCCGGCTGAGTGGGCCGCTGTTGGAGACCGTGGGCTCGTCTTTACAAACAAAACCGCACAACATTTCCCCACCTGTCATCCGCTTGAAACACACGATACATTTGCTGTAACTCCCGCTCTTTTTCCCGGATTACCCTCGATCGGTTTCGGATGTCTCCGTTTCGGCGTTAATGTGTCTTCCCGGTTGTTGCCATGCTCTCGATTCGAGAATCCGATTTCTGATGGAATGGCCGTTGAAGACCGGTGGCGCTGTTTCGGCGGCAACGTTACAGGGGTAATGTAATGCCGTTATGCGATTCGATCCGCGTTAATGTTAAGCTTTTTGCGACCTTTCGAGTGGGTCGCTTTGTTGCCGAAACACGGACGTACCCTGCTGGAACCCGCATCGTCGATATTATCAGGGAGTTGCAAATACCTGAACCGGAAATAGGAATCATCATGCTCAATTCAAAACATGCGGAACCTGACAAACAACTGACGGATGGAGACAATCTCGGTATCTTCCCTCTGGTTGGAGGTGGGTAATTTGGATCTTACCTCCTACCTTCTCTCCCATGCTCGTGAAGACCTGATTTCGTGGTATGTCCAACTTGCCGCTGCCCAGGATTATCACTTGAGTATTCCACAGGTGGAGGAAGCCATTCTTGAGCATGGTTTGATGCCGGCGCGTTACCAGAAGAACCGGCAGACCATTTCCACTTCAAAACAGCTGCGACTTTTCCGCAGCACCGTTGTTGTTGTGGGATGCGGCGGTTTGGGGGGCTATTTGATAGAAGAAATGGCCAGGCTCGGAATCGGCAATATTGTCATGATCGATCCCGCTTCGTTTGAAGAGCAGCATCTTAACTGTCAACTCTATTCATCGCCTCATCTGTTCGGTTTCCCGAAAGTATCAGCAGCGGCCGCGCGTGTCCGTGAGATTAATCCTGCCGTTACCGTCAATACCTTCCATATTGAATTCAATAATGAGAACGCCCGCGATCTGCTGAAGGGAGCGGATATCGCGCTGGACGGCCTGGATTTGATTTCTTCCAGAAGGTCTCTGGCCACCGTCTGTCGCGAGCTCGGTATACCTCTCGTCTATGGAGCTGTTGGCGGTTGGTATGGTCATGTTGCGACCCAGTTGCCTGGTGACGACATTTCGCCATTGCTGGCTGGAAGGCGGGGTGAACAGAAGGGGGTTGAACAACAGATCGGGACGCCGGCATTTGCTCCTGCTCTGGTGGCCAGTCTTCAGGTGGCAGAGTCATGCAAAATTCTGTTTGGCGAAGGTGCCCTGCTGCGCGGAAAAATGATGTGTATCGATCTGAGAGAAATGACTTTTGAACAGGTTGCGTTTGAGACAACGTTTGATTCTTGGTGATAAACATGATATTGATAGCCTGCATCCTGAGTTGTGGGTGGCGAAACTGATTTGAAATGGCATGTGGGAAGAGGTGAACGGTTTACAAACAGCGCTTGAAGTTACATATGCCCGGATCAGTTGATTTACGACTGAGATTTTTTCAAATTTCTTCCCGGTTTGCGCCGGACGACCTGACAACGGTTTATGGTGCGGTGAAGTCAGATGGGAAGAGGAAAGGAGCGAAGAAGCATCAATCAGTAGTTTCACACTGTTGTTGATGTCGATTCACGTTGTTTGCCGTTGATTATTGACGGTAATACGAATCAAATCCATTGAGGAGAGGGAGGAAAGGCATGAAAAAATCTGTATCTATTACACTCGGATTATGTATGGCGGCATCGCTTGTTGCGACAAAGCCTGCAAGCGCCGGTTTCGCGGTTGGTGGCGAGAACGGCTGGCAGTTGACCACCGACGGTATCGTCGACGTGTTCGCGACCTACGATGTAACTTCAAAGGTTAAAGGAGGGTCAGCGAGTGACCGCACGTTAGGGTCATTGGATAATGGAAATAGTCAGAGATTCGGGGTGGGCGTTGGTCTGCTGCCGTCTGTCGTCGCTTTCAATATCAAGGCTCCCACCACCTATGGTGTGGATTCCTCCGTCCGCATCGGTATCTATCCCAGTATTCAGAATGGAGGCGCGCCTGGTGGCAACTCCCTCCTGAACAACGACGATCGTTTCTCAGTTGGTTCCAACATCGACTTCCGTGAAATTTTCTACACCGCAAAGGGCAGATACGGTGAGATTCTTGCTGGCCGCGCTCTCAACCTGTTCCAGGGCAAGAACATCCTGACCGACATGACGCTCCTGACGGCGGGCACAGTCGGACTCCGAGCCCATACCGTAACCCTCGGCCATATCGGGTACGGTTATCTGTATACCGGTTTCGGGCCGCAAATTCGGTATACCACACCTGAATTTGCGGGCGGCGTCAAATTCGCGATAGAAATCGCCGAACCCTACAGTATCAGCAGCTACAATGATGTTAGTGGTTCTGGAGCCACTTTCTCAAAAGACAAGACCAATCTTCCGCGTGTCGAGGCTGAGTTTTCGTATGCCAAAACGCTCAAGAACGGCGCCAATATCCAGGCATGGCTCTCCGGCATGTGGCAGAGGTCAACGTCAACGTTCTATGGGACACATCCCCAGTCCATCGGTGGCGCCTATGGCGTGGGCGGCGGATTGAAGGGTGTTAACCTGCTCCTCTCCGGCTATGGCGGAAAAGGTCTGGGGATGATCAGCGACCAGGATGGCAGTTATAAAATTAGCGGCTTGTTCCCCGGCTCAACGGACAACACGGGTAAAGAACGTAAGTTCTATGGTTTCCTGGCTCAGGCAACCTACCAGATCAATCCCTCCTGGATGGTCGGTGTCAACTATGGACAGACCTGCATGATTGAAACTGCGAATGACACTGCTGAACGCGTGAATGATGGTTTTGCACTGATCAAAAGACAGGAGTCGGGTGTTGTGAGCATTACCTACAACATGAACAAGTTCACCCAGTTCGTTCTGGAGTACATTCATGCCCGAAACTCCTGGTTTGACGGCGCAAGAGAGTACTCCAACCAGGTTGCCTTCGGCACGATGTTCTACTGGTAACCCGTTGATCGCGATCAACGGTGAGGAGGCTTACATGCCGAAATATGTGATTGAACGGGAAATCCCGGGGGCAGGGAGCATCCCTCCCCAGGATCTGCAGGCTATCTCGCAGAAGTCCTGCAGCGTCCTGGCGAACCTCGGCCCCCAGATTCAGTGGGTCCAGAGCTACGTTACCGAAAACAAGATCTACTGCATCTACATCGCTCCAAACAAGGAGATGGTACTCGAGCACGCCAGACAGGGCGGATTTCCGGCCAACAGCGTATCGGAAGTTAAGACCATGATCGACCCGACTACAGCCGAATAAAGTAGCATCAGTTGCTCCCCCACTCCCGGTATCCGCCAATGATGTCGGGCCGGGAGGGGTTACTACGGTTAGGAGGAAAGATTTATGACGCTCGCAATACTTATTCTGATCAGCATTATGTGGCTTCCGGCTGGATTGTTTTTCCTGGGATACGGCGAGGCAAAGACCGCGGGCTTTCTGTGCGCTGTCGTAGGTGTTATCACGATTGCCGGCGGATTTTTTAATGCCGCCACAACCGATCCCTTTGGCGCGGGAGCGCTGTTTGTATTCGGTGTCCTTTATCTGCAGACTGCCCATGCCTTTTTGACGGGCGCGGAAGATCTGCGAACCGTTGGTAATGGTGCTTTGCTGGTTGCCATCGTCTGCGGGATCTATGCGTATATTTTTGCAACCGGCGGTGCCGCCAAGCCTGATGGATCGCTGCTTGTCCCCAAAGTGCCCTATCTGGCATTTATGTACACAACTTTTACCGCGATCTGCCTCATGGTTACCGGTGTAACCTACGGCAAGTTCAGCGGCAAGCTGCTCGGTTTAACGTTCATCATCCTGACCTTCACCGGCCTTCTTGCTCCGGCAATCGGTCTTTTGGCCTATGGAAAGCTGCCGTTCTGACGGTTTTTGTCTCCACCCTTACGGGGGAGGCTAGGGATGTAAGTGGTATTTATTGTTCTGGTGAAAAATTTTATATGAAGTTTGAGAGGGCGCCGCAAGGCGCCCGATTTTTTGGCTGTTACAGGTTTCAAGTCTGGCGCGAACCAAGTGATCATGATAGAGTGCCACGGGAACCGGTTAAAAACCCGCTTGTGACGGGATAGCTTTGATCTTGAAAACGACAGGAGGCGTTTATGAGTTTGTGGGGATGGAAGTTGGGCAAACTTGGCTGGGGTGCGCTGCTCGCGCTCCTGCTTCTGCTCGCGGGCCTGACGGATGCGTTTGCATTCGGGTCGAAACACGTACTCTGGGAGAGCCGGGACCAGTTTGTGGCGCTCGAACCCGCGGATGCGGTAAAAGGGGGAACGGTAATACCCAATGATCATCCAGCGGAATTTACCCAGGAACGTCTCTATGAAGTACTGGCTTCCATCCAGTTACGGCCGGAAGATTTCGGTGTGTCGATTCCGTTCCTGTCAGGCAAATCGGAAAAGACCATGTCGGTGCCGCTTTTCACCGACCAGTCCCTTGAACTGCTGGCGGTGCACCTCCAGGAGGCTTTCCAGCAGGCCAAGCCAAACGAGGATGTGACCTTTGCCATAGTCGGACTGTATCTGTCCCCAGGAGCGTTTGCCAAGACCCCCAAGGCGACGGCCGGACGCATGTTCTACCAGGGCGGGAAGCTCAACCTGATTCTGGGCAAGGTGCAATTTGAGTTCAACGAGCGGCAGGACCGGAGGATGTATCCCTTCACCCCGGGAAACAGGGAGTATGTGGCCGAAGGTGGTTGGACCCTCATTCCCCAGGGAACGCCACCGGCGTTGACGATGGTGCGTAAGGACTGGCTGGCTTTTGCCAACGACTGGAAACCGACCGTTGTTGCTGCTCCGGCCGGCGAGAAGGGAAACGGCGCCCAACCGCAGCAGCCCTCCGCTCTGCAACAGCTTTTCAGCGGCAAGGCAGGCAAGACGGCGGAACGGCTCGGCGTACTCAAGGAGTTGCGTGACAAGGGGGTTATCACGGAAGAAGAGTACCGCGCAAAGAGGCTGACGATTCTGAACGAGCTGTAATTCCGGTTTCAGGTCAGGGTTGCCTGACGACGATATCGGCGATGACGGGCCGGTGATCGGAGGCCTCCCCGGTTCCGGCCCAGGCTCGCACGGCCATGAGTTGGGAACAGACCATGATATGGTCGATTCTCATCCATGACAGGCGCAGCCATGGGATTCTGTGGAGGAGCAGGAAATGGCCGTAGGTATAGCCGTAACCGCGGCCTCCCTCCGTGAAAGCATCGTGCAGGCCGATATCCCTCAGGCCCGCACATACCTGGGAAGCGTCGGGGGAATTCAGGTCTCCGGTGACAATAATATGCTGCCCGCTCTCACGGAGAATGAAGTTGTTCAGGATGTGCGCCTGCATTAAGCGGGTCAAAATGTTGGCCTCCATCTGCTGGACGGCATTCGGCAGATACCAAGGCCGGTTTCTGGCTGATTTGATCGCGTTCAGGCCTTTCCTGGGAGTTTCCAGATGGACATTGTACAAAGTGATGGTGGCTGAACCTATCCTGGTCTGACACCGAAGGCAGCTGCTCTTTTCCCATGGCAATGAAATCGGGCGGACCTCAAAACCCGACAGCGCAAAACGGCTGGCGACCATGAACTGTCCCTCGGAGTGTGTTGCCCATTGCCGGAAGAACTGTCCCATGGGGCCTTCCAGTATTCTACCCGCATCCTGAAACAGAACGATATCGGGCCTGGTTCTTTCGATTTCTTCCCTGAGAGACGACTGACCCGACGCGCCGTGAAGGCCGTACTTCACGTTCCATGTCATGATCCGGAACCGGGCCTTTTCCGGGACCTGACGTAAGCCTTGGGAAGGCCAGCAGAATCCCATGATGGGACCGGCAACCCAGGCCATGCAGATCAGTGGCGCCAGGAGCCAGCGTCGGGCCTTTACAAGGCAGACCGGGGTTATTACCATGCCGGGGACCAGCCAGAAAATCTGGGGCAGATAGAGGTTCATGGCGGAGACCCACCATCTTTCCGGGCCCATCCGGTTCAGCAGCGTGAGCGCGGCAAGAACTGCCATGTACAGTATGATTACCATCAGCAGCCAGCGTGGCGCCCTGGATGTCTTGGAGGTCATTGAAATTATTCCTGTATGGCTACGGACGCGGACATGCCGGAGACACTGGAGTTGCCCGGATTATTCAGGCGATTCCGGGGGCACCATCAATTCCGGGATGCCTCAAATCCTATTGTCATGGGATTTCCTGGGGAAGCAGCGCCATGAGCTCTTTTGAAACGGCCTCGAATTCGGATTCTATGCTGGCCAGGATTTCCCTGTTCTCAAGCGTCTGGCAGTTTTTTCCGATGTATTCAAGCACCTTACAGAGTTGCGCCAGTCTCGCGGCGCCGAGATTTGCGCTGCCGGATTTCAGGTAGTGAGCTTTCCTGAACATTTCCTCCATGTCGTTGTCGTCAGCCGCCTGATGAAGGGCTGATATTACGCCGGATGCATTGTTCAGGTAATTCCTTATGAGGGTCCGCAACAGCCGCTTTTGCCCGTCAGGATCGAGTTTGCGGATGTTTTCGATGAAACGGTAATCCATGGTCGGAATGCCGTCGGCTCTGTCCGGGTTCCCGTCATGGTCTGCTGCGGTGGTAATGCAAGGTTTCCCGTGATGGGCCGGTTCCTGGGCATCTGATCCGGCGGGGAACCGGGGGGAGTCTGCTGCATCATCCGACGCCGTCCAGCGGTCCATCATGATGGATAGCTGCTCAAGGGTGTAGGGTTTTGCCAGATAGTCATCCATGCCGGCAGCCATGCAGAGTTCCCGGTCCGCATCACTGGCGTATGCCGTCAGCGCTATGATGGTTTGATGATGTCCGCAGTCGTTTCTCTTCCGGGTCTCTTCCCGCTGCCGCAGGATTTTGGTTGCCTCATGGCCACCCATTACCGGCATCCGGCAATCCATCAGGATGGCGGCAAAATTCCCGGATTCCATGAGGGCAAGTGCCTCCTGGCCGTTGGTGGCAACGGTAACGGTGTATCCCAGAAATTCCAGCATCTCCCTCCCGATATCCTGGTTAACGGGATTGTCCTCAACCAGCAGAATGGCCCCTTTTTTTATCGTACCTTCATTATGTGACAGATTTCCCTCCCCGGTCGCCCGAATGATCCTGGTTGATACCCGCCCGGGTATCCGAACCCTGCGCGCCCCATCGGGCGTTACTGGCCATTGCGGTTACAGAAAGAAGCCCGCCCATCTCCACGGCGATATGTTATGCAGGTTCCGTGAGACTGTCAAATGAGGAGGCTGTCATTGGCTCCTGGTGTCCTTCCGGCCTGGAACCTGTTTGATTTGTAAAGATATGATGAGCTTTTGTCAATTGAACATTGCGGCGCAACAGTGAAATATTTTCATAAAAGATGCCTGTGTATTCCCATTTTATCCTGCTTGACAGCAAAATGGCGTTAGTGTATCTTTCATCTCTTACATAATGCAATAAAACCTTTAATAAAATAATATCTTAGGATACGGGCAAACAATGAGGACGGCGTTGGTAATAGGCGGAAGCCGGGGAATAGGGCGCGCCATTGCGCTCAGACTGGCAGGGTCGGGTTTCGCTATCTGGCTTACCTATAAGGGCAACCACAGGGCGGCCAATGAAGTGAAGGCGGAGATAGAGGCCGGCGGTGGCAGTTGCGAGCTTATCTGCTTCGATGTCTCCAGTTACGAGGAGACCGAGGCTGCCCTGGCGCCCCGTCTGGAGAGTTTGTCGCCAGACGTGCTGGTTTACAGTGCGGGTATTGCGAGGGACAACCTGCTGATGTGGATGACGAAGGACGAATGGAACTCGGTTGTCTCCACCAACCTTAACGGTTTCTTCAACGTTACCCGCCAGGTTGTTTTTTCCATGCTGAAGGCTAAACGGGGGCGCATTGTTGTGATATCATCAACGTCCGGCCAGGTGGGGCAACCGGGCCAGGTGAACTACTCGGCCTCGAAGGCCGGATTGATCGGCGCCGCAAAGGCTCTTGCCCGTGAGGTTGGCAAGAAACGCATCTACGTGAATGTGGTGGCGCCCGGATTCATCGAAACCGAAATGACCTCTGAAATCCCCAAGGAGCAGGTTCTCCCGTTGATTCCGCTCAACCGGGTGGGGACCGCCGCCGAAGTTGCGTCGGTTGTGAATTTCCTCTGTTCGGAAGAGCAGATGTACATCCACGGTCAGGTGATCGGAGTTAACGGCGGCCTGGCGATGTAATGTGTTCCGCTCTACAGCGCTGTCAGGACCACGGATCTTTCTCATGAGGAGTCGGCTGCCATAGATGAAAAAATATGATCACATTGTTGTGGGAAGCGGCATCAGCGGTTTATCGATGTCGCTTTTGCTCTCCATGAGCGGAGATAAGGTTCTTCTGATCGAGAAAGCCCCTGACATCGGGGGGTCAATGACCCGTTTCAGTCGCAGGGGAGTGTCGTTCGACACCGGATTCCATTTTACCGGCGGCTTCCATCAGGGGGGAATCCTTGACGACATCCTCTCGCTGTTCGGCATGCGGGACATGATCGAGCCGGTATTCCTCCGCGATGGGGTGCAGAACCAGTTTCACTTCGAAGCCAGCGGCAGATTCTTCGAACATCCCTGCGGCATAGAGAACCTGAAGAAAACGTTCACTGGCTATTTCCCGGCCGAGGCCGGGGCGATTGACCGTTATTTCAGGATGGTTCAGTCGGTCTGTCAGCGGACCCCTTCCCTCAATATCCGTGAAAATGTCATTGCCCCTCCCAATCTGGAAGAGGACTATGTCTCGCTTGAATCCGTACTCAGGGGGCTTACTTCCGACGGTCTGCTGCGCGGCCTTCTGTCCGGCTACGCCATGTGCTACGGCGTGCGGCCGGTGGAGGTCTCTTTCGCCAACCACAGCAGGATGGTGCTCAGCTTTTACGAGTCCATGTCCTTCGTAAAGTTTGGCGGCGATGGTTTCATCAATGCGTTCCGGGAAAAACTGAAGCAGTATGACGTGGATGTCCGATGCAGGACGTATATCACGGAACTGGCCGATATCAGCGACTCCAGGGTGGGACGCTTCGTTCTCAATACCGGTGAAGAGATCTTGGCCGATAACTGCGTGCTCACGATGCATCCCAAGGAAATCCTGAAGCTGCTGCCGGAAAAACAGTACAGCAGGGCATTCGCCAACCGGATCGACAGGTTTGAACCCTCGCTGGGGCTCTTCTCGGCTTTTGCCCTCATCAAGCCGGGGAAAACCGATCCCCATCCGGATACCGCGATCGTCTCCCTCTTCCCGGACGATGATATGAACAACCTGCTGGATCCCGCCTACCAGGGAGAGCCCGCCCTGGTCATCGTCAAGTCGCCGGCCCCCATGGAAACCCCGGCCGGCAAGGGGATCAGCGTCGTCCAGCCATCCTTCACCGACCATGTGGCGGCGTGGCAGGAAACCAGGCGGGGAGAGCGGCCCGGGGAATACCTGGAGTACAAGCAGGCTCGGGTGGACGGGATCAGGGATCACATCTTCAAACGTTTCCCCGAATACCGGGATACGCTCGAATTCGTTGACGCCGGCTCCATGCTCACCTACAAGGATTACCTCTGCAGCCCGGACGGCAGCGCCTACGGTGTCAAGCAGAAACTGGGTCAGTACAACCTGATCGGCAAACTGCCGCTGCACAACCTCTTTGCCGCCGGGCAGAGCGCGCTTCTGCCGGGAGTGATCGGCGCCATGATGTCATCCCTGATCGTCGGCCGCGCCATTCTGGGGAAAGAAATCTACGGAAAAATACTGGATGAGAGACTATGACACTGAGACGGGTCGTCATTACCGGCATGGGAGTGATTTCGCCATTCGGCAACGGTGTGGCGGAACTGATGAGAGGCATTGAAGAGGGTCGCAACGCCGTCTGCCGGATGGAAGGGTGGGACCAGTACATCGGTCTGCAGAGCCTGGTCGCGGCACCGGTGGAAATGAAGGGGGAGAAGGAGATCCCCCGCCAGAAGCGCCGCTCCATGGGACGTCTGAGCATCTTCGCGGCCCAGGCGGCGGACGAGGCCCTGGCCGACGCCGGCATTGACCTTGCCGCTGAAGACCTCTGGAGGATCGGCTGCGTCGTGGGTTCGACCATGGGGAGCGCCAGGAGCATCAACCAGACCTTTGAAATCATGCTGCCGGACCATGATCTGACCAAGCTCAATTCCACCATGTTCTTCCACTGCATGTCCCATACGGCGGCCATCAACGTGGCCCAGTATCTGGGGCTGAACGGCGTCATCCTGGCCACCAACGCCGCCTGCGCCTCCGCCCTGCACGCCATCGGCGTGGCGTATGACCACATCAGGCTCGGCAGACAGGATGTCATGCTCTGCGGCGGCGCCGAGGAACTGCATCCGACGGTGACGGCATCGTTCGATATCCTCTACGCCACCTCGACGAAATACAACGACAACCCCCGGAAGACCCCGCGCCCCTTTGACAGGGACAGGGACGGGATCGTCTGCGGCGAGGGGAGCGGCATCCTGGTCCTGGAGGATTACGAGCGCGCCGTGCGGCGGAACGCCAGGATCTACGCCGAGGTGACCGGTTTCTGCACCACCTCCAACGGTCTCCATGTCAGCCAGTCCAACAAGGAGTCCATGGTTACCTGTATCCGCACCGCGCTGGATGAGGCAGGCCTGACCCCGGACGGCATCGATTACATCAACGCCCATGCCACGGCGACCATTCAGGGAGATCAGGAAGAGGCCGAGGCGATTCGTGATATTTTCGGCGACTCGGTTCCGGTGAGCTGCATCAAGGGGAACATCGGCCATACCCTCGGCGCCGCGGGGACCATCGAAATGGCCGCGGCGTTGAAGATGATGGAGCAGGGGGTGATCTACCCCACGCTCAACCTGGAGAACGTCAGCGAGGATTGCCAGGGTATCCGGCATGTGACGCAGCCGCTCAAAAGGGAAATCCGCACCATCCTGAAAAACGGGTTCGCCTTCGGCGGCATCAACGCCGCGCTGGTCTGCCGGAAAATATAATCCCGGATCCGTACCGTCTCCATGCCTCCGCTAGTCCGGAAGGCCTCTGCCTTTGCGCTTCAGGAGACAACCGGCAGTTTGGCGGAGGACCGGCAGAGAGAGCGATTTGTCACATAACGGCGGCGTACGGGCCCCGGCTCTTCCGGCCACTGCGGCATTCCGACGTTACGGATCCAGAATAATAGTTATGGTAATAAAATTCCGGAGGATAGCATGACCGAGCAGGAAATAATTGAAAAAACGAACAAGGTGTTTGAAGAAGCCTTTGAAATCGAGCCGGAACGGCTGGTACCGGAGGCGAACATATTCATGGACCTTGGACTCGACAGCCTGGATGTCGTTGACCTGGTCGTGGCGCTCCAGAACAGTTTCGGCGTGAAGATCAGAAATGAAGAGAGTGTCCGCGATATCCGCACCCTGCAGGACCTCTACCGGTTCATCTCCTCCCTGAAGAGCAAATAAGACGCGTAAAGAAATGTCCGGACGATTGCGCCTTTACCTCTTCAATCTGTATTTTTATACCCTTTTCCTGGTGGTTTCAGCCGTCATAACCACCGTTATGACCCTGTATGTCGTCTGCATGGGGCCGTTCAGTTCGCGCCGTCAAACCCTGAGACGTTTCCGGCGCGCCATCAGCCTGTACGGAAGGGCCATCATTGCCGTTCCGTACCCCTTTATCAGACTCCGCTACGTTGTTCAGGGAAAGGATGATCCGGGAGAAGCATATATCTTCGTCTGCAATCACCGTTCGGCCTCCGATGCCTATCTGATGGGGATTCTGCCCCACGAACTGGTGCAGGTGGTCAACGTGTGGCCCTTCAGAATACCGGTTCTGGGCAGATACGCCAGGTGGGCGGGATATCTGAATATCCGCATGCTTCCCAGCGAGGAGTTCATGCGGAGGGGAATGCAATTGCTGCAGGAGGGGGTTTCGGTGGTTTTTTTCCCCGAGGGGACCAGATCAACGGATTTTGCCATGGGAACCTTCCACGGTTCGGCCTTCCGGCTGGCCCTTGCCTCACGGGCGCCGATCGTGCCGCTCTGTATCTCCGGAAGCGAGACCGCTCCACCCAAGGGATCGCCCCTCCTCCACCCCGGAACCATCACCATCCGCAGGCTTCCGGCGATTACCTGGGACCAGTACAAAGAGATGACACCTTTTGCCCTGAAAAACAGAGTCTGGAACATCATCGACCAGGAGCTTGCAGTCATGGAGAACAGGGCATGACGCTATCCCCCTTTCAGGAACGGGGCGGGATCGAGTTTCAGGGCCCTGATGAGATCCGCCGGGTGCAGGCGGAGCAGCTTCGCGACCACCTGACCTATGCCGCCTCCAGTTCGCCCTATTACCGGGCGCTTTTCCGGGATATGGGGGTCGATGCCTCCCGCATCACCCCGGATTCCCTCTCCCGACTTCCCCTGACCACGAAGGAAACGCTGGGCGAGCGCAACGACGAATTCCTGGCGGTCCCCATGTCCCGGATCGTGGATATAGCCCTGTCGTCAGGCACCACCGGCAGGGCGACGACGGTCATGTACACGGAGGCTGATCTGCGGCGTCTCGCCTACAACGAGGAGATCTCCTTCGCCGGCTGCGGCCTCACCTCCGACGATGTCGTTCTGCTGACCTGCACCCTGGACCGCTGCTTTGTCGCCGGCCTGGCCTATTTTTCCGGCGTCAGGAGCCTGGGCGCCTCGGCCATCAGAAACGGTCTCAGCAGCCTGGAAAGCCATCTGGAAATCATCCGGCGTCTGAAGCCGACGGCGATAGTGGGCGTCCCCGCGTTCCTGCTGAAGCTGGGCCTGTTCCTGGAAAGGGAGGGGCTCGATCCCGCCTCCGCCGGGGTAAACAGGCTGATCTGCATCGGGGAGCCGCTCCGGGACCGCAACCTGGCGTTTCTGAGCGTGGGCGGGAAGCTGGAGAAACTCTGGGGTGCCCGGGTCTATTCCACCTATGCCTCCTCCGAGATCATAACCTCCTTCTGCGAATGCACGGCCCAGCAGGGGGGGCATCTCCATCCCGATCTGGCGGTGGTGGAGATCGTAGGCGAACGGGGTGAACCGCTGCCGGCCGGAGAAATCGGCGAGGTGGTTGTGACCCCCCTGGCCGTGGAGGGGATGCCGCTGGTCCGTTTCGGTACCGGAGACCTGAGCTTTCTCATTGACGAACCGTGCCGTTGCGGACGGAATTCGCCGCGCCTCGGCCCGATCCTGGGGAGAAAAAGCCAGATGATCAAGCTGCGCGGTACGACTCTCTATCCCAATTCCATCAACGCGGTGCTGGACTCCTATCCCGGTGTCAGCGAGTACTACGTGGCCGCATCCACCAACAGCGATCTCTCCGATGAGATAAGGGTCTATGTGTCGCCGGGAGATTCCTCCTGCTCGGCCGAGAAGATCATGGACAGGCTGCAGGCCCATCTGCGCGTGCGTCCGGATGTGGTCATCGCCAGCGAGGAGGAGGTCAGAGCCCAGGTGTACCAGGGTAATTCCCGCAAGATAATCCGCTTTGTGGACAAGAGAAAGAAACCATGAATATCTGCCCGGAAAGAATCTATGGAATCGAATTCACGCCCCAGGAGATAGCCGACGCCGTCCGTGACGGCCGCCTCCTCTCAATGGAGATCGAATTCAACCAGAGCTGCAACTTCAGGTGTATCTACTGCTATGCCTCGGATGCGCCTGCCCGGCGCAACGAAATGACCAGAGAGGAGTTTGTCGACGTCATCGACCAGGCCCGCGAACTGGGCGCCCGCAAGATCATCATTCTTGGCGGGGAGCCGATGCTCTACCCGCATATCATGGATATGGTCCGCCATATCCGTTCGCTGGGCATGGAGATCGAACTGTTCACCAACGGCGCCAACATCACGCCGGATACGGCGCGGGAGTTGTACGAAAACGGCGCCAGGGTCATCCTGAAGATGAACACCTTCGACGAGAGCCTGCAGGACACCCTGTCGGGCCGGAAGGGGGCCCACGGCCAGATCCGGGAGGCGTTCGCGAGCCTGAAACAGGCCGGATACCCGTCGGAAGTCCGTCAGATGGGCATCAGTTCCATCATCTGCCGCCAGAATATCGAGGAGCTTCCCCGGATCTGGGAATGGGCGCGGGACCAGGGCATCCTGCCGTATCTGGAGATGATGACACCCCAGGGGGGGGCCCGCGGGCACAACATGCTGGAACTGGATTCGCGTACCCTGGAAAAATTTTTCCGTCGCATCGCCGAGATCGACAGGACCAGATACGGCATCGTCTGGGACCCGCAGCCTCCCCTGGTCGGCGGAGAATGCCTGAGACACCAGTACTCCTGCGCCGTGAACTCGGAGGGCTTCGTGCAGTCCTGCGTGGGGATCACCATCCCCATCGGTGATCTGCGCAAACAGCGTCTGAGGGAAATCGTCCGCGACAGCGAGGTGATTCAGGACCTGAAGAATTACATGGATCTGATCAAGGGGCCCTGCAAGGAATGCGACCGCCTGGATCGCTGCTATGGCTGCCGCGGAGCCGCCTATCAGCTGACCGGAGACTATCTGGCGTCCGACCCCCTCTGCTGGAGGAACATCGACCGGCGCGACGAGATCATGTTTCTGCCGGTTGACGTGGGCCGGGTCATACCGCACAAGCCTCCCATGCTCCTGATCGACCGCCTGCTGGAAATAGGCGATCGGGTCTCCCTCTCCGAGATGACCGTGCGCAGGGATATGATTTTCGTCGATGATGACGGCAAGCTGGATGACTCATCCTATCCCGAGATCATGTCCCAGGCCGTTGCCGCCCAGGAGGGCTTCCGGAGAATGGGCAGCAGCAGGCCCCTGGTGGAGGGCTTCCTGCTGGGGGTGAAGAAGCTGGAGATCCTGGGTGAGGCGCACGTGGGGGATACGCTGCGCGTCTCCCTGTTCAAGGCCTCCAGGTTCGGCGATTTCGGCATGTTGGACGGCCGGGTGTACAACGGGGAGGTCCTGGTGGCGCGCGGGGAAATCAAGGTCTGGCAGAGCAACGCCGGGATGGTTGCTTCACCGTGATCCCGGGTCCGTGATATCCGGAAGTCATCACGGCCCCGGATTACCATCAACAAAGGAACGGTAATGAGAGCTGTAATT
>CAZRPI010000043.1:4334-9194 GCA_964601865.1 uncultured Pelobacter sp. | reverse complement strand
GTCATCACGGCCCCGGATTACCATCAACAAAGGAACGGTAATGAGAGCTGTAATTGCAATTCTTGTGTGCATCTTTTTGTGTACGCCGGCCGCAGGCGCCGAGCAGGGGAGGGGGGGAGCCTCCCAACCGTCCGATCTGTCCGCTTTCCTGCGGGAGCTCGGCAGGAAAGCCTCCAGCTTCAGGACCTTGAAGACCGACTTCTCCCAGGAGAAGAAGATGGCCATGTTCAGGGAGAAGCTCGTCATGAAGGGGCGGATCTATCTCCAGAAGCCGAACAGGGTCGCCTGGCACGTGGATTCCCCGGTGCGCTACTCGGTCCTGATCACGGACAAACTCATCCGCCAGTGGGATGAGGACACCAACAGGGTGCAGGAAATCTCCCTGGCCAGGAACCCCATCTTCCAGAATGTTCTGAGCCAGCTCACTGTCTGGTTTTCCGGAGAGTACGGCTCACTCCTGGACGTCAACGACGTGCGTCTGCTGAAACGGGCCCCCCTGGTCATCGAGTTCACGCCGCGGTCCAACAATATCTCCAGGAAAGTCATCAGATCCATCACCATCACCTTCCGCGAGGACCAGAAGTATCTGCAGCAGATACGGATTCAGGAGGTGAGCGGCGACGTGACCACCCTCCGCTTCTTCAACACCATCCTGAACAGCCCGCTGGAGAGCCGCTGCTTTGAGGTCAAGGGGCGTGTTTGACGCCGTTTTCTCGCTCCTGCGCCGTTGCGGCCTCAGATGCGAAAAGCCGGTCCTCTGGCTGGTGCTGGCGATCACCCTGTTTTCGGGTGCGACTCTCCTTCTGACCCGCTATGAGGGGAGCATCGACCTGATGCTTCCGCCCGACCCGGAAATTGCCCGCAGCATGGATTTCCTGCGCGGCGCCGGCTTCTCGGACAAGATGATCATCTCCCTGGAACTGACCGACCCCTCAGCCACCAGGAAGGATCTCTTCCAGGCCGTGGACCGTCTGGCCTCGTCGCTGAACCCGCCGCTGTTCCTGAAGGTCGTCTCCGGCTTTTCCGTCGCCAATGTGATGGAGGAGTTCTCCATCCTGCGTTACGCCCCGCAGGTGCTGGGAGAACGGGACCTGGCGGTCATCGATGGCCAGATCACCGGGGAAACGGTGTCCAGAAAGCTCCGGAGCATCTACCTCCAGTCGATGCGTCCGGAGAGCATCTTCACCTCGTCCCTCTCCAGGTCCGATCCCCTGGGCATCAAGCTGCTGCTGCTGGACAAGATGCGGGCTCTTCCGGCCTCCATGGGGTACGATGTCTCCATCGAGGACGGCCATTTCATCAGCCGTGACGGCCGCCATTCCATGCTGATCATCCAGACTTCGGTTCCCATGATGGACAGCCCCCGCAGCAAGGCGCTGGTGGCCGCGGTCAATGAACGGATCAGGGAACTGCCCGGCTGGGTCAGGGCCGACGTGATCAGCGGTCATCTCCATACCGTCAGCAACGAGACGGTCATCAAGCACGACATCACGGTCGTGTCCGTCATCGCCTCCATAACCTTCCTCCTCCTCTTTTTCGCGGTGTTTCGCGATCCCAGGGTGCTCTTCGTGTTCGTCATCCCCCTGATGGCCGTTGTCTGGGCCGTGCCGCTGGCCACCGCCCTGCAGGGGAAGCTCATGTACCTGGTGATCGGTTTCGGGTCGGCCATCGCCGGCATTTCCATCGATTACGGCCTGCTGGTGTACATCGCCCTGAAGCGCGGCGCCGACGGCGAACGGCTGGTCAAGCTGGCCAGGCTGGTTACCGTCGATGCGGTCACGACCATGTTCAGTTTTATCGTCCTGTTCTTCTCCGTGATTCGCGGTTACCACCAGCTGGCGCTTTTCTCCAGTCTCTGCGTGGTCATCTGTCTGCTCCTTTCACTCTTCGTCCTCCCCCTGACCCTGGCCTGGAAACGCTCTCCCCTGGTTCCGGACCCGGACATCGGCGACGGGGTGAGTTCTTTTTTCAGACCGGCGAAAAAAAATATCCTGATCTGGGGCATATTGACCGTCGCGGCCCTTGTTCTCTCCCTTTCGGTGAACTTCGACAGTGACGTGAAGAAGCTGGACGGCGCCGACCCTTCCATCCTGAAGGCGGAGAAGAGGTTCCACGAGATCTGGGGCGGGAGGGAGAACCAGGCCGTTTTCGTCGTGACGGGCAGAACCCTGGAAGAGGCCATGGAGATCAATGACCGGGTCTATCGGGAAGCCTCCGGAGCCGTGGCCGGGGGGGAATTCACCAGCCTGGCCCAGTTCTGGCCGTCCGCGAGACTCCGCGCCGAAAACCGTGATCGCTGGAACCGCTTCTGGTCCGAAGGAAGGGAAAGCCGGCTCAGGAGGCTGATCAGGGAGGCATCCGCCGCCCACGGCTTTTCGGACCAGGCCTTCGAGCCGTTCTTCCAGGGGCTTCATTCTTCCGGCGATGGGGAAACGGCCGCCAACGGAGTGATGGCGCAGCTTCAGGAACGATTTGTGTTGAGCAAAAACGGAGAATACCGTATCTTATCCTATTTCCCGGACGAGCAGAAAACTGTCGGCGCCCTGAAGAGGATCGCGCACGGATACCCCGGCGCGTTCGTCGTCTCCGGGAAGGCGATGTCCGCGTCCATATCGGCGTTTACGGCGGAAGAGATCAAGCTGCTGGCGCCCCTGGCGATTCTGTTCAACGTCGTCCTGGCGTGGCTGTTCTTCAGGGACTGGAAATATACCCTGATCTCGCTCATCCCCCTTGTCACGGGGGTGGTATGGCTCGTGGGCATCATGTCGCTTTTTAACATACCGCTGAACGTCATCAATATCATGGCTGCCATAGTAACCACCGGCGTCATCGTGGACTACGGACTGGGCATAGCCTATGACTGCCGCCACAACCTGCGCACCGGTACGGTGATCGCGGTGACCCTGTCGGCGGCGACCAACGTCATCGGCTGCGGGGCGCTGCTGTTTGCCCGCCATCCGGCGCTCTTCTCCACCGGCGTCGCCATGGTGATCTGCATGGTTACCGGCTATCTCTCCTCGGTGCTGGTGATACCGCCCCTCTGCGCCATGCTGAAGAAGGACGGAAGGCCGTCGTGACGCGCCTGGTCGCCGTGATTCTGTGGGTGTTGCTGGCGGCGGGTTGCGTCGCGGTTCCATTCCGGGAAACGCCGCCGGTCTCCATGGCATCCGTTGCACCGGGGAAGCTGCTGGATGAGTTCAGGGCTGCCCTTCCCGAGAGCTTTCAACTGCTGAACTCGGTCGTCTTCGAGCGCTCCGGCATGTCGTTCATGGCTATCGGTTACCTGGACATCGACAGGAGGGAGAACCGTTTCAGGGTGACCTGCCTCAACCCCCTGGGGGTGCAGCTGTTCGAGCTTTCGGGAGACGGCCCGAACATCACGACCCATGCGGCTCTTCCCGTTCTCACCCGGTACGGCGACCTCCCCACGGCCGTGGGGACGGACATCAGGAGGATCTACCTCGATCTGGTACCGTCCGGTAACGCTCAGGTCTGGCGGAAACGGCACGGGATTGATTTCTGGCAGCCCAGCGGAACAGGCCGGATGCAGTTCGTGTTTGCCGGAGCCGGGCATGATCTGATTGAGAAGAATTACTACGAGAACGGTGACATCGTCTGGAGCGTTTCCTACTTCGAGTATGCGGAGCATGGCGGCAAACGCTACCCCATGGGGATCGTTCTTTTCAACTACCGCTACGGCTATACCCTGACCGTACGCCATAAGGAGCTGTATTCTTGAGGAAAATCAAGCTGGAAATCGAGCGGTGCATGACCGGACCGGAGAAGACGGACGGAACCCTGACCTCCCGTTTCCTGTTTCCGCCGGAATTCATCGGATTTCAGGGGCATTTCCCCCTGCAGAAGGTGCTGCCCGGCGCCTGCCAGATCCAGTGCGCGCTTACCACCATGGAGAAGGGACTCGGCAGGGTGATGGCGCTGCGTGAAATAGTGCTGGCGAAATTCATGGCGCCGGTGCTGCCGGATCAGGAGATCACCTGCGCCGTGAGCGATTGCAACGACACGGACGGCGAGTGGCTCTGCCGCGTGCGAATCACCAGGGATAACGAGAAAGTATCCGATCTGAAGCTGCGGGTTGCAACAATGGCACAGGGCGGTAACCGTCATCCATGAGTCCGAGGTTGAAGAAGAACTACTTCGAGCGGACTCCCGGTTCCCCTGAACCGATTGTCGCGGAGATCAGACGCCGCGTGCATTTCAGCGACGCCGATCCCATGGGCATCATGTGGCACGGCAGGTATCCGCTCCTGTTCGAGGAAGCGTCGGAAGAGCTGGGCAGGCGTTACGGCTTCTCCTATGGCGAATACCTGGAGGCGGGTCTCTACGCCCCCATCCTGACGCTGCACATCGATTATTTCCAGCCGCTCTACCTCGACGAGGAGTTCACCGTTCGCGCCTCACTGATCTGGTGCGAGGCGGCGCGGCTCAATACGGAGTTCCGGGTGTTCAAGCAGGATGCGAGCCTGGCAACCAGCGGCTATACCGTTCAGCTGTTCACTGACCATCGCACCGGGCAGCCGTGCCTGGTTTCGCCCGGGATTCTGGAACGTTGCCGGGAGAGATGGAAAGCGGGGGAGTTTCACTGATGGAAACGAGAGCGGTCGCGGTTGCATGCGATATCCTGACCCCGTACGGCATGGGAATTGATGCCTGCTGGGAAGGGCTCGCGTCGAACAGGACGGCCATCACCAGGGTGTCCAGATTCAGCACCGAAGCCTTTGTGTCCGGCTACGCGGGCATCGTTTCCGGCCTGGAATACCGGGGAAAAACATCCCTGGTGATGCAGATGCTCGGCCGTCTGCTGGCGGAACGTGATGCGGAAATTCCCGGGGACGCCCGGCT
>CAZRPI010000043.1:0-4234 GCA_964601865.1 uncultured Pelobacter sp. | reverse complement strand
GACGCGGTCACCGAATTCATCTTCTCCGGTTTCTCCTCCCTCATGGCCCTGGACCGGGTTCCTGCCCGCCCGTTCGACCGAAACAGGGGAGGCCTGAATGTGGGTGAGGCTGCCGCCTGGCTGCTCCTCATGAGCGAGGAGCGCGCCGCTCGTGAAGGCCGCGTCGCACTGGCCGAGGTGGCGGGCTGGGGGTTGAGCGACGACGCCAATCACATGACCGGCCCCAGCCGCGAGAGCGAGGGGATGATCGCCGCGATTCGCGCCGCGCTGCGGTCGGCCGGCGTTTCCCCTGACCGGATCGGCTTCGTCTCCGCCCACGGCACCGGCACTCCGTATAACGACGCCATGGAGATGCGCGCCTTCCGGGCCGTTCTTCCGGAACCGGTTCCGGTTTACTCCATCAAGGGGGGAATCGGGCATACCATGGGGGCCGCCGGTCTGGTGGAGTTTGCCATTGCCTGCCGGGCGCTGCGGGAACGGCGGGTCCCTCCCACGGTGAACCTGACCGAGGTTGACGACGACGCCCGTGGCTGGGTGTCGGAACGTCCCCGGTTCATTAACGGAGCCGATTACGGACTGCTGGTCAATGCCGGATTCAGCGGTATCAACGCGGCCCTGGTGGTCAAAAGCCGAGGTCCGTCATGACGGTGTACGTATCCGGCATTGGCTGGGTGACCCCCAGCGGCTACGGTTGCGCGCTGACCGGCCGGGAGTACCGCTTCCAGGAGGGTGAGGGCGTTGCCGGACTGGCCAGAAAGGGACTGTTTTCCCACCCGTTCCGCAACTTCGGCCGGCTCGACAACGCTTCGCGCCTGACCTGCTGCGCGGTGGCGCTGGCCTTCCGGGATGCGGGAATCGATTACTCGCCCGGTGTTAAAACGGGGACCGGCATCCTGGGCGCCGACGGTGAAGGCTCGCTGGCATCGGATCTGGCCTATTTCGCCGATTATGTCACCAACGGCCGCACCCTGGGGCGGGGCAACCTGTTCATCTATACCCTGCCGTCCAGTCCCATGGGTGAGGCCGCGATCCATTTCGGCCTTACCGGTCCCCTGCTGTACGCCGCCGGAGGCGCCAGCCCCCTAGTGGACGCCATGGAGATGGCGTACGAGATGCTGAAGGGTGGTGAGGCGCAGCGGATGCTCGCGGGGTGGCTGGGGCGTGACGAGGCGTTGTATCTGGTGATCGGCCGGGAGAAGAGCGGCGATTCCTCCCGAACCTTTGACGAGATCAGGGATATTGTCGTCCCGGCGGACGGTATTAGCGGACTGGTACCTGAATTTTCCATATTGCGTGAAACAAAGGGTGGAGCGTGAAGATAAAACTGATATACCCCGTATGGCCCAAACTGGACCGGCAGACCGATTTCCGGCTTCCCCCCCACGGCCCGGTCTGCTTCGCGGCTACAGTGCCTGAAGACGTGGAACTGGTCTTTACCGACGAACACGTGGAACCGATCGACTTCGATGAAAAGGCCGATCTGGTGGCTATCTCCTGCATGCTCACCTGTCAGATCCAGCGGGGATGGGAAATTGCCGACATCTTCCGCGCCAGGGGCATTCCGGTGATCTTCGGCGGCATAGGAACCATGCTCCACGCCGAGGAAACCATGGCCCACGCGGACTCGGTGTTTCTGGGCGAGGCCGAGGGGCGTTTCGGCCAGGTGCTGGCCGACCTGAAAAACGGAACCCTGAAAAAAGTCTACAACTTCCGGGAAGTCTTGCCGGATATGGGCCTCATCGGTCCCGCCAGACGGGATATCCTGAAGCGCGAACTGTACAACTACCGCGGCGTGCAGATGGTGGATCTGGTGCATGCGTCCCGCGGCTGCAGGTTCAACTGCTTTCCCTGCTGCACTGCCTTCCTGGGGGGAACGGTGTTCAGGCCGCGTCCCATCGGGGATGTGGTCGCGGAAGTTGCCTCCATCGGGAACAACCGTCTGTTCTTCGTGGACAATTCCATGTGCCAGGATGACCATTGGGAAAAGGAGCTGTTCAGGGCTCTGATACCGCTCAGGAAAAAATGGGTCTGCCATCCCATCAAGGATGACGACGAGATCCTGGACCTGGCTGCCCAGGCGGGATGCTGGTATGTGTACCAGGCGATCGTGGATACCTCGGACCATATCCGCAACCGGGTAAGGCGTCTGCAGGAGCGCGGCATCGGAGTGGAGGGAACCATCATCCTCGGCACCGATGACCAGGACGAGGATTACATCAAGCGCCTGGTTGATTTCCTGCTGGAGATCAACCTGGATCTGGCCGAATTCACCATCCTGACCCCCTTTCCCCATACGCCGATCCGGGAATCGATGGTCGGTGAGGGGAGGATCCTGACCAATGACTGGCGTCGCTACACCGGTGGTGAAGTGGTTTTCCAGCCGGCGCGCATGACTCCGTCCCGGCTCCAGGAACTCTACCATTACGCCTGGGACCGCTTCTACGGCGACAGCAGCCAGAACCTGAAGATGGCGAAACTGTTCATGAAAGTCATCGAGAGGGAAAAGGCCGACGGCACCTATTGCCATGCCAGTCCATTGCGGCGAAAATGGGAAGGTCGTGCGGAGATGGAGCGGACGGCGTGAAGATTCTGATGATTTCCGCAAACACGACCCTTTCCCCCTATCCCATCTATCCCCTGGGGATGAGCATGGTGGCGGATGCCCTTACCAGGGCGGGACACAGGGTTCAGCAACTGGATCTGCTGCAGCAGGATTCGTCCATGGAGGCGATCGCCCGGGAGGTGGATCTGTTCGGGCCGGACATTATCGGCATCTCGGTCCGCAACATCGACAATGTGAACATGATGAATGAGCAGCACTACATTCATCATGTGAAAATCATGGTTGATGCCATCAGGAAGACGACGGATGCCGTGATTGTGCTGGGAGGCTCCGGTTTTTCCCTGATCCCGGAGCAGATTCTGGAGGAGACCGGCGCCGATTACGGCGTGATCGGTGAGGGCGAGCAGCTCATGGTGGAATTTGCCGATAGCGCCGCACTGGGAATCTATCCCGAAGAGCGCCTCCTGGGCCCCTCCATCCCCATGTCCGGAGACATGATCGGTTCAGCGCTGTACGACGAGCGGTTGCTCCGGTATTACCTCCGGAGCGGCAACATCGCGGCAATCCAGACGAAACGCGGCTGCTCCCACCACTGCGTCTACTGCACCTATCCCCTCCTTGAGGGGGCCGGCCTGCGCAGGCGGGAGCCGGCTGCGGTGGTCGATGACATCGAACTGCTGCGCGACCGGTACGGCACCCGCTATATCTTCTTCGTGGACTCAGTATTCAACGACGACGAGGGCGCCTACCTGGAGGTGGTGGACGAGATGCTCCGCCGGAACGTCAACCTCCCCTGGACCGGCTTCATCAAACCGGGTGGTCTGACGGACGGGATCATCGAGCGGATGAAAAGAACCGGTTTCGCCGCGGCCGAGGTGGGCTCGGACGCGGCCTGCGATACGACGCTGCGCCGCATGGGCAAGAGCTTCGATTTCAACGATATCGTGGAGTGCAACGATCTCCTGGCGCGGCACGGTATTGCCACCTCCCACTATTTCATGTTCGGCGGGCCGGGGGAGACCGAGGAAACGGTGCGGGAGGGGATCGCCAACATCCTCGGCCTGAAAAACTGCGTGGTCTTCATATTCATGGGGGTCCGCCTGCTTCCCAACACTCTCCTGGCGCGGATCGCCATCAGGGAAGGGGTGATCGGGTCCGAGAAGGATCTGCTGAACCCCGTGTACTACATCGCACCGGGCCTTGACCGAACATGGCTGGAGCGGACCCTTACCGAAGCCTTCAAGGGCGTGCGTCACTGCCTGTTCCCTCCCGATTCCATGGACAGCAGCCTGCAGGTGCTGCACAGGTTCGGCTACACCGGTCCGGTGTGGGATCTGCTGCTCAAGGGGGAGAGGAGCAGGAAAAGGGCGAGGAATGTCGCAGGGTAAACCGGATTCCAGCAGGGGAACCGTCTGGTGCGCGGTGCCGGTGTACAACAACGGCGCTACCCTGAGGCGGGTGGTGGCGGAGTGCCGCGCCATCCTGCCGGACGTGGTGGTTGTTGACGACGGCAGCACGGATACGGATGTGGAGTGCCTCCTCTCGGGCCTTGACGTGACAATCCTGCGCCACGACCGCAATCTCGGCAAGGGGCGGGCCATCATGACCGCCTCCCGTTTCGTCGAGGAGCGGGGCGGCGAATACATGATCACCCTGGACGCCGACGGCCAG
>CAZRPI010000042.1:10512-25047 GCA_964601865.1 uncultured Pelobacter sp. | reverse complement strand
CCCTCCGGAAAAGCCATAACAGCATCACATGAGGTTTTCTCATACTCCATGCGCTAGCGGCATGTCGATTTCTGCAAAGTGTTCATGAATGCACTCCTTTTATACGATCACTCAACGACCGGTCAACTGCTCCAGCTTTTCCGGATAACGGGCGCCCTGGATTGTGATCTTGGCGGTGGCGCTGTCGATCTCGCGGAGATCGTCGGCCGAGAGTTCGACCGTAACCGCTCCGATGTTCTCCTCCAGACGGTGCAGTTTGGTTGTGCCTGGAATCGGTACAATCCACGGCTTCTGGGCCAGCAGCCAGGCGAGGGCGATCTGGGCGGAGGTGGCATTTTTCCGTTCCGCGATCCGGCCCAGCAGCTCGACCAGGGCCTGATTCGCCTTGAGGGCATCCGGAGTAAAGCGGGGCAATACGTTGCGGAAATCGGTGCTGTCGAAGGTCGTGGTGGTATCGATCCTGCCCGTGAGAAAACCCTTGCCCAGCGGGCTGTAGGGCACCAGGCCGATACCCAGCTCCTCAAGGGTCTGCAATATTCCCTCTTCCGGCCGCCGCCACCAGAGGGAATACTCGCTCTGCAGCGCAGTCACCGGCTGGACGGCGTGGGCGCGGCGGATGGTCCGGACGCCGGCCTCGGAAAGGCCGAAGTGCCTGACCTTGCCCTCCCGGATCAGTTCACCGACCGTACCGGCCACATCCTCGATCGGTACCTCCGGATCAACGCGATGCTGGTAGAACAGGTCGATGACCTCGGTCCTGAGCCGTCGGAGAGACGCTTCGGCCACCTCCCTGATGTGCTCCGGCCGGCTGTTCAGGACCGGCGCCCCTTTGTTTCCTCGGGGATCGACGCTGGTATCGAAACCAAACTTGGTGGCGATCACCACCCGGTCGCGCAGCGGCGCCAGGGCCTCACCGAGCAGTTCCTCGTTGGTGAACGGTCCGTAGACCTCTGCCGTATCGAAGAAGGTTACGCCCCGCTCCACGGCCGACCGAAGCAGCGAGATCATCTCCTGTTTGTCCTTGGGGGGACCGTAGGAAAAACTCATCCCCATGCAGCCGAGCCCCAGGGCCGAAACTTCCAGACCGCTATTTCCCAAAGTACGTTTCAGCATTGTCTGTTATCTCCTTTCACCGTTTGCACTAATTTTTTGTTTGTATCGTACTCCTGGCGGAACCGGGACCGGTAGACCGATCCTGTCCGATTCTTGCCTGATCCTACGATGGCGCAAAAAAAGTTGTAGGTTGCATGGAGCTTGATAACATTCAGGCGGGAGGACCGGCCGGCCCTGCGCCGGATGGCTGTGGGTGAATGAGGGGGTCCGGCACAAGCAGGAATGTCATTAATTACGGAAACATAGACCTGCGTCGCTTGACAAAGTGATCAATGCAGTCTGCAATTAATTACCGGTTGTCACCGTTAGTGATTTCCGCTCCCAAAAAGTTAAGGGCATCTGCCGAAGCCAGGGCGGTTGTGGCTCCGATCGCACGCGAATCGTGGCGTATCAGATTAACCGAACCGCGCTGCTGCAGAACGGGTATGTTACCAGACTCGGTCAGGCCGAACGGCGACTTGCCGGATAATTGAAACGCGGGCCAGAGCCAAACAAGCGGGTAGCGAGCATCCCGTATACGTCCGGATAAGGTTAAAATGTCCGGGGATACTCCGGCCGCTGGTATGATCTACGGGAAAAGAGGGTGACGAATGCTTGTAAATACCAGTATAAACGACACATCGAAAAAGAGCACGACCGGGCCCGACGCCTGGCATGCCGTGACGGAGCAGGAGGTCTTTTCGCGACTGGAGACAGCCAGCCACGGACTTACGGCCGCCGAGGCTGCCGAACGACTTCGGCGCTTCGGTCCCAACACCCTGTTCAGAAAAGGGAACGACGGTCCCTGGCTGATCCTCTGGCGCCAGTTCAACAATCCCATCGGCTGGCTCCTCATTGCCTCCGGTGTCCTGGCTCTCGTCCTGCGGAAACCCACCGACGCCGTGGTGGTGTTCGGCGCGGTGGGGATCAACGCCATCATCGGCTTCATCCAGGAGTACCGGGCCGGCAAGGCCATCGAGGCGCTGTCTGCAATGATGCCGGAGGGGGCAACGGTCCTGCGGGATGGCCACCCCCTGACGGTTCCTGCCGACACCCTCGTGCCCGGTGATCTCGTAACGCTCCAGGGCGGCGACAAGGCGCCGGCGGACCTGCGCCTCATCCGGGTCAAGAACCTTCTGGTGGAGGAAGCGGCCCTTACCGGCGAGTCTCTGCCGGTGGCAAAACGGACCGATCCGACGCCAGCCGATGCGCCCCTGGGTGACCGGATTTCCATGGTCTACAGCGGCACGCTCGTGGTGCAGGGAACCGCCGCCGGGGTGGTGGTTGCCACGGGAAACGGCACCGAACTGGGACGGATCAACGTCCTCCTCAGTCAGACCGCCCAGATGGAAACTCCCCTCACCCGGCAGCTGGCCAGGGTCAGCAGCGGGATCACCCTTGCCGTGGTTGTCGTGGTAGCGGCGCTGATCACCTTCGGCATCTGGATCAAGGATGCCCCGGTGGGCGAGTCCCTCATGGTTGCCGTCTCGCTGGCCGTAGCCGCCATCCCCGAGGGACTGCCGGCGGTCATCACCATCTGCATGGCCATCGGCGTGCGGCGCATGGCCAACCGCCATGCCGTCATCCGTCACCTCCCTGCGGTGGAAACCCTCGGCTCCACTTCGGTCATCTGCTCGGACAAGACCGGTACCCTTACCCGCAACGAGATGACGGTACAGGTGGCATGGGTCGAGGAGCACGAATACCGGTTTTCCGGCATCGGCTACGGGCCGGTTGGCGACATCGAGCGCGACGGCATCGGCCTGGCAAAACTCCCGGCGCCGCTCCACGACCTGCTGACCATCGCAGTCCTCTGCAATGACGCCGCCATTCGCCCCGAGGGGGATGGCTGGGCCATTACGGGGGACCCCACGGAAGCGGCCCTGGTGGTTGCCGGCCAGAAGGGGGGACTGGCCACCCACGAGTTCCGGCAGCGCCATGAGCGCCTGGACGTGATCCCCTTCGAATCTGACACCAAGTTCATGGCCACCCTGAACCGGATGGAGGGAGGGCGTCACATCCTGCTCAAGGGTGCGCTGGAAACCGTCATCGAACGCTGTGTCCTCTCCGGACCGGAGCGGAACCGGGTCCGTGAGGCCATGGAGACCTACGCCCGCCAGGGAATGCGGGTGATCGCCTGCGCCCGCAAGGTCGCGGACCGAGCGGAGCAACTCTTCCCTGAAGAGGTGACCGGGGGGCTCTTCTTCGCTGGGCTCCTCTGCATGATTGATCCTCCCCGGACCGAAGCCATGGATGCCATCCGGGTCTGCCATGGCGCCGGCATCACCGTCAAGATGATCACCGGCGACCATCCCGTAACGGCCGAGGCCATCGGTCGCCAGCTCGGACTTCTGCGGCCGGAGCAGACCGCCATGGAAGGGCGCCGGCTTGACGGGCTCTCCGGCGCGGAGCTGCAGGAGACTGCCCTTGAGACCAACGTCTTCGCCCGGGTAGCTCCGGAGCACAAGCTCCGTCTGGTGGAAGCGCTCCAGGCCCGGCAGCACGTGGTTGCCATGACCGGTGACGGGGTCAACGACGCGCCGGCCCTCAAGCGGGCCGACATCGGCGTGGCCATGGGCATCACCGGGACGGCGGTATCAAAGGAGGCGTCCAAGGTGGTCCTCATGGACGACAATTTTGCCTCCATCGCCGCGGCGGTGGAAGAAGGGCGCCGGGTCTACGACAACCTGGTCAGATCCCTGGCCTTCATCCTCCCCACCAACCTGGGGCTCGCCTGCACCCTCTCCGTTGCCATGTTCTTCTTCCCCACGGTGCGGGTCGAGGGGAGCGCCGAGCTCCTCATGGCCATGTCCCCCAGCCAGACCCTCTGGATCAATCTGGTGGCCAGCGTCACCCTGTCGATCCCCCTCGCCTTCGAGGTGCTGGAACCCAACGCCATGCGCCGTGCGCCCCGTCCCGTGGACGAACCGGTCTTTTCCGGCTTCATCGTGGCGCGGCTGATCGTGGTGGCGGCGCTCATGGCGGCGGGTGGCTGCGGCCTCTTTCTCTGGGAGTACTTCCGGCTCATCGGTCCCGAACCGGTAACCATGGCCCGCCATACCCTCGCCCTGGCCGAAGCGCAGACCATGTGCGTCACCAGCATCACCTTTACCCAGATCTTCTATCTGCTCAACTGTCGCTCGCTTCGCGACTCCCTCCTCTCCCAGGGGATCGCCAGCAATCCGGCCATCTTTATCGGCATCGGAGTCCTGCTGCTGCTCCAAGCGTGTTTCATCTACCTGCCGCCCCTGCAGACACTCTTTGGCTCGGCCCCTCTGGACGCCAGATCGTGGCTGCTTGCCATGGGAACCGGCGCAGTTGTGCTGCCGGTGATTTCCCTGGACAAATGGCTGCGCAACTGCGGAGTGCAGAGAAGCGAATTTGTCCAATAAGGGGACCTACACATGATGACCCTGATGAAGAAATTTGAGAAGCTGATGATCCAGGCCCTCATGATAATGATGGCGCTGGTACTGGCCTTTGCCACCCTCGATCTGGGCTGGCTCATCATCAAGGACCTGATGGAGCAACCCTATTTCCTACTCAACGTCGACCAGCTTCTGGACATTTTCGGTCTGTTCATGCTGGTGCTGATCGGGATCGAACTGCTCGAAACGGTCATGAAGACCTACCTGACCCGGGGGCAGTCCCACTATGAGGTGGTCCTCTCGGTGGCGATCATCGCCATTTCCCGCAAGGTGATCATTCTGGATCTCAAGAAGACCGACAGCCTGAGCCTTCTGGGGATCGCTGGTATCATCGTCGCCCTGACTCTCGGGTACTTCCTGATGAAGCGGAGCCAGGCAACAGATGCCTCGCCGGCTGAAAAGCACGAACCAGGCGCGGATACTTCCATATCCAGTTCCTGTACGGATAATGCTCGACCGGACACTGGTGTATGAGCGGCCCTCTTCCCGGCATGGTTTTTCTTTGCGGAAGCAATAACGCCAAGGTTGGCCGGTACTGTCAGAACCCAGCGGCACAACAGGAGGGAATAACCATGAAAGTATTGCTATTGATCGCCATCGTTACAATTCTCGCGGCCTGCCGCGCCTCCTCGGCCTCGTCAAGGACGTTCCCGCTCCAGACCGTGGCCTCGGTGGACCTCAAACGATATGCCGGTATCTGGTACGAAATTGCCCGTTATCCCAACAGGTTCCAGAAGGGATGCCTGGGAAGCACCGCCAATTACACGCTGCGGGAGGACGGGGAGATCGACGTGGTAAACAGCTGCCGGGATGCGGAAGATAGCGGAATCCGCCGGGCGAAAGGGCGGGCATGGGTGGTCGATACCGCCACCAATGCCCGGCTCAAGGTCTCCTTCTTCTGGCCCTTCCGGGGTGACTACTGGATCATCGACCTGGGACCGGAATACGAGTACGCCGTGGTGGGAACCCCCAACCGGAAGTATCTCTGGGTACTCAGCCGAACCCCTGTCATGAATGACAAACTCTATGCCGTCATCATGGAGCGGGTAAAAGAACTGGGATTCAACCCTGAAAAGGTCGTGCGGGAACCTGATACGCTTCGCGCAAAGTGAGAGCCATGAACAGCCACATCACTTACATCCCATAACCAGCCAATTTCACGGATCAATATCCGAACCATTCCCCCCTTGACACGCAAAAGGTACGTGCTTATCTCTTTATCAGAAAGTCACATATCGAAAGGGGGTAATCCACATGGCATCCTGGGATGTATTCAAGGAACTGGAAAATCTGAGAAGGGAAATCGATGAAGCTTTCCGTGGCGTAGGTTTTGGTCGGCCGTTTGGACCGACATTCCTTTCGCCGGTGACAACCCGCCGATTCCCGCTGGTCAACTTCAGCGAGGACGAGGGGCATGTCTATATCGAAGCTCTGGTCCCCGGCGTTGATCCGAAGGATATCGATCTTACCGTCCTCCGGAACACTGTCACCATCAGCGGGGAACGCAAACCGTTCGTCCAGAAGGAAGGGCAGATCGTACACCGCTCCGAGCTCGGCTCCGGAAAATTCTCCCGTACCCTCGAACTGCCGGTAGACATCGATCCCGAAAAAATCATGGCCTGCTGCAGGGACGGCATTATGCAGATCTCCCTGGCCAAGGCTGAACATGCCAAACCGAAAAAAATCGACATCAAACTGTCGTGATGACGGACGACTGGATATGGAAAGGAGGTAATCAATCATGGCAGTCAACAGTCTTACGGAAAGAAATGACGAGGGGAATGTACAGCCCCGTGAAGAGACGCGGTCCAGCGAACGCTATATCCGTCCGGCGGTGAACATCATCGAAGATGAGGAGGGTCTGATCCTGACCGCGGACATCCCCGGCGCCGCGAAAGAATCCCTGGATGTCAACGTCGAAAAGGGGATCCTGACCATCAGCGCCCCGGCCTGCCACTCGGTGACCGGAACTCCGGCCCATCGGGAGTTTGAGCTGGCCAGCTACTACCGTCAGTTTACGATTCCCGAGAGCCTCGACCATGCAAAGGCTCACGCCGACTATGTGAACGGCATCCTGACCCTGCGGATACCCAAGGCCGAAGTTGCCAAACCGAAACGGATCTCCGTTCAGGTCGGGTGAGAGAGGAGTCTGCGGAGGAGGTGAGCGCCATGTCAAACCTGTTGCCCGGGACATGGAGCGAGGCGCTGGAGCGGGTACATGAAAAAGTCGGCCACTTCCTGACCAGATTCATGCCGTGGAAAAAAGAGGCGCATGCTCCGGAACGGATCACGGTCGACACCCTGCCAGCTTTCATGCAGTCTGGCGGTCCGCCGCTCGACATGCGCGAGACATCCGATGAACTGATCATCAGGGTGGAAGTACCGGGATTGAAGAAAGAAGATTTCTCGGTCGAGCTTGTCGGCAGGCGGTTAACAATACAGGGTGAAAAGAACGTCATACACGAACGGAAGGGAGGTGATGGGTGTCTTATTGCGGAATGCCGGTACGGCAGCTTCACCAGAACTCTCCAGTTGCCGTACGAAATCGATGAGAAGACGATTGAGGCGGACCTCAGGCACGGGGTCCTGACCATCCGGCTGCCCAAGCCGGACAAAGGAAGACATGCCCGCTATCGGGTGCCGATCTCCTGAACCAGCCGTGAAGTTCGAGGGCCGCTTGACGCGGCCCTCGTCGTTTTTGTTCTTGGTTTATTGCCGCAACCCGCCCCGGAGAAAGCCCGCCAGGAGACGTCCCATGCCCGACAGCAGTTCAGTCATTTTTTCCGGCGGTGGCAGCGGACTTCACGTTTGGGGCCGTAGGCCAGGAAGAGTTCGGGATAGGGGAAACATATCCGTCTTTGCAGGGTAATGATCACCTCAGCGCATCTGCCAACGGTGGCGCAGGTTCTGGAAGCGAGCCGGGAGAAGTAATACTTGATGACATCGCAAAAAATCCTTTTCGCCCTTCGACAAGCTCAGGGCGAACGGACTTTCATGCCCTAACTGACTGTAATGCCATTCGTGCTGAGCTTGTCGAAGCATGAACCAAGGCAGTGTTTTTAGAATTTCCGAGAGCATCATACTTGTCTCTGTAATTATATCCCGCGGGTAGTGGCGGCCACCGCGTTGCTGCGAGATTGTTATTGTAGGGCAGAGGAGGTAATGATATTTCTTACAGGAAATTTTCTCACCTGCCAACGGTAACGGGATTGTTTCCAATGGGACCATTTTGATGCACCTGACTCTTACACCATCCGGACACCTGATGATGGCCGGTTCGACGGCTGCCGGGCCCACCAGTAGCGAAAGCTGTGTTGATGAACGGATAACCAGGGCCTTCTCGGAGAGCCCGGCAGCCGGGATCATGGCCCTGGCCGGCGGCAGGATTAGCGGTGACTGGCCGCTTTCCTGGCTCTACTGGCGTGATTTCGGCGCCCGCTATCTCACGCGACTCTGCCTCAGCCAGTCAGCCACCGGACGGCTTGAACCGCTTCCGCCTCCCGATAACGCCGTCCTGGCGACTCTCCACCTCTGCATCCCCCCCATGCCCGGCGCGGAATACTGCTCCCCTGACGTGCTGGCAAACATCTGGTCAACGCTTGACTCATGGGCGCGCACCGCAATCGCGGGGAATCCGGAAAGGCTTTCGGGGTTCCTCCATCAGCATGCGCCGCTCTGGCGGCAGGTTGGCCGGGTCTGCTTCCATCTGGCCGAAAACAAACAGGATCCTGCATTCCCCTTTGCCTTCATGGCCACCTATGTTCCCCGTCTGGGGAAAAATGCCAAAGCGCAGCATCTGCCCCTGAGCCAGGCCCTGCGCGAGTACGCCGGCGCCAACAACAAGAAGGCACTTTTGAGGCTGCTGGAGCCGGTATACGAGGCAAGCGTCGGGATTGACTGGGTCAGGGAGCTCCTGGAGAGCGGTGATATCTACCATCCGCTTGCCTGGACACCGGAAGAGGCGTACTCGTTGCTCAGGGATGTGGCGCTGCTGGAAGAGAGCGGACTGGTTGTTCGCCTGCCGGACTGGTGGAAGAAACGTTCACGTCCGAAAGTCCAGGTCAAAATCGGCTCCAGCGCCGGCGCAACCCTGTCGGCGCAGACGCTGCTGGATTTCAAACTGCAGCTTACTTTGAACGGTGAGCCGTTGACCGACGAAGAAATTGCCACCCTGCTCCGTTCCGGCGAGGGCCTGGCATTCGTTCGCGGGGAGTGGGTCGAGGTTGACGGGGACAGGTTGCGCCAGGCGCTTGAACAGTGGGAGAAAGTGCGGGCCGAAGCGGGTGATGACGGAATCTCTTTTATCGAAGGAATGCGGCTCCTGGCCGGCGCCAGACGAGATCTCAAAGGCAGCGACCCGATGCTGGAGGAAACCGGCTGGGCGTTCGTGGAGGCCGGGGACAGGCTGCGGGAAATGCTTCAGGGGCTGCGGGAGCCGGGCCGTCTCGCCGCCGTGCGGGCCGGCGCAAATCTAGCCGCGACGCTTCGCCCCTATCAGCAGACCGGCCTGAACTGGCTCTGGTTTCTCTCCGAACTCGGGCTTGGCGCTTGCCTGGCGGACGACATGGGGCTCGGCAAGACCATCCAGATCATCTCCCTGCTCCTGGCGCAGAGGGAAGTGGCCGGAAGAAAACGCCCCAGCCTGCTGGTGCTCCCCGCGTCATTGCTGTCGAACTGGAAAAGCGAATTCAATCGTTTCGCCCCTTCACTCACGATCATTCCGCTCCACCCCTCGGAAACCGGAAAGCAAGACCTGGAGCGGATCTCCGGCGATCCGGAACAGGCCCTGGCCGAAGCCGATGCGGTACTCACCACCTATGCCATGCTGCAGCACCAGGAATGGCTGAAAAAGGTCGACTGGAATCTCATCGTGCTGGACGAGGCCCAGGCGATCAAAAACCCCGGAACCCGCCAGTCAAAAGAGGTCAAGGCCCTTTCCGGCCGGGCCAGGATCGCCCTTACCGGCACGCCGGTGGAAAACCGGCTCTCCGACCTCTGGTCGCTGTTCGACTTCGTCGCTCCCGGCCTGCTCGGCTCGGCCCAACGGTTCAAGCAGTTCGTCAAATCGCTGGACAGCCGTGAGCCGCCATCCTATGCGCCGCTGCGCGCCCTGGTGCAGCCCTACATCCTGCGGCGGCTCAAGACCGACCGGAGCGTCATCTCCGACCTTCCCGACAAGGTGGAAATGTCCGCCTGGTGCGGACTCAGCAAGGCCCAGGCGGCGCTGTACGACCAGGCGGTGAAGAGGCTGGCCGAGGGACTCAGGGAGCAGGAGGAGGGAATCAGGCGGCGGGGACTCATTCTGTCGGCCCTGATGAAATTCAAGCAGATCTGCAATCACCCGGATCAGGCTCTGGGTGATGGCGACTATGCCGAGGAGCGGAGCGGAAAGTTCGGCCGGTTGCGCGAATTGTGCGAAGAAATCGCCTCCCGGCAGGAGAAGGTGCTGGTTTTTACCCAGTTCCGCGAGATGACCGCTCCACTGGCCTCATTCCTTGCCGTCCTGTTCGGCAGGCCCGGCCTGGTGCTGCACGGCGGCACGCCGGTGGGAGAACGCAGAAAACTGGTGGAGAGATTCCAGCATGAGGATGGCCCGCCTTTCTTCGTGTTGTCGCTCAAGGCGGGCGGCACCGGGCTCAACCTGACCGAAGCCAGCCATGTCATCCACTTCGACCGCTGGTGGAATCCGGCGGTGGAGAACCAGGCCACCGACCGCGCCTTCCGCATCGGCCAGAAGAAGAACGTCGTCGTCCATAAATTCGTCTGCAAAGGGACGGTGGAAGAGAAGATCGACGAGCTGATCACCGCCAAATCCTCCCTGGCAACTGAGCTTCTGGAAGGGGCGGAGACCCTGCTCACCGAAATGGCTGACGAGGCGCTGCTGAAACTGGTGGCGCTGGACCTGGAGAAAGCGGCCATTTAGGCGCTTAAAAATTGAGACTTAACAACTTGTGAGCAAACCTGAAACTGCAATGGAACGCGGATGACGCGGATTGGGCGGATTTGCGCAGATTAAACGATCAATTTCCGGTTTCGATTTTATCAGCGGAAATCCGTCAAAATCCGGCTTTTTCCGCGTTCCATTGCCTTTGACTTTTCCTGTTTGGTTCCGGCTATGCCGGTTGAGGAATCAGGTTGATACCGCGGAGACGAATTGCAATGCGTCTCTCAACTGCCGGGGAGGTACTGTACTCATGGGATATTACGGCTGGCCCAAATACGTGCCGGTTGCGCAACGGCGGGCAAAGGCGCTGAAACAGGTTGAGAAGATGAAAAAGAAAGGGCTGAAGGTGCAGCCGGTTCAACTCGCCGGACGCACGATCGCCACCTCCTTCTGGGGTAAGGGATGGTGCGATCACATCGAATCGTTCAGCGATTATGAAAACCGCCTGCCTCGGGGACGCACTTACGTGCGCAACGGCTCGGTTTGCCACCTGGAGATCAGGAAGGGAGCGATTGAAGCCCTGGTCAGCGGAACCTCGCTGTACAAGGTGAATATCAGCATCAAGCAGTTGCCGGATTCCAAATGGAAAGCGGTTAAGCGGGCATGCTCCGGACGGATCGGTTCGCTGATTGATCTTTTAAAGGGAAAACTCGACCACGGGGTCATGGAGGTGGTTACGCACCGCCGGGACGGGCTTTTCCCGCTTTCCGGCGAGATCACATTCGACTGCGATTGCCCGGACTGGGCCGGCATGTGCAAGCATGTGGCGGCTGTGCTGTACGGAGTCGGCGCACGACTGGATCACTCGCCCGAGTTGCTGTTCCTGCTGCGCGGGGTGAATCATGACGAACTCGTGGATGTGACCGGAGCGATCAGGGATGTGGCGAAAACGGGCACGTCACGCCGGAGAATCGCATCATCCGGAATTGCCGATGTCTTCGGGATTGAAATCGCCGAAACGGCAGATGATTCCCCGCCCGAGGCGCCTGTTCGCCAAACGGTGAAAAAAAGGGTGGCGCAATCCGCCACAACGGAAAATGTGAAAACCGGACGCGCCGCAAACCGCAAAGCCGTACCGGAAGCAGCTGTAAAGCAGGTGAAAACCGTCACGGATAATAAACGCTCCGGCAAGGCCTCCGTGAAGAAAAAGAAGACGAGCGATTTTCCGCCCTTCCCGGAAACGCTTACCGGCAATGCCATCCGCTCATGGCGTCAGGCGCTCGGTGAAACCCAGGCGGTATTCGCTTCCCGGATCGGAGTGACCGCCGCAAGCATTTCGCAATGGGAGAGGAAGGGGGCGTCAAGCGTGAGTATGTTTTCGGTGACGTTGGAGGCGCTACGCAGGGAATGGGACAAGACGAAAGGCGGGATGGTCAGAAAATAAGGTTCATCAACCCTCTGGGCACATGCCATGCCCCGTATGCGACACCAGACAATCATTCTCAGTCAGCGTTCCGGCTCTGAAATTCCGGGCTTTCATCTGCTATTTATCCGTCAGTTTCTTTCGCCCTGGTGGCAGGAAATTCTCACCGGTGACAACGCTTCTGCCGGTCTTGTTTTCCAGGTCAAGGCGGGCCTTCTTGGCAATGCCGCCGCCTTCCTTGCCCGCGGCCTTGTTTTCTCTCATACCTGTTGCGTTGACGCTCTCGGCAATCTGCCTGGTGGATAGCTCCGCCAGGGCGGTAAAGATCAGCTCCGCCTCGTTCATATGGTCGCGCAGGTTCTGACTCTTCAAGCCCTTGAGTGTTTTATGCTCCTGAACCTTCAGCCCTGACCACTCCCGGTGGATGATGTCGGTCAGAATGGCGAACTCCGACTCCTTGGTAATGTCATGCTCTTTCCAGAAGTCGGTCAGCTTGTTGCGGGTTTCCTGCCCGGTCATCCGCTGCTGAATCCATTTTTCGCTTCTGCCCTGCTGCTGCCAGTATTCTCTGGTGCGGACAAGAGAGCGGGACGGATCGGCCATGTCCTGCATCCGCTCGTAGCCGACCCTGGCCAGCCATAGTTTGATCGGCTCAGCCTTGGGACTCGGGACCGACTGAATCAGCCGCAGCAGCACTTCGGGGCTGGCAACGTCGGTCAGGTATTTTTTCCCGTCCGCTGCTTCCAGTTTCAGTCGGTTACATTTTGTAACCGACTCACTGCCTTCCTTTGCCAATCTGTTTTTCAGCACTTTCCAGTAGTTCCTGGCCGTCTGAAAATCAGGCTGCTGCAGAAGAACCCGGATAATATCCACTACGGAAAAATACCACGTCCCGGTTTCTTCGTCGTATACCCCGCGGATATCGAAACCTTCAAACAGCGCCGGAGCAATCTTCATTTCTGCCCTTTCTGCTGTATTTCTATTGCTAAAACCGGCTGGCAGCTTGGCTGTGAACTACCATGCGGCATGACAACCGGGTTGATTGCCCGGTCAAGTTTACAGGTCGGCATTTCGGTCAGACGGAAGATACAAAACGGAATCACATCGTCTTCCGGTCCAAACTCCGATACTGGATCGCCTCGGCGATGTGCTCGTCGCGGATGCGGTCGCTGCCGCCCAGGTCGGCGATGGTGCGGGCTACTTTGAGGATGCGGTTGTAGGTGCGGGCGGAGAAGCCGAGGCGGTCGGTGATCATCTCCAGCATCCTGTTGCCGGCCTCGTCCAGTTCGCAGTACTTCTTGATGAAGCGGGGCGTCATCTGGGCGTTGCAGTGGATCCTGGTGCCCCGGTAGCGCTCCGACTGGATCGCTCTTGAACGCTCGACCCGGCCGGCGACGGAGGCGGAGCTTTCGCCCTCCCCGCGGTCCGCCAGCTCGCGGTATTTGACCGCCGGCACCTCGATGTGGATGTCAATGCGGTCCATGAGCGGTCCGGAGATGCGCGAGCGGTAGCGGTGAATGGCGGAAGGGGTGCAGCTGCACGGGTGGACCGGATCGGAGAGGTAGCCGCAGGGACAGGGGTTCATGGCGGCCACCAGCATCACCCGCGCCGGGTAGGTGAGGGAAACCAGGGAGCGGGAGATGGTGACCCGGCCGTCCTCCAGCGGCTGGCGCAGCACCTCCAGCACGTTCTTCTTGAACTCGGGCAGTTCGTCCAGGAACAGGACGCCGTTGTGGGCCAGGGAGACCTCGCCCGGCTTGGGGGTTGAGCCGCCGCCGATCAGGCCGACATCGGAGATGGTGTGGTGGGGGCTCCTGAAGGGGCGCGTCGCCACCAGGGAGTGTTCCCGGTCCAGGAGGCCGCTGACGCTGAAGATCTTGGTGGTTTCGATCGCCTCATCGAAGGACATGGCCGGCAGGATGGTGGGAATGCGGCGGGCCAGCATAGTCTTGCCCGAACCCGGGGGCCCGATCATCAGGATGTTGTGGCCGCCGCTCGCCGCCACCTCCATGGCCCGCTTGGCGTGCTCCTGCCCCTTCACCTCGCTGAAATCCTCGCCGTACTCGCAGCTGTCGGAGAAGAGCGACTGCAGGTCCACCCTGTGAGGTTCGATCTCCACCCTTCCCCCCAGAAACTCCACCACCTGGGAGAGGGTTTCGGCGCCGATGATGTCGAGTCCCTCCACCACCGCGGCCTCGGGAGCGTTCTCCCTGGGGAGGATGATCCCCCTGAGGCCGGCGCGTTTTGCCGCCACCGCCATGGAGAGGGCGCCCCGTATCCTGTTGAGGCCGCCATCCAGGGAGAGTTCCCCCAGCAGCAGGTACTCGCGCAGACTGGCGGTTGCGATCACGCCGGTTGCGGCCAGAATGCCGAGGGAGATGGGGAGATCGTAGGCGGCGCCCTCCTTGCGGATGTCAGCGGGCGCCAGGTTGGCGGTGATGCGCCGGGCCGGGAATTCGTACCCCGAATTCTTCAGCGCCGCCCTGACCCGGTCCTTGCTCTCCTTGACGGCGCCGTCCGGAAGGCCGACGGTCGCGAAGGCAGGCAGGCCGGGGGCGATATCCACCTCCACATCCACCAGGATGGCGTCGATTCCGATCAGGGCACTGCTTAGGACCTTGGCGAGCATGGGGGAATCCGTTATTGGTTCATGGTTATTGGTTCATGGTTGCTGGTTCAAGGTTGTCATGACGAGCGTGGCGACTTTC
>CAZRPI010000042.1:0-10412 GCA_964601865.1 uncultured Pelobacter sp. | reverse complement strand
GTTATTGGTTCATGGTTGCTGGTTCAAGGTTGTCATGACGAGCGTGGCGACTTTCTGAGACAACGTATGAAACCGCTAATCATTTCAGCAATAAGTATGCAACGCTATTGTCAGGCGTCAACATCAAAACCTTGAACTATCAACCCTGAACCGCTTTCAACATGATGAAACCCATCTGCCGGCCGGTTTCTCCGTTGTCCCTGCGGTGGGAGAAGAAGAGTTCCCGCTGACAGCAGACGCACATGTCCGCCGCCTGGATCGCCGTGGACGGCACTCCCGCGGAAATCAGCAGTTTGCGGTTGGCGGCGATCAGATCCAGCTTCCATTGTTTTTCTCCTGCCGGCGAACTGACCGATTCCCAATCGATGCCCCCCTGCAGGAAGGCCTGCCTGACCGGCGCATCCACCTCGTAGCAGCACGGCATGATGCAGGGGCCGATGGCCGCCTGAATCGATGCGGAATTGCAGCCGAACTGGGCCTTCATGGCCTCTACCGTCTTGCGGGCCAGCCCGGCGGCCGTTCCCCGCCAGCCGGCATGCACGGCGGCAACCACGCATCTCTCCGGGTCCAGCAGCAGAATGGGGACGCAGTCAGCCACGCAGACGCCGATCATGATGCCGGGCTGGCTGGTTATGATGGCGTCACACTCGACCGTCAGAAAATGGGAAAGGTCCTCGTTGGGCGTGTCGATCACCAGAATGTCGTTGCCGTGGGTCTGGCGGACGGTGAGCAGGGCGTCACCGGGACCGCCGAAAGCCCGTATCAGCAGATTACGGTTCCCCTCCACGTTGTGCTGCTGGTCCAGGGTGGAGGTTCCCAGATTGAGAGAATTGTATGGCGGGCGCGATACTCCCTCGTGGCGGGTGGTGAAACCCTGTACGGAGCAGGACGGGCCGCTGAACTCGGCGGCCAGGTAGTGGATGCGGCCGGCGCGTTTGATCTGCATGGATCGTTTCTCCTCTGTGCGATGGGGCAAAAATACCTTTGCCTTCCGCGGTTGTTTACGGTTAAATACCTGAGCATCGCCGCTGCCTGCGGACATAGAGGGCGACCAATGCGACACTGAATACGACTACCCAGGCGAGGGCCCGGTGGGCGTATTGCATGATGAGCTGCTGGTTCCGGCCGATAACGTAGCCGATGCCGGTCAGGATGCTGCACCAGATGCCGGCGCCCAGCAGCGTGTAGAGCGAGAATCGCAGGTGATTCATGCCGGACAGGCCGGCGGGGATGGAAACCAGGTGGCGTACGACCGGGAGAAGCCTGCCGATGAACGTGGATATCTCTCCGTGCCGCAGGAAGAAACGCTCCACCCGTTCGAATTTGTGGGGTGAAATCAGCACGTATTTGCCGTATCTGAGGATCAGCGGACGCCCCAGGTAATGGGAGACGAAGTAGTTGGCGTAGGCGCCGGCCAGGCTGCCCAGGGTGCCGCACAGGATGGCGATTGCCATGTTCATTTCCCCCTGGTAGGCCAGGTATCCGGCCGGCGGCATGACCAGTTCGCTTGGTACCGGGATGATGGAGCTTTCCATGGCCATCAGCAGGAATATGCCGGGATAGCCCATGCCGCCGATTGTGTCCAGCAGCCATTGAACGAGTGTGTGCATCTGCAATTACTCCGTGTTGACTCTGATCGGGTCGAGTTGTGTTTATACCCCATCTCGGGGATTGGGGCAACAGCAGATAACCGGCGGTAACATCTATTAGCCGCGGTCCTTTGGGCGGCATTTTTTTCACTTCAAGACCCCGGTGTACCGACATGAGTATCCTTGAACGATTGAAACGCGAAATCCTGATCGGCGACGGCGCCGTGGGAAGCATGCTCTACTCCAAGGGCGCCAGCCTGGAGAGCTGCTTCGAGTCCCTGAACCTTGAGCGTCCGGACCTGGTGCGGGAACTGGCCGACGAGTACGTCACAGCCGGCGCCCAGGTGATCGAGACCAACACCTTTGGCGCGAACCATACCAAACTGGCGGCCTTCGGGCTGGGGAACAGGGTGGCGGAGATCAACCTGGCCGGCGCGCGCATCGCCCGACAGGCGGCGGATCAGGGACGGGACGTTCTGGTGGCCGGCTCGGTAGGTCCCCTGGCGCGAACCAGAGGAGAGGAAGCCAGGCCCGGCGACGGCGAGATGGAGGAGTATTTCCGGGTTCAGTGCCTGGCCCTGGCCGAGGGGGGCGTGGATTTGCTGTTGCTGGAGACCTTCTCATCCCTTCCCCAGCTGCTGGCCGCGGTTGCCGCCGCCCGGGCCACCGGCCTGCCGGTCTGCGCCTCCATGGCGTTCCTCGAAGGGGGGCGCACCGGAGACGGCGCTACGGTGGAATTCTTCTGCGCTGCCGTTGAACGGGCCGGAGCCGACATGGTGGGCGCCAACTGCGGCGCCGGTCCGCTGGAGTTGCTCAGGGTAGTGCGCCGGCTCGGCGCGGTAACGGCAAAACCCATTGCCGCCTACGCCAACAGCGGCTTCCCCGAATACCGGGACGGGCGCTACATCTACCGGGCAACGCCGGACTATCTTGCCGCCATGGCAAAGGAGATGGTGGCGGCCGGCGCCGGTCTGGTGGGCGGCTGCTGCGGCACCACTCCGGAGCATATCGCAGCCTTGGCAAGTGCCCTGGCGGGCAGCAGGCCGGTGGCGCGTTCCGTCCATGCCGAGATCAGGGTCGGCGAACCGGAAAAACAGAGGCCCACGACCGAGAGGAGTTCGTTTCTCGACGCCTGGGGAAAGCGGAAGGTCATCACGGTGGAGCTGGACCCGCCCAAGGGGCTGGATTGCAGCCGCATCATCGAGGGATGCCGGCGTATCAAGGAGGCCGGCGCCGATGCCGTTAACCTGGCGGAAAACCCCCTGGCCCGCCCCCGCATGGGAAACATCGCCCTGGGAAGCCTGATCCAGCGGCAGGTGGGAATCGAAGTCATCATTCACGTCACCGGACGCGACCGCAACCTGATCGGCATGCAGTCGGACCTGATGGGCGCCAGCCTGCTGGGGATCCGTTCCATCCTGGCGGTTACCGGCGACCCGGCGAGCATGGGGGATCACGCCGACGCCACGTCGGTGTTTGACCTGCATTCACTGACCCTGATCAAGCTTCTGAGCGACCTGAACCGCGGGGTCAACGCCGTTGGGGCTCCCATCGGAGGGGGGACGGGGTTCACCATCGGCGCGGCCTTCAATCCGAACTCGAAGGACATGCGGAACCAGGCCGGAAGGCTGCGGAAAAAGACCGCCAACGGCGCGGTCTTCAGCCAGACCCAGCCTGTCTACGATCCCGCCCTGTTTTTCGAGGCCCTGCAGGAGACCGCCTGCTGCGGAATTCCCCTGATACCGGGGATAATGCCGCTGGTGAGCGAACGAAATGCCGAGTACCTGCACAATGAGGTGCCGGGCATCTCCATCCCGGAACCGGTTCGCGCCCGGATGCGGGGACTGGAGAAGGAGTCCGGCGTGGCCGAGGGACTGGCCATTGCCAGGGAATTCATCGACGCCACGTTCAGCTGCGCCGGCGGCTACTATCTCATCCCCCCCTTCGGAAAGGTCGATCTGGCTCTGGAACTCATGGATTACATTAAGACCAAGGAAAAGGAACCGTCATGCCCAAATTCGTGAAATGGCTAACCGTACTGATCTCCTGCCTCCTGATCGCCGCCTGCATGCCCGCCAAGGGGATTCGCGAGGAATTCGAGACGAGCGTCAAGGGGTACAACCGCATGCTCCGCTGGAGGGAGATTCCCGCCGCCGGCCCCCTCTATGTGGTTCCCGAGGGGCGCGATCAGTACATCGCTGCCGCCGAATCCATCAAGAAGAGAGACGTGACCATTACCGATTACCGCATCCTTACCATGGATTTCTTAGAGGAAAAACTTCTTGGCGATGCCGTGGTGGAATTTGACTACTATGTACTCCCCTCCAACCGGATCAAGACCCTGACCTACAAACAGGACTGGGTTTACCGTGAAATGGGGAAGGGGAAGGAAAGGATCTGGAAGGTGAAGAGTCCTCTTCCGGCCTTTGATTGACCATCCCGTGGAACCTCTGGCGGAACAGATCCGGGCTTTCTGCCTCTGTCTGGAGACGGAGCGTAACGCGTCGAGCCACACCGTGGCCGCCTATCGCCGCGACCTGGAGCAGTTCCGGTCGTTTGTGTGGAGCGAGAGGGGGGAAAGCGCCGGGGCCGGCGATGTTGATCATCTGCTTCTGCGGCGCTACCTGGCCCGGCTGGCCGGGAAGGTGAGGAAGAGTTCCATGGGGCGCAAGCTGGCGGCGATCCGGAGCTTCTACAGATACCTGGTAAGAATGGGGGTTGTGGACAGGAACCCGGCCGAACTGATAGCGACGCCGAAGAAGGAGAAACGGCTGCCGTTCCATCTGGACATCGATCAGGCAACCGCGCTGATGGACGCGCCGGCTGAAGATGCAAGGCATCACCTGCGCGACCGGGCCATCCTGGAAACCCTCTACTCCAGCGGGCTGCGCGTCTCGGAACTCACGGGCCTGAACATCGAGGATGTGGACCTGAACAACGGCATGCTGCGGGTCATGGGGAAGGGGGGGAAAGAACGCATCGTACCCCTGGGATCCAGGGCCGTGGCTGCTGTCGAAGAATACCTGGCTGACCGGGGTCAATCGGCGGTGAGTGGCGCCCTGTTCCTCAACAGCCGCGGCAACCGGATCAACCGCCGCAGCGTAGCGCGCATCGTCGATGCCCATGTACTCAGAATCGCCGCCTTCAAGCGCATATCGCCCCATACCCTCCGCCATACCTTTGCCACCCACATGCTGGAGGGGGGCGCCGATCTGCGCGCCATCCAGGAGCTGCTCGGCCACGCGTCCCTGTCAACCACCCAGAAATACACCCACGTCGACCTGAACCGCCTCATGGAAGTCTACGACAGAGCCCATCCCAAGGCCCATTCCCACGAACCCAGGGAATGAAAACTGTATTCAACTGTCCCATACCATTGAAAAAAACCTGAGTTGCATACCAAATATGTGGTGGTATAGTCATAGTACATCAATGCAATTCAATTTTCGGAGGTGAGCCATGTTAGAAAAAGAACTTGTCCCAACCGTTGAGAAACGTGTAAGTGCCTTGGTAGAGTTCAACCGGAGGAAGGAGGAGGAGGCCAGTTCGAGGATCAAGGCGGGAAAGCCTAAACTGTCCATCACCCTTTCGCGCGAATACGGGTGTGAGGCAATCCCTGTGACCGAACTTCTTGTGGATCTGCTGGAGAAGAAAACCGGCGACAAGTGGCTGGTAATGGATAAGGTGCTTTTTCAGGAAGTGGCTCGCAACCATGCCCTTTCGGAGGAAATAATCCAGAAACTGGGGGAAAAACCGTCGTGGCTGGACGAGAGCATCGCTTCGTTTTCGCCGAATTGGAAGAGCGACAAGGACTGCTTCCAGTTGCTGATGCGTCAGATCGTGGCCATGGCCAGCGCGGGAAACGTTATTCTGATGGGCCGCGGGAGCGCGTTTGTCACCCAGCCGCTGAGAAACTGCAGGCATTTCCGCCTGTACGCTTCCGAGGACTTCAAGGTCCGTTACATCAGCAAACGCTTCGGCATTTCCGCTGATGAGGCGAGGGACAGGATCAGGGAAGAACAGAAAAAACGGGATCAGTTCATCCGCACGTTCCTCGATCGGGATGCGCGTGATCTGAGCCCTTACAATCTGCTCTTCAACAACGATCACAACACGGCGGAGAAAATTGCCCGCACCATCGCCGATTACATCATGGAGTGATGATTCCTGATCTTCGGTGAATCCTGCAGAAAGGGCGCTCCTCGCGAGCGCCCTTTCCTTTTTCACTGAATCCGGTCCGGATTTCAGTTTGACCATCTCCTGAAGAGCTCGTTGTCGAACCCCATATGGTCAAGAATCTTGCCAACAACAAAATCAACCATGTCGTCGACGCTTCCCGGCCGGTGGTAAAAGGCGGGCATGGCCGGAATGATCCGGGCCCCGGCCCGCGCCAGGCGAAGCATGTTCTCCAGATGGATCTCGCTCAGGGGCGTTTCCCGGGGAACCAGCAGCAGCGGGCGTCGCTCCTTGAGCATGACGTCGGCGCTCCGCTCGATGAGATTGCCGGAGATGCCCGCGGCGATGCGTCCCAGGGTTCCCATGCTGCACGGGCAGGTCACCATGGCGTCGGGCGCGGCGGAACCGCTTGCCGAGCCGAAGAAGAGGTCGTCGTGGGACACCACCCTTATCCCCTTTTCCAGACCCGAATGGTCGCGGAATCTTGCCGCGGCGACTGCCGGATCTCCGCCAAGATCCAGACCCGTTTCCTCGCGGCAGACCAGCTGCCCGTTGGGGGTGGCGCACAGGGTCAGCTCGACGTCACGCTGCGCCAGTTCCCGCGCCAGACGCAGTCCGTAAATGGAGCCGGATGCTCCGCTCAGGGCAAGAAATATGTGTTTATGATTCATGGTTTCCTCGTCAGAACTTCGGCTGCGGTACTCAGCAGCATCACGACGCTGATATAGCCGTTCATGTTGAAAAAAGCCGCATCCAGCCTGGACAGATCGCCGTCCTTGAGCAACAGGTGCTCGTACAGCAGCATGGCGGCGGTCACCAGCAGGCCGGCCAGGAAAAAAACCCCCAGATGCTGCGTGAAAAACAGATAGAACAGCAGCAGCAGCATGATCCCGTGGAAGAGGCGCGCCGTGATAAGCGCCCCCCCTGCTCCCAGCAGCGCGGGAATGGAGTGCAGGCCGGCCGAGCGGTCGAATTCCAGGTCCTGGAGGGCGTAGAGGACATCGAAACCGGCAGTCCAGAAAAGTACCGCTCCGGCCAGGATCAGGGCCGGCGCATCGATGCTGCCGCGGATGGCAACCCAGGCCCCCAGGGGCGCGGCGGACAGGCAGAGTCCCAGCGCGATGTGGGCCAGGGAGGTGAAGCGTTTACAGTAGGAGTAGGTGACCAGGAAAAAGATGGCGACCGGTGAGAGCTTCAGGCAGAGCGGGTTGAGGCGGCTGGCGGAGAGCAGCAGCAGCCCCAGGGAGAGGGTGATGAACAGCAGTGTGGCGCCCCTGCCGATCAGCCCGGCCGGTATGGCGCGGTTGGCGGTGCGGGGATTGCGGGCGTCGATGTCGGCATCGATCAGCCGGTTGAGCCCCATGGCTGCGGTGCGGGCGCCGACCATGGCCAGGACGATCCAGAAAACCTTGCCGGTCGCCGGCAGGCCGCCTGCCGCCAGCAGGGCGCCCACCAGGGCGAAGGGGAGCGCGAAGATGGTGTGGGAGAATTTGATCATCTCCAGGAACATGCAGATCTTAACAATCACACCGCACCTTTGAGTCATCCCGTTTTGTCCTCAAAAAAACCGACTTATTCCGGATCCTTGCAAATTAAGTACTCTCTCCATCGCTCCCCGACCAGGCGGCGGGCGGGCCGCCCAGGACGATGGCCACCGGCATGGCCATGCCCCGTACGCGGTGACTCTCCAGATGTCCGGCCGCTCCGCTGCCCGGCTTCCAGCGCAGAGCCAGTTCAGTCGCGCCGGGTCCGGATCGGGGACCTGGTTAAAAGTTCCGACATCCTTTCCGTCAGGCGGTACGGGTGAGCGATCCCCAGTGCCAGGCAAACCCGGCGCTCGGAACCGAACAGGTTGGTTGCGACCCGGAAGGGGGAGCCGATGGGGGTCTGGGACAGCACCCCCGTGCCACCGTCCCGGGACTTGCAGACCCGGTCGGTGATGGCGGCGATTTCCAGTAACGGATCGGCTGGTATGGGTTTTCGGGCCAGTTCGCCCCGTGAATCCAGCAGGTTGATGCACTGCCGGAGATCCCTGAGCGGCATTGCTGTGTCCTGTCCGTGCTGGTGTGTCATGGGGGAGTGTATCACGGCGGGAGAGTTATACAAAAGGATATGCCGAAGACGTCCCTTTCCCTGTCTGCCAGCCCCATCGTCTGACCCCGGGCCGCGGCTCTCCCTTCAGCGGCGCTGCAATCTCCGGTGAAGATGGTACACTTCAATACAACGGGCTTCTTGCCAAGGCCCATGTCTGAAACAAGGAGACCCTGGTTTGACTGGAGAGCCAAATGCATCCGGATGAAATCCGTGAACCGGTTCCCGTTTACCGGATCCGTTTCCATGGCCGCGGTGGCCAGGGTATGAAGACCGCCGGCAGGATTCTGGGGACGGCCTTTTTCCTGGAGGGGTTCGAGGTTCAGGACGCCCCCCGCTACGGCGCGGAACGCCGGGGAGCGCCGATCTTCGCCTATGTGCGCGCCTCCCGCGTACCGGTAAACGAGCGGGGCGTTATTCACAACCCGGACCTGGTGATCGTCGCGGATGAAACCCTGGCCAGGATTTCCGTCCCCGAGATCATGCACGGAGTGACCGGCAGGACGGTGCTGCTGATCCACAGCGGCGAAAGTGCGGAATGGTGGAGGGAGCGTCTCCTCTTTTCCGGTTCGTTGCTGACCCTGCCGGCGGATGGTGAATCGGTAGATATCCGCCGCCTGAGGTTTGCGGGGGTCTCATGCGCCGCCGCGGCGGCCCGGCTTGCGGGCGTCGTATCCCGCCCCTCGCTGGAGCGGGCCGTCCGGGCCGAGCTCCCCCACCTGGGAGACGCGGTGATGACCGCCAATCTGGAAGCGGCCATGCGCTCCTATGATCTCATGGCGCCACGCGAAGGGTGCGTCACCCCCGGCGGGGAGATTGCCGCCGATGCCTGGGTGAAGCCGGAGTGGGTGGAGCTCCCCTTCGAGGGTGCCAGGGTGTCGGCGCCGGACGTCTTTGCTCCGGCCACCAGCAGGATGGTAGAGACCGGATTGTGGAGAACCGTCCGCCCCGTGATCGATCCTGACCTCTGCGGACGATGCCGGCTCTGCGGCGCCTATTGCCCCGACGGCTGTATAACCTTTGATCCCGCGGGCTGCCCCCTTATCGATTACGAGCACTGCAAGGGGTGCCTGATCTGCCTGGCCCAATGCCCGTCCCGCGCTGTTCGACCGGTCCCCGAGCATGGCGCGGATGGGGGAGGAGAAGCAACATGAAGCGCGCCATGCTGACCGGAAACAGCGCCGCCGCCTGGGGGGCCCGTCTGGCCGGCGCGGAGTACGTCCCCGCCTTTCCCATCACCCCCCAGACCGAGATCATCGAGACCCTGGCCCAATGGATCGACGGGGGTGAGATGGCGTGCGGCATGACCACCCTGGAGTCCGAGCATTCCATGATTACGGCGGCGGCTTCCGCGGCGGCCACCGGGTTACGGGTGTTCACCGCCACCTCCAGCCAGGGGCTTCTTTACGGGATGGAGATGGTCTACACCGTCTCCGGCTGGCGCGCCCCCTTCGTCATGGTCAACGTATCACGGGGGCTCGCCTCTCCCATTACCCTGGAGCCGGACCACAACGACATCCTGGCGGCACGGGACAGCGGTTTCCTGCAGTTCCACTGCGCCACCTGCCAGGAGGTTCTGGACTGCGTCCTCATGGCCTACCGGCTGGCGGAAAACGAGAGGGTCCGTCTTCCGGTCCTGGTCAACATGGACGGCTTTTATCTCTCCTTCACCAGGGAACCGGTGGAGATCCCGGACAGTGATGCGGTCCGCCGATTCCTCCCTGAGTATGATCCGGAAAACATCCGGTTCCGTGCGGGCGAACCGGTCAGCCAGGCGGTGACGGTTCTCGGCGGGCCGCTCTATTCCTATTTCCGCTACGAGATGCACCTGGCCGCCATGAACGCTCTCCCCGTATTCGATGAAGTGGCGGCGGACTTCGCCTCGCTGTTCGGCAGAGACCATGGCGCGGTCGAGGCGTACCGCACCGATGACGCGGAACTGGTTTTCGTCATGATCGGCTCGTTCGCAACCAAGGCAAAAGCCGCGGTCGACTCGCTGCGACGGGCCGGAGTCACCGTCGGGCTGCTGCGCCCGCTCCTTCTCCGCCCTTTCCCGGCCGACCGCATCCGGGAGATTCTGGCCGGGAAGATGGGGGTCGCGGTGATCGACCAGAACCTGTCAATGGGCATGGGAGGAGTGCTTTTCACCGAGATCGCCTCAGCCCTGTACGGTCTGCGGGATGCTCCTCGGGTCATGAACAGCTTTATCGGCGGGCTCGGCGGACGCGACATAACCGCCGAGGAGTTTTACGAGATGGCATCCGTCACAGCCAAGGCCGCGGCCGGGGGGCGCTCCCTTCCCCCCAGGCTGCTCATGACCGGCCGGGAGCTGGCCGAGATCAGGAGACTTCAGGCGATCGCGGGAGGCGGTCGGGAGGGATGATCCAGAAAACGGCAGCCCCCAACTGCCTAATCCAGGATGAAACGGTGGAAAAGATGAAAGCTGAAAAGTTCGGTTCGATCAGGGATATCCCCTCCAGCCATGCGCTGGGCGCCGGCACTCCCATGTGCGCCGGATGCGGCGGCCTGGAGGCGGTTAGCCGGATCTGCGACATC
>CAZRPI010000041.1:5589-25434 GCA_964601865.1 uncultured Pelobacter sp. | reverse complement strand
TGCCATCGTGGATCGTTACCGCGCACACGTCGTCGGCCAGAAACGGGTGGCCGCGCCGGTGAAATCCTGCGGTCAGGGTGGACTTGCCGATACCGGAGGGCCCGGTGAAGATGACGCCGGCGCCGTTGATCTCGACGGCGCCGGCGTGCAGAACCAGGATGTTGCGCTGATGCAGCAGCGCTCCCATGGCTGAGCCCATCAGGAACAGGAGGATGTCGTCTTCGCTAGCCCCCCTGTCCGGCGTGATGGTGACGTGGTCACCGTTGTGCACGTGGTAGCGGGCAATACCATCCACGCGCAGCAGAAACTCTCCCGGAGCGGTCTGGAAGCGCACTCCCCTGAACTGGGGATTTCGCAGGTCGGTTGGCGTGTTGCCGTATTGGATGGTGATATCCGGGGAGGTGTCTGGGGAAAGCCAGAGCGACGGAGCGGCCGGCAAGGGGATTTCAGAGATTATGTTCAGGCCGAAGATATGGTATGAGTTTGTCATGGAAGGTCCGGTTCGCTGCTCTGACACATAAAAAAGTTCTTGATTTTACGGGCTGCCATTTTATGGTGGATGGGAACATAGCCGCCTCGGAAACTAACCACCACCGCCACGCCGAACGTATCGACCGGCCTTAAGAATGTGGAATATCCGGCAATACGTTCGGCGGTGGCTGGCGCGGGACGGCTTCCTTCAGGATATCACTCTTCGACCCGTTCCCGGGATTATCAGGTATCGATTCTCTCGATTCATAATTATAGCCATACGGGGAATACAAAAGTGACTGAGCCCTGCTCGTCCCTTCTCACATTGTGTGGTCCGCAGGAATTACGACGCCCCTCCGGCGGAAGCCCCCTCACCGACAGTCGGAAATTTCCCGTTGGTGTTCTTCAGTTGTAAATGCCGCAGCGTTGGCCTCTGCCATACATTCTTTCCATCTCTCTCTTTAACTTCATCCGTTTTTTTCATCTTGCCTCCTTTTGGGCGGTCAGCTTGCTGGAATTTGATGCCGTGGCCTTGCGCCGTGAGTGTCTTCCGTATCTGCTCTATACCCATCGCACATCCCCCCCAATGCGCGCGATATGTTTCAACCAGGCGGACAAATTGGAGACCATTACGATATTTCTGGCTTGCTGGAACGTTTCACCTTGTTTCACTCCATCGCCTGGTTGTTGACACCCGATCTCACCATATCGTTGCAATTTATCCCTGTCAAGGCTTGCCGCCAGTTCGGGAGGCAGGTCGGAAACGGAGATCTGAGGCACACATACCGCCGCACCTGATGGAAAACCGATTACATCACCCATGTCCTTGCCCTGTTTCCACGTCACCATCTTCGGCACGACTCCGTCCATGGCCCGGCGGTGCAGATAGCGCCCCATGCCGCGATAGTAGTTCTCCTCGGACGGGATTGACAGAAACAGCTTCACCAGTCGCACATCCAGCAGGGGCCAGCGGTATTCGATCCCTCGACCCCCGGCCATGAGGGTGCAGTTTTCCATCCTGGTGGGGACAAAGGGGTGCCAGCGCTTTTCCAGGGTGAACCGCTTCAGGTCCGTGTAGCCGGCGTCAAAGCGGGCGGTATCGAAATAGCGTTCCTCCAGGTGGTACTTTTTTACCAGTTCATCCCGGACAAGGTGGTGGGGCCAGCGTTGCTGGAATGCCTCCAGAAAGCGGGGATTATGGGGCGGGACGGTGAAATTGCGCGTCTTACGGCGTCTCAACTCCAATTTGATCAGCCGTAAAAAACGAAACAGCGGATTTCCCCCCAGGATATTGAAAAGCTCACAATAGCGCTGCTGCATCAGCATTTCCATGGGAACCAGGTAGCCGTGGATGGTGGTGCCGAACTCATCCCCGCCGAAGCCGGAGAGTAATGTCCTGATCTCCAGCTTCTCCGCCAGTTGATAGAACGGCTCGTGGAAAGTGGCGTTACAGTGTTCCACCGGGTAGCCCAGCAGCTCCAGTGAGCGCCGCGTGGTCTCTTCGGATTCCGGCTCCCGGCTTGCAAAAATATGGTTGTTGTGGAGATGGCATTCCCGGCACACGGCCATGATGTACTGCGGCTCCAGTTCGGCAAAGGCGAAGCCGAAGGTGTGCAGCCGCGCTTGGGGCCGATCCAGAAGTCTGGCGGCAAAGGCGGTGATGGTTGACGAGTCGATGCCGCCGCTCAGTTCGGCGCCGATGGGGTAGTCTGATTCCAGGCGGCAGCGAATGGCCTCTTCGAGCTGCGCCCGGTAGGCGTCCACGTATTCGCGGGAATCCCTCAGCTTGAGCTCCGGCTCGGAGGAGAGTTGGAAGTATTGCCGCAGTTCGGTCCGCTCCGCCGTGACGGTCATACAGTGGGCCGGAGGCAGTTTTCTGATCCCTTTGTACGGCGTGCAGTCGAAGCTCATGGAGAGATGCAGCAGATACTTGGCCACCCACTGTTCCTCGATGCGGATCGGAACGCAGTCCAGTCGCAGAAAGGGGGCAAGGCTCGTGGCGCAGACAAAGACGTCGTCTGAGGCGAAGTAATAAAGGGGGCGGACTCCCATGTGGTCCCGGCCGCAGAAAACCTTGTTGTGCCTGCGGTCGTGGATAACGAAGACGAAGTCGCCGATCAGGTGCTCGACGCATGCCTCCCCCCACTTGAGATAGCTCTTCAGGATCAGTTCCGTGTCGCAACATCCGGCCAGGGCTTTCGGGGCGATGTCCAGCTTTTTCCCCAGTTCATCCCGGTTATCAAGCCGCACCCATGCGGCGGCCGCCGTTCCGCTCGGGCCATGATGAAGCGGGGCCGGTTCCAATCTGGAGCGAGCCGTATTCCAGTGGAGGCATTGGACCAGCAGGCTGTTTCCGTCATCCGCCAGAAAGCCGCTTTTGTCCGGCGGCGCGCAGGGCATGAGACTTTTGATAATTCCCTCCGGGTCGATCCGGTGGGAAGGCATGGGGCTTTGCCGATTGCAGAAAAAGAAAAACATACCGGTCGGTTATCCTGTAACGGTTTCGTCTTGCAGCAGGCCGCCGTGAAGCATCTGCGGTGTTGTGGCGCCCCATCCTGTGTTTCCCTCCAGCATGACGGGTCCGTTCGGGGTTATGGCATAATCCCAAGCGATTGCGCGCACATCGGTAAAACATTGGTGGGCGCGAATGGCACTCTCCATGATCGTATCCCAGAAAGGAACGGCGCGATTACCGATCCGGTAGTACACGGTGTCGTGCCGCGCCCGGACCTCGGGCGGCAAGTGTCGTGGAAAAGGCGTTATCCGGCCGGACGAGGGTTCGATGGGCAGAATGATATGGCCTTTGAGGACGCTGTCAGATACATCCGGTATCTCCATGGTCGCGCAGTAGCACTCCAAGCCGCGCGCCGGATGGCTGTCCGTAATAACACGCAGGGTAATGACGTCCTCGGCGGGAGACAAATCGGCAAAACCGGGATAATTTTCCAGAAAAGGCTGAATCAGAAAGTCATCACCGGCCATGGCTTTCTTAAGACAATCAAGACTGGAAGGCTGCGCCTTCATCCCGCTTTTTACCGCACATACGCCGATAACGTCCCCCACTCCTTCGATCACAAAAGCGTCACGGCTTGCGGAACCATGACGGGGTTTGCAAAATATCCGGGAGCGCGTTCGCAGATACGGTTCCGGATCGAAGGTTTCACCGCGAGGCGTCATTGCCAGAACCGGCGCCATGGGAACGCCGCGGGCGCCGAGAAATCCGGCCAGACGGAACTTGTCTTGCAGAATGGCCAGAGACTTCGGTTTTTCGCCGGCCCTAGCGCCGCGCCAACGGTGAAATGCCTGTATTTCATGGATGAAAACATAGTCCCATAATTTCTGCTTCGATTCGGGATGATAGAGCCTGAAAGCGTATGCCTCGGCGGGCGGAATGCAATGGCAAAGTCCAAGGCGCAGGAGGTGGCCCAGTTGTGCGGTTCTGCTGATTCCCTCCTGAACGGCGATTGCCCTGCCCCGGTGCGCAACCGCGCGCCAGGAGTTACTCCAGCACGCATATAACACCCACCGCAGCCATAACATAAATTCGATGAGAAAGAAGAGCGCAAAGGGAAGACGGTGATGCCTGCTTCTGAGCCACAAGTTTCTGTGGATGCGTGCCTTTGGTGTGGGGAAGGGCAGCAGATAGTGCCAACTGATGATTCCATGAGGTAGAGCGCGACGGAAAAAATAAACGTCGGCGCGTGCGAAAAGGCGCTTTAACCGCAATTCGGGACGTCCATCTAGTTTTCCACTCGCACCAGTCCATCGATGCGCAATTCATCAAGAAACGCCACCACATCCCGTTCGCAGGTTTCACGGTCCACGTCGTATCTCAGCAGCAGTTCATCGATCAAGGAAGAAAACCTGATGGGATTTTCGATCAGCTCCCACACTCTGCTTCCCACGGGGTCGAGGCCGTAGTAACACCCCTTTCCAACGCTCATCATTACTTTTTCGTCGTCAATATCGCTTGCCACGATGTCTTCAACCTGACTGACCATACTGTCTGCTGAAATACTCATTCTTTATGTGTTCTCCGGGGATTTGGATTTATGATCGCTCAAGCGGGACAAAAAAATGCTTTTGCCTTTGGAAAAAGGCGGCAAGGCGTAATTGCGGCGTTACTATAATGGCTTTTTCATTCCTTTTTCAAGGAGAAACCTTAAGGCCCGGATGCGGGATGGGGTATGTCATGAGTACGCTATTCCGGTGGAGTTCGCCCCGTTCAGCGCGATCATAACGTCGGTTGGCGGAAAGGAATTGCGCCGGACTCCGGGGGCCGCCGCAACGGGCAATACTACTGCATCCCGTTTTCATTGATTGCCACCGCCTTGACGTTACATGTTTACACGGTGTAAAAATAATAGACGATCCCTTCGGCCGGTTCGTTGATTGTTCGCGCCGAATTTGACGATCGCAGCGTTTACAGCCTGGAGGCCTCCCCATGCCGGTGTACGAATTCTACTGCTCCGATTGCCACGTGATTTTCAACTTTCTCTCCCGCCGGGTGAATACCGACAAACGCCCCTCGTGCCCGCGTTGCGGTAAAACCGGCCTGGAGCGGCAGGTCTCGCGTTTCGCCTTTGCCAGCGGCCGCGCCAGGGAACCGGAGATCGAGGGAATGCCCGATCTGGATGAGGAACGTATGGAGCGGGCCATGCTCTCCCTGGCCGGAGAGATGGAGGGTATGGACGAGAACGACCCGCGCCAGATGGCCAGATTCATGCGGAAGTTCTCCGCTGCGACCGGGATGAGTCTGGGGGATGGTTTCGAGGAGGCGATCCGACGCCTGGAGTCGGGTGAAGATCCGGAGCGGATCGAGGAAGAGATGGGCGCTCTGCTGGATGACGGGGATGCCGCTGATGGCGCCCCCTTCAGCCGCCAGGGGATCAGGAAACTGAGGAGGAAGTACACGCCCCCCGCCCATGACGAGACACTGTACACACTTGAATAGCGGCAGTGATGGATGTGGACCAGAATCAGTAACGCCTCCATGCCTCCGCTAGTCCGGAAGGCCTCTGCCTTTGCGCTTCAGGAGACCAGCAGCACCCAGACGGAGGACCTGCGGAGTGAACGGTTTATCATGACACGGCGGCGTACGGGCCACGGCTCTTCCGGCCACTGCGGCATTCCGGCATCATTGATTCTGAGGGAAGAGGAGCAGCATGACGGACATATTGGCAATCATAGCCGAGCGCAAGATACGGGAAGCGATGGAGCGCGGTGAGTTCGACCACCTGGACGGAATGGGCAAACCGCTGGCGATGGATGAGGATCTTTCGGGCGTCCCGGCCGAGATGCGCATGGCCTACAAGGTCCTCAAGAACGCCGGTTTCATTCCGCCCGAAGTGGAATTGCGCAAGGAAATCGTCAGCATGAGTGAAATGATGAATACCCTCGAGGATGAAGAGGAACGCCGCAGGAAGCGGAAGGAGCTGGATTTCAAGCTCCTCAAGCTCGCCATGATGCGCAATCGCCCGGTGAACCTTGAGGCGTTCCCGGAATACGAGGTGAAGATCGTTTCGAAATTTGTCGGATGAATGGGTTCAGTTCATCAAATAACGGGAGGTACATCATGAAGGTAGTCGCCATCAACGGAAGCCCCAACAGGGAGGGAAACACCTGGCACGGCATCAGAATGGTTGCCGCGGAACTGGAAAAAGAGGGTATTGAAACCGAGATCGTTCACATCGGCAACCAGAACATCAGGGGGTGCGTTGCTTGCGGCCAGTGCGCCAAAAACAGGAATGAACAGTGCGTTCAGACCGGGGACCCCGTCAATGAATGCATCCAGAAGATGAAACAGGCGGATGGGATCATCCTCGGTTCGCCGGTGTATTTTTCGGCCATTTCCGGAACCATGAAATCTTTTCTGGATCGGGTCTTCTACGTCTCCACATTCAACGGCGGTCTCTTCAAATACAAGGTCGGCGCCTCGCTCGTGGCTGTCAGACGCTCCGGCGGGCTCCCCACCTTCAACCAGTTGAACAACTATCTGCTCTACTCGGAGATGCTGGTGCCCGCCTCCAACTACTGGAACGTGATCCATGGCGCCAGGCGTGGGGAAGCCGTGCAAGACGAAGAGGGGGCGCAGATCATGCGCGTGCTGGGCAGGAACATGGCTTGGGCCATGAAACTGGTCGAGAACGGGAAGGGCGCGGTTGCTACTCCGGAGAGAGAATCCAAGGTGTTCATGAACTTTATCCGGTGATTGTTCTCATGGTTCGATGGACGACGGGAGTTGGCGCCGATAAAGGTTTTTTTGCAGGGGGTTGTGGTGTTTTCGAGAGGTTGTGTCGTATTTGTGGTTGCGTTGTCAATGCTTCTGGCGCCGTACTGTTCAAGCTTCGGAGTCACGCCGTCGCTGGCGGGGGATGAAGCCTCCGGCGCGGAGTTCGGGAAAGTACGCTCTACCCTGAATATTCCAATTGAGGCATCGACGGACGAATTGGCGGCTGTTCTGAACCGGAGCCTACCCGCTCAGCTCTACCGGGGGGCGGCCGGGATGAAAAACCTGAACGCCGATGTGAAGCGCAACGGCCCGGTTGCTGTAAGCGCGGCGGATGACTACCTGTACCTTACCCTGCCCATTGCCATGTCGTTGGGCTATGGCATGTTTGAAACTAGGGCCGTGCCACTTAAATTGAGATTCAGGATAACCGCCGCCGTCTCCCCTGACTGGAGGGTGCATACCGAAATCCGTTACCTTGGAGTGAGCGATCTTTTCAGCGGCGAAGTGGGCGTAGGACCGATTTCCCTCAAGCCTCGCCGCATCGCGGAAAGTCTTTCCCGCCCGCTGCAGAAGGTCCTATCCGATCTGGCCGACAGGAAGATCAATGAGCTGCTTCCGCTCAAAAGTGAGATCGCGAAAGTATGGAACCTGGCCGGGAAACCGTTTTTGCTGGACAGGAACTTCGGGGCGTGGTTGCAGGTGACTCCCGAGGAGTTGGCATTGCGCCCGCTCTACGCCCGCGACAACAGGGTGAGGCTGAATGTGGGCATCGGTGCGCTGGCCGAACTGGTGGTGGGGCCGGAGCCAGCCGCACGGCCCCCGAGGCCCCTGCCGGATCTCAAACTGACCGAAAAGTTTGACGACAGCTTCCGCATCGCCCTCAACACCGATCTGTTCTACCGGGATCTGCGGGCCAGTCTGACCCCTCTGGTGGTTGGCAGGGAGTTCAACTCCGACGGCAAGGGGATTGTGGTCAAGGATATGGATCTTTACGGTAAAGGTGACAAGCTCGTCGTCAGGGTGGAGACGCGGGGCTCGCTGGAGGGCGTATTCCTTTTGACGGGAAAGCCCGTATTCAACAGGCAGACCAACGCTTTCTCCGTGGATGACGTTGATTTTGACATCAATACCAAAAGCACGCTGCTGCAGTCGGCGGATCGCTTTCTCCACGGCATATTCAGGTATGTCGTAGAGGAGAAACTCAATGCGGAGCTGACCCGGCAACTGGAGGAGTCGCGCCGGATGGCGGGGAAGGCGCTTGCTCAGGTGCGGCTCAGGGATCACCTGGTTCTGAAGGGTGACATACACGATCTGAAATTCAGGGATGTTGTCGTGGGGAAGGAGAAAATTTCCATCCAGGTCTACGCCGAGGGGACCTCAACTGTGCTTGTTCAGTAATGCCGGTATATTGCCATTATCATTGTCAGCGGCTGTGGTGAGAAAAAGCTGGCAGGCCGCCTTTCCGACGGCCGGGAGGATAGGGGGCAGCTGGAATCCGACAGCCGCACCCCGGAACGCGAACGCCATCACCGGAAAATTACGATTGACGGTCCGATTCGAATCGCCAATCGTAATCCGGTGATATTCAGCTGGTTTTTAGGAGTCCTTGCATGCCGCGGTCCTTGTGTCCGTTTTTCCCTCGACAATGTCCCTGAAGTCGTTCAGGCATCTGACGTAGGTGCCGCCTTGATCCTCGATCTTGATACCGAACCGTTCTTCCATGGCAACGGTGAAAGCGATGTATCCGGCCGAATCCAGGATGTGGCCCGCAAGCGGCCGGTGGGGATTCAGGCTTTCCACGATGCTTTCCTCCACGTCCAGCGTCAGCAGTATCTTTTTTAACTCCGCGATAATGTCCATGTACTTCTCCTTGTGTCGGTTTTGAGCTTTCCGAAGCCCCGGGGAACGGCGCCTAACGGTAGCTGTGCTCCCTCAGGAGTGAACGTTTTATTTTGCCGGTGGGGGTGCGCGGCAGATCGTCCAGAAAACGGTATCTGGCTGGACGCATATGGTCCGGCAGCCGGGATTCCAGGTATTCGGACAGTTCGTCCACCAGGTCCCGGCTCCCCTCGATCCCCGGGGAGAGGACGACAAAGGCGCCGGGTCTGGGAAAGCCACAGACGGTAACCGCGGCCACCGCGCACTCCGTCACGGCCGGATGACCGCGCAAGGCCTCCTCCACCACCAGGGGCGAAACCCACTGGGCATCCACCTTGATCAGGTCGTCAACCCGTCCCCGGTAGTAGTAGTTGCCGTCCCTTTCCAGGAAGATGTCGCCCAGTCTGGTGAAGCCGTCCGGCAGCATGGTCTCCCGGCTCCTCTCGGGCAGATTCCAGTAATGGCGCGCCCCGGTTTCGCCGCTCACCAGCAGAATCCCCTCGCATCCCGCTGGCACATCGTTGTCCATTTCGTCCACCAGCCGCACCCGGTACCCCGGCACCACCTTTCCGGCTGACCCTTCAACCGCCTGGCCAGGCAGGTTGCTGATGAAGTGATGCGACAGTTCGGAGGCTCCGATGCCGTCGATCAGCTCCAGGCCGGTGAGCCGCCGCCACTCCCTGAAGAGGGAGACCGGCAGCGCTTCTCCGGCCGAGCAGCAGAGCCGCATGGGGAGTTTCAGCTCCGGTTCGGCGCAGGAGAGGGCGATGTGGCGGAAAACGGTGGGTACGGAAAAGAAGATCGATGGTCTGTGCTTTCCGATGATTTCCAGAATCGATCCGAAATCCGCCCTGCCCGGATGCAGGATTGCGGTCGCCCCAAAATGGAGGGGAAATGAGAAGCTGTTGATCAAGCCGTAGCAGAAGGAGAGCTTGCTGGTGGAAAAAATAACATCGTCACCGTTTATCCCCAGTACCCTGCGTCCCATGAGATCGCACGGCAGAAGGAGGCTACGGTGCCGGTGGGGAATCCCCTTCGGTCTGCCGGTGGAGCCGGATGTGTAGAGCATGTAGGCGAAATCGTCGGCGGAGGGTTGGTGCGGGTTGGTAAAGGCGGCAGAAAAGTCCCCGTCTTCCATCGGTCCGTAGTCGTCGCAGACGACCTGTCCGATACCCCGGCAGATGGTGGCGTGGCGCCGGGCCTGCTCCATGTGGCTCACCAGCAGTACCGCGCCGCTGTCAGCCACGATGTGGGCGAAATCCCCTTCTTCGTGGGCGGAGCCGGCCGCGACGGCAATTGCGCCGGTAAGCAGGCATCCGAGAAGTGCGGCCGGAAAGGCGGGGCAATCGGGAAGGGCGATGACGACACGCTCTCCCGCCGCGATGCCGAGGGTGCGGAGAAACCCGGCGAAACGACGGCCGGCCAGGTCCAGTTCGCGGTAGGTCAGCGTCCGGTCTCCGCAGATGTAGGCCGCCTTGTCCGGATGGCGCACAAGGCTGTCCCTCATCAACTCCACTGCCGCGTTCGGCGTACTCGGCATCCGATCTCCATTACACGTTTCTGCTTGCGACGAGCGGCGACGGACGGGGCCGCCCCGCGCATCCGCGCATTCTAATGTAAACGGATTGGAGATGTAAAGTACCCTCTTGATATTCCGGGGATCTTTTCCGTTATTTCCAGTACTCCAGCGGTCTGCGTTTAATCTCTTCGGCCAGCAGGGCCAATCCATTACGCAGATCTTTCCTCAGGATCTCATTCATTCCGGTATAGGGCTCGTCATCCGAATAATTGTAGTAGAATCCGAACAGCCTGCTCCAGTCACCCTTGACGTCGCATTTCCAGACGATCTCGTTATCACGGGCCCGCCTCATTTCATACCGGATGTCGAGTCCGTTGTACAGCTTTCCCTCGGGCAGACCAAATATCCAGGGAAAGATGCTGAACATTGTCGTGCCGTATGTGATGACTTTGGTGTCCACACTCGCCCTGTTGATTCTGCCGGTTACTATCAGATCCGCCTCTTTTCTGTCGTCCTTACTCTGTAACGATACTTCACTGAACAGTCGGTTCTGTTTCAGCTCCTGCATGAGCGCGTTCGCGAAGTCCTCGCTTGGTTTCAGCCCCTTGGCGGCAAAATTCCGTTCTGTTTCGGGCCGGTCGAAATGGGAGTTTGCGTATAAAACCAGAGGCCAATAGGCAAATGAGGAGTTGTCTTTCCGTTCATTGCCCCTCACGTCGTCCAGTTGGTTGATGGTAACGGTAACCGGCAGGGGCGGCGCACCGCTACTGATTTTTTCGGCGGGCGTGTAGGCATAATGGGAGTTGTTCAGGGTCGCTCCGCAGCCACCACAGATGAGAATCGAAAGGAAAAGAGCTGCCAGCACCATGGATTTTTTCATGTAGTTCACCCGAGTCCCTCTCGCGTGGTAACGGGAACGCCCTCAACACCACGCGGATATTATTGAATGATTTTTATCAAAACAACCGGTCCGACACAATCTAATTCTGTATGGTCCGTTCCCGAATGTCTCTGTCATCGGTCAGCCGATCCTGCGGCAACCCGGTCCGTCCAGGGCGCTGCGTCCGGCGCTGCCCGATTCCACCCGGATCCGGGCGCCGATGCGCTCCCTCAGGGCCGGGACGTGGGAAATGAGGCCGATCAGTTTTCCTTCCCGCTGCAGTCCGGAGAGGGTTTCCAGGGCGGTCTCCAGGGCGTCTTCGTCCAGGGTGCCGAACCCCTCGTCCAGGAAGAGGGAGTCGATGCGCACGTTGCGGCTTGCCATGCAGGAAAGCCCCAGGGAAAGGGCCAGGCTGACGATGAAGCTCTCCCCTCCGGAAAGGTTCTTGGTGGAGCGAATCTCGCCCGCCTGGTAGTTGTCCATGACGTTCAGCTCCAGCGGTTCGTTTTGGTCGCGCACCAGGATGTATCGGTCGTTCATTTTCCGCAACTGGGCGTTGGCGTGGGCCACCATGAGCTCGAATGTCAGTCCCTGGGCGAAGTTCCGGAATTTCTTCCCGTCGCCGGAACCGATCAGGTTATGGAGCAGTTCCCAGCGGGCGCATTCTTCCCGCTGCCTCTCCATGGCCTGCAGACGGCTCTTCCTGAGTTCCCGCTCATCCTCGTGCTGCCGGAGCCTGTGGGCGAGGGCGCCCAGTTCCTTCCTGAGTTCCCCCAGCCGGAGGTCGAGAGTCGCGGCTTCCTCCCTGATCAGCTCCAGGGGCTTGTCGGTCAGTTTCTTCTCCCGCTCCTGCCGTATTGCCGCCGCGCGGTCGGCCCGGCGCGCCAGGATTTCCGCCTCTGCGCGCCGCAGTTCCTCCGCCAGCCGGGTCAGCTCTTCCAGCCACTCACCCGTCAGCCGGGCCCGCAGATAGGCGTTCTCGTCCGCGAAGCCTTCCGCCGATATCCTGCGCAGCAGAACGGTTTCCAGTCCGGCCAGTTCCTCTGCCCGTGTCTTGACCGATGCGCTCAGTCGTTCCATCCCATCTTCCAGTCCGGCCAGTTCGGTCCTGAGGCGGGTGTGTTCCTGCGCCGCCCGGTCACGCTTTTCAGCGGCAAGCTCCCTCATCCGGGTCAGGCGCCGCTCCTCGGCGTCCGGGTCGCGGTCTCCGAACAGCTCCCGCCGACCTGTCGCCAGTTCGTCCCTCCGGGCAACCGCCTCGCCCAGCAGCGTCTCCCTCTCCGCCAGGTTGTCTTCCGTTTCGGTCAGCAGGGCCTCCTGCCTGAGTTTCTCAGCCGCAAATCCGGAGAGCCGTTTCTCCAGTCGTTCCCTCTCCCTGACCCGCTCCTGATGGACCGCCCGCCGCTTGACCAGGTCGTTCAGCATGGCTTCGCATGCCGCGAGGGTCAGGTCCCCCCAGCCGTATGCCTCGACATCGAGCCCCAGGGCTGCCAGGGAACCGTCTAGGTCGTCGGCCAGGGCTGAGCATTCCAGCTCCAGGCGCTTCCGCCCGCTTTCGGCGTATTCGCGGCCGAGAGCGGCCGCCTGGCATTTTTTCTCCAATTCCGACAGCAGCTCCGTTGCCCTGTCGCGGGACTCCATCACCCCGCGTTCCTCCTCGCGCCGCCGGTCGACCTCCCGGATGAGGGCAGAGCGATTTTCCAGCTCCCCAGCGTACGCTTCCGCCAGGTTTGCGACGGTTTCGGCGCGCGGTTCCTGAACCACATCCAGCCCCAGCCCGGCGCAGAGGGCGTTGAAGCGGCTTTCCTCCCGGTCCAGGAGTTCCCGCCGTTCGCCCAGTTCCCGCTCCACCTGCTCCCGTTCCCTGATTCCCGCGGCGAGTCCGGCCCTCGCCGATGCGAGCCGATTGCCCGTATCCAGCGCCATGGCGCGCGCCTGTTCCAGTTCTCGCTCCGCCTCGTCCGGGCGGGGGAGGTTGCCGCCGGCATACGGATGGACGGTCGCGCCGCACAGGGGGCAGGGCGCGCCGTCAACGAGCCTTTCCCGCTCCGCCTCCAGGTCGCGGACGCGGTTCAGCAGCACGACCCTCTCCTGCAGCTGTCCGGCCATCTCTTCCCGCAGCAGGCTTTCACCGGCCAGCTCCTTCTCCTGTCGCGCCAGTTCAAGCCGGTCATGTTCAAGGATTTCGAGCCTCTTGCGCAGGCCGGCCAGTTTCAGGGCGCTCTCCCCGATCCCTGCCAGAGACTCCTGCATGGTTCGCAGCAGGCCGAGCCTGGCCGAGTACGACTCCGCCTCTTCGCGCCAATGCTCAAGTCCCCGCCCCCGCAGAAGGGTCGCGACGCACTCCCGTATCCCGCCCAGCTGACCCTCGAGTTTGGCAGTAGATTGGCGCGCCTCTTCCAGTTCCCGTTCCGCCTGTTCCCGCGCCTCTCCGGCTTCCTCCCATGCCTTGGTCTGGCGTTTCAGCTCCCCGTTCCGCTCAGCCAGCCGCTTTTCCTGCTCCCTCAGGCTGGCCGCCCGATGCTCGATGCCGGTCAGGGCCTCGGCCAGCCCGGCGTCCGCCGCATGGGTCGCCAGGAGATCCGCCACCAGCCGCAGCGCCCGGCTGTCTTCGCCGATTCTGGCGTCACACGCCGCAACTGTTCCGCGGAACGCATCACACCGTTTTCCCAGTCCGGAAATCTCCTCCTCCAGTTCCTTTGCCCGGGAAACGGCCCCCTTCAGCTTAAGGTCCAGTTCGCGTGTCGCGCGGAACAACTCCGATTGGGCCGTCTGCTCCGTCAGCAGGTCACCCAGTTCCCTCTCCGCCCCCTTCAGGGCCTCCTCCGCATCCCGGTGGCTCCGGCGTGTCTCCGGAAGACGGGCGCGGGCGGCCGCCAGTTCCTGCTGTTCAAGCCGTTGCCTGTCCCGCACGGCCTCGATTCGTGCATGGTCCGCGTCCAGGGAGAGGGCGCGCCTTCCCAGTGCCAGCCGTTCAAGTTCCGGAGCGGCCCCCTCTCTCCTGGTCAGGAACGCCTGCCATGCCTCTTCCAGCCGGGCCAGTTCGGTCTCAAGGGCGGTGATCCGCTCCCGCCACTCCCTCTGCAGCCGCAGCTGGCGGACGCTCTCCCCCAGCTCGGCCTCCAGGCGCTCCATCCCGTCCAGCTCGTTGCGCAGCAGGTGCTCCTCCTCGGCGGAGAGGAGCTTCATTCCCTCCAGTTCGAGCCGCAGCGCCTCCAGCTTCCGGCGTTCCTCCGAGGTCAGTTCGTGCACCTTCATGGAAATCCGGCTGTAGATCTCCGTGCCGGTGATCTGCTCCAGGATTGGCGCCCGCTCGTCGGGGCGGGCCTGGAGAAAGGCGGCGAACCCTCCCTGGGCCAGGAGCATGGAGCGGGTGAAACGCTGGAAATCCATGCCGGTGACCTCCTCCACCTTCTTCACCACGGTGGTGAGCCCGGATTCCAGGATCGCGCCCCCCTCAGCCTCCGCGATTTCGTGCCGCGGCGACTGCAACTGGCCGTCGGGTTTTCTCCGTGAGCGGTGCTGGCTCCAGTGGCAGCGGAAACACCCTATGGCGGTTTCAAACTCGACCTCGGAGAAGCATTCTCCGGTCCGGCGCGACATGATTTCGTTGGCGCTCTGGGTTATCCTGCCGAGACGGGGGGTCTGCCCGTAGAGGGAGAGGCAGACGGCGTCCAGGATGGTTGATTTTCCCGCGCCCGTCGGACCGGTGATGGCGAAGATGCCGCTGGAAACGTAGTCGGGATGGGTAAAGTCGATCTCCCACACACCCGCCAGGGAGTTCAGGTTGCCGAAGCGCAGAGTCCGGATCCTCACGGCTCACCTCCCGGGTCCTCTTCGCGCAGCGCCAGAAGCGTCTCGCGGAAGGTGGCCACCAGCCCGTCGTGCTGTTCCGACGGCACCTGGTGGGCCGAGAGGCAGCGGCTGAAGACGTCGTCAACGGTAAGGTCGTCCAGGGTCTCCTCGGGGGTCATGGCATTCAACGTCCGGCCGGTCAAGCGCATGTCCCTGACCCTGAGGACTTCCAGGAGCGTCCCCTCCACCTGTTCCAGGAGGCGTTCCTGCAGGTTGCCATGGATCTCGTCCCCCTCGTAGATCACCTCGATCCACGCCGCCCTTTTCCCCTCCTTCAGGCCGGAGATGAGCCGGGTGATGCGGTCCCAGTCGCCGCGAACCGTGGCCAGTCCCTGGAAAACGGGCACCCTGATCTCCCCGGTAACCACTCCGCCATCGGCGAATTCCACCCTCACCACGCCCTTGGATTGCCCCGCCTCGCCGAAACCCATGGGGAGGGGGGAGCCGCTGTAGCGTTTCAGCTCCGAGCCGTTCACCCTCTGGGCGACGTGGAGGTGACCGAGGGCCAGGTAGTCGAAGCAATCGGGAAAGATGTCGGCGCCCACCTGTCCCAGTGTCCCCACGTACAGCTCACGCACGCCGTCTTCCTCGATGGTCCGCCCTCCGGTTGTGAACAGGTGCCCCATGGCCACGATGGGAATGCTTCCCCCCAGCCGTTCGCGTCGGCCGACGGCCGCTTCGGCCACCCGGCGGTAGTGGTCGCTGATCCCTTCCACCAGCTTGCGTCCCTTGTCCTCGAAGGTTTCTCCCGCCTCGGCCCGGCGGATGTCCCGGTCGCGCAGGTAGGGAACGGCACAGACGATCAGCTCCGGTTTTCCGGCCGCGTCGCGCAGGGTCAGAACCTCATCCTCGATCCCTTCGGTCATGGCGCCGATCACGTGCACGTTCAGGTGGCGCAGCAGTTCGGCCGGGGCGTTGAGCAGGGAGGGGGAGTCGTGGTTGCCCGCCGTGAGCACCACGTGCCGGCACCCGGCTCCGGCGGCACGGCAGAGGAAGCCGTAGTACAGCTCCAGGGCCCGGTTGCTGGGGGTGGAGTTGTCGAAGATGTCCCCGGCGACCAGCAGGGTCGCGATCCCCTGGTCCGCGATGCAGCCGGTGAGCCACTCCAGGAATTGCTCGAACTCCTCGTAGCGCTTGCGCCCGTACAGGGTCCGCCCCAGGTGCCAGTCCGATGTGTGCAGAATTTTCATGGAAAGATACTGTCCGGATAGAAGGGATTGTGGTCATTGATCCGGAGACGGATGGTACATCTCTTTAGCGGTCAGGGGCAAGGAGGAAATAGCCGTACCGTTTTCCATGGTATTGTGGTAACAGGATGAACCGGGAAATGCCTGACAGGAACCTGAATCAGATGACGCCGGAATGCCGCAGTGTCCGGAAGAGCCGGGACCCGTACGTCGCCGTGCCGTGACAAACCGCTCACCTTGCCGGTCCTCCGCAGGATTGTCGCTAATTTCATGAAACGCAAAGGCAGAGGCCTTCCGGACTAACGGAGGCATGGAAGCGTCATCGGATTCAGGAGGAAGGATTGCGTATGAAAACAACACCGCCTTCGGCCATCACCCGTTGCCCGAGCTGCGGCAGCGGGAACCTCTCCTGGCCTGCGCCGAAGAACTTTCAGTGCGATGACTGCGGATTCGTTCTCTTTCTGAATATCGCGGCCGCGGTGGCGGTCATCATGGAGTGCCGGGGGAGGCTGCTGTTCGGGGTGCGGAAGAACGATCCCTGCCGCGGCATGCTGGATCTGCCCGGCGGTTTCGCGGACGCCGGGGAGTCGGCCGAGGAGGCGGCGCGACGGGAGATCAGGGAGGAACTGGGCGTGGATATTACGGAGATGAGCTATCTCTTTTCATTCCCCAATAAGTACCCCTACCGCGGAATGGTGTACGACACTCTGGACATGATCTTCCTGGTCCGGTTGGATGAGCTGCCGCAGGTCAGGGCGGCGGATGACCTGGCGGATGTGGTCTGGGTGGAGCGGGACGGCGTGGAGTACGACCGGATCGCCTTCGACTCGATCCGCCGGGCGCTGCGGCGGTACCTGGCCGGAGGCGGCGTTGTTTCTCCCTGACCTTTGGCCATGGCCCTGTCCCGCACGACTGCCATGCACCCCTGGTTGAACAGGTTACGGGCAAGGCATTCGATGCTGATGTCGGCGCCGAAGGCCATGCGGGGCAGTTACTACTGTCCGATTAATAAATTCATCTGAGTAATCCCCCGGCTGTGCCCTGACTTTAATCTCATCAGGACAGTCAACCCGGGTTGATTTAATCGTGAGTAACTTTTATGGAGGAAATATGAAAGAAAAGATTATTGACGTAGCTTGCATACAGAACAATGGTTCAAAGCGTCTTAAGCCCTGGCAGGCGCCTGTGTTTAGGAAACTGACCATCAATCAAACCGAGGAAGGGACTCACGGAGGGGGTGATCAAGGTTGGCTGATGAGTTGATCATGATCCTGTAGCCGAATTTAGCCGCTTCAATGGGGGAATGTAATACCGATGTCATCTTTTTGTGGCGTTGTCACTGCTCGTGACGAAATTGCCTTCGGCATGAAAGAGGATGAAAGTTCGCGTTTTGAACAGCTCTGCGAGTTGGACGGTTACCGCCTTGTGCTTCGGGGCCGGTGTGTAGACGCATGTACAGATGGTTTGGGTATCCTGCTCGACGGTAGAATTTTCAACAGGGCGGAACTTGCCGACAGGCTCGCTACGGAGCCTCTGGACGGACCGGAACTTCTGCTCCTCGCCTACCGCAAGTGGGGTGCTGCGTTTCCGCAATATCTCGAAGGCGAGTTTGCCTTTGTGCTCTGGGACCGTACCGCAGCCCGTTTTCTGTTGGGATGCGGGCCGGAAGGAAACTTTTCCCTTTTTTATTCTCAACGAGGCTCAGATTTTTTCTTTGCCAGAAACATTCGTCACTTGTTGGCGGGAATGGGCATAACCCCGCGTGTCAATGAAAACTACATCGCCCGCTGGCTTGCCCTAGCATATATCGGAAGCGATAACACCTTCTTCGAAAATGTCTTCCGCATGATGCCGGGAAGCGTTCTTATATTCGAACAAGGCCGCATGACGCGCGACACGTACTGGCGCCCGGAAACGACTCCGCTGCTTCGTCTTCGAGACTCCAGAGAATATGCCGTCGGGCTCCGGGAAGTGCTCACACAGGCTATACGGGATCGTCTGTCCGGCCGTTCTGATGCAGGCTCACTTTTGAGCGGAGGTCTGGACAGTTCCACCGTGACCTCGTTGGCTGCGGAAACACTTCAAGGCGAAGACCGCCGCCTTTATGCCTTCACTGCGGTTCCGGAGCACCCTGAGGACGATGTTGCTGGCCGTTTTGGCGACGAAGGACCTGCTGCTGCGTCGGTCGCGGCGATGTGGCCGAACGTGGACCATGTTCTTGTCCGTCACGGACATCACTCGGTCTTTTCATTGATGGACCTTTTGGGTTCAGAGCAACTTGAACCGATCTTTAATCCGGCGAATTATGACTGGCTGTGGGAAATCAGTCTGCAAGCGCGGCAACGTCAACTGGATGCCCTGCTTGTTGGAGATTCAGGAAATTTCACTATCAGTTATGATGGCCGCCTTGCGTTACGTTCCCTTGCATCAGAGGGCCGTTGGATCGCAATGGTTGGACTCGCGCTGGAGATGCGCCGTACCAGTGGCCGCAGTTGGCTCGGCATTGCGAATGAAGCGTTTGGCTCATGGATCCCCATGAATATTCGTTGCTTTCTTGCTGACTGTGTGCATGGAAAATCCAATGGGTTGTTTGAATACTCCATGATCCGGCGTGAGTATGCCCGCCGTCAAGGTCTGGAACCCAGAGCATTGAAGTGGAACTTTGAACGATATGACAACCGATCACTACGGATACGCTTCTTACGACGGCCCGAGGTCGGTGCCAATATTGATGTATTCCGGCGATTGAGCGGCATTTCCTTGCTCAATCCGACCGCTGACCGGCGCGTCGTTGAATTCTGCCTTTCCGTGCCTGTCGAATATTTCTGCGAAAAGGGGGTGCCCCGTTCGTTGGTTCGAAATGCGATGGCCGGCCGGCTTCCGGAGCAGGTGCGTACTGAGCGCCGCCGGGGGTTGCAAGCCGCGGATTTTGGCATTCACTTTGAGAGGGAACGAGAAGAGGCTCTTGACGAGTTTACCCGCATGAAGAAGGTCGATTTGGCGAGGCGGGCTCTAGACCTGGAGAAGCTGGAACAAATGATGCGGTGGTCGAGTGCACAAATTGCAGCCCATGGCGGAATGGCGGGTTTTTGGCCGAGGCTCCTGCGCGCCTTTTCGCTGGGACGCTTCCTGCGTCGCTATGAAGACGGGACACTGTTCTCAGATCATGCAAGGGTGGAATCCTTAAGGGTTATGGAAGAGACCTGATTCCGTGACGAGATTCGTCAATCTGGTAGTAACCGGAGGCGGTTTTATCCTTCGGGTGTTCGAATCCGGAAAAAACGTCCTCCATATTTAAAGGAGATAAGGGGTCAAGAAAGGAGATAAGGGGTCAAAGCTCAACATTTGACAAAATATCAATAACCCGTGCCCTAGTTGATTGTTGGGCTCTGCCCCCAACGTTCCTGTTTTGCGACAGAGGGGTGGCCCTGCTGTGCCCTGGCATAGTGACCGGTACGATTTCTGAAGCGATTGATCATTATTATCAAACAACCTTGGTGCCATCAAACGTTTTAATAATATTTCAGAGGTTGTCCGTGGGGTATTCCTACGTATCCATCGGTGAGCGTGTTTTACCAGAGGGCAGGGGCGTCTATCGGGGGGAACCACCTTTGCCATTCTCAACGGCCTGTTTTTGCCATCAATAATGAGGTCCTAAGGGGTAAAATCGCCCCGCTGTTTGCTGATTTCAGTCATAATATCAGTATATTAGCTTGATTGGACCCCGAGTCCCCATTCCCAAGGGCTGGTCATGTCGATTGTCGGGGCTTGAGGTGTCAATCAAAAGAGAGAACAAGACGACGTCCGAGAGCAGCGGCCGCTT
>CAZRPI010000041.1:0-5489 GCA_964601865.1 uncultured Pelobacter sp. | reverse complement strand
TTGAGGTGTCAATCAAAAGAGAGAACAAGACGACGTCCGAGAGCAGCGGCCGCTTTCTCAAGCTGCTTCAGACTGGGCCAGTGGTGGGGGTCTTCGAGCCGCTTTGCCGCAGGCCACGATGTTTCCTCTTCAGGTCTGCGACATCGAGAAAGCCGTTCGTTCCGGCCGGGAGTCCGGGCCTGTCCCGGACTCCCAGACTCCCAGACTCCCAGACTCTTCGGCCCGCCTAGGCCATAGCCAGTGGTGGGGGCTCGTCCGGATCGATGAGCACCTCCAGCAGGGTCGGCCCCTGGTGCGTGACCAGATCCTGCCAGTCGATGGCGTCCAGATCCCTGGCCTCACGGATGGTGTAGCCGCGGGCTCCGGTGGAGCGCGCCATCATGGCGAAATCTACCTCCGGGATGTTGAAGCCGATCGGCTCGGTTCCCTTGAGCCGGTGGCCGTGCCGGATCAGGCCGTAACCCCGGTCGTTCAGGACCACGAAGATCACCGGCAGACGCTGCTCCACGGCAACCGTGATCTCCTGTCCGCTCATCAGGTAGCAGCCGTCGCCCGCGATGCAGACCGACGGCGCCTGACGGTTGGCGAAGGCGCCCCCCACCGCCGCACCCACGGCCCAGGCCATGGTGGCGAATTCGATGGAAAAGATCAGGGCTTCGGGGCGGTGGTGGAAGAAGTAGTGGGTGCACCAGGGCACGCTGTTGCTGTTGTCTATGAAGAATCTCGTTTCCGGCGGCAGGCGGCGGATCAGCTCCGCGTAGACCTGGGGCGCCTTCATCGGACGGCCGTTTTCGGCCGGGTCGCAGCACTCCGGCTTCAGCACGGTGATCCCTGCCGGGATGTAGGCGCTGGCGGGAGAGCCGCAGTCGAATTGCTGTTCCGCCGCCCGTCCCGATTGCTCCAGCTGGCCGATGAGACGCCGGAACACGGCCTTGACGGCGCCGTGCATATGCAGGCGCGCCATGGGCGAACGCCGGAAATTCTTGCGGTCGCTGTCGATGTGGATCATCCGGTCGTTCATCAGGATCGGGTCCCATTTGCTGGTTTCCCATTCGCCCAGGTTGCTCCCCACGGCCAGAATCAGGCGGATGTCCCCGTCGGAGAGCGCCTCCCGGGCGGAGGCGTGGCCCGAACAGCCGAATACGCCCCGTGCCGATGGATGGTAGGGGTTGATTGCCGACTTGCCGCGCGGAGTGGTGACGACAAAAGCGCCGGTCAGTTCGGCGAAACGGGTGATCTCGGCGCCGGCGCCGATAGCGTTGTGGCCCGCCAGGATGGCGATTCTGCCGCCTTTGTCAAGTACCGCGTCCAGTTCCCCGGTCAGCTGGTCAAACGCCCGGTTGTCCACGCAGGTGTCCGTCACATCCAGAAGATCGGCCAGCCGCCTGAAGGAGGGCGGACCGGGCGCTGCCGCGCCGAAGATGTCGATGGGGATGCTCAGGTGCGCCGGTCCCCTCGGATTGCCCAGGGCCGCGGTCAGGGCGGCGGCGAGCTTTCTCTCCAGCTGGTTCGGGTGGGTTACCATGGAGTTGGAGACGGTGCAGCAGGCGAACATGCTCATAATGTCAATGCCGTCCCTGGTGGAGTCCTGGAAACAGCCGAAGCTGAAGTCCGGAACCCTGGTCTGGGAGGTGATCACCAGCATGGGGACATGCTCCGCATGGGCGGATGCCACCCCGGTAATGAGGTTGGTCGCGCCCGGACCGGTGGTGGAACAGCAGACGCCGATCCTGCCGCTCTCCCGGGCGTAGCCGTCGGCCATGAACGCGGCGCCCGCCTCATGCCGGGTCAGGATCATCCTGGGGCCGCCGCGCCGTTCGCTGCGCGCCAGGGCGTCGAACAAAGGCCCCAGCGGGCTGCCGGGGACGCCGAATACGTACTCCACTCCCAACTGCTCCAGATACTCAACAATCAGATCGCTCAATGTCATGTCACGGTTCCTCTATTCGTGGAATAATCAATTTTTTCGCAGAGTTAAGAAAGTGTTTTTGCGCAGAAGCGCAAATTCGTAGAGATGGGTGCTGCTTCCGCGGGTGCTTTACGTGCACGTAAGCATAGCACGTTTTGGTGGCAAATGGCCAACCCTCCTTTTTCGATAATTGATATTAAAAATACGTCCCTGTCCCGGCGCCTTCCTTTGAGGGAAGGATACCGGAAGATCGGGAGGGATGGGGTGGGGCGCATTCCGTCAGCCAGGCCGCCATGGCGCCAAACGCATTCCCCTGGGTAAAACATCCAAGTCCTGAATGCCGCCGAAGCGCTTGAAACAGGCGTTTCGCGGTTGACACCCTTTTGTCATCTATTGTATCTTCTTAAACTTACATCCGCGTCAAACCTGCTTTTACGACGTGAACAGGACGGATATTCCACGCTGGAGGGAACTTAACCATGAGAAGCGATACCATCACGAAGGGGCTTGAACGAACTCCCCACCGCGCCCTGCTCAAGGGATCCGGTGTGCCGCAGAACCAGCTTGAAAAGCCTTTCATCGGTGTGGCCACCAGCTTTACCGACCTGATTCCGGGACATGCCGGCATGCGCGATCTGGAGCGGTTCATCGAGAAGGGGGTTCACTCCGGCGGCGGCCATGCCTTCTTCTTCGGTCTGCCCGGCGTGTGCGACGGCATTGCCATGGGGCACCGGGGGATGCACTACTCCCTGCCGACCCGCGAACTGATTGCCGACATGGTGGAGTCGGTGGCCGAGGCCCATCGCCTGGACGGGCTGGTGCTCCTTACCAACTGCGACAAAATCACCCCCGGCATGCTGATGGCCGCCGCACGGCTCGACATCCCCTGCATCGTGGTTACCGCCGGTCCCATGCTGAGCGGCCGCGGCCAGGACGACCGGAAGTATTCGTTCGTCACCGACACCTTCGAGGCCATGGCCCGCTACAAGGCCGGCGTCATCAGCGACCGGGAGTTGATGGTCTGCGAGGACAACGCCTGCCCCGGCATCGGCTCCTGCCAGGGGCTGTTCACGGCCAACACCATGGCCATCCTGACCGAGACCATGGGCATGAGCCTGCCGCGCTGCGGCACCGCTCCGGCCGTATCCGCCCTCAAGCGGCGCATCGCCTTCGCCTCCGGCGAAAAGATCGTGGAGCTGGTGCGCGACAACGTGACGCCCCGCAGCATCCTGACCCGCGATGCCTTCGAGAACGCCATCCGCGTGGACCTTGCCCTGGGCGGCTCCTCCAACACCGTACTGCACCTGCTGGCGATCGCGCACGAGGCGGGCGTGGAACTGCCGCTGGAAACCTTCGACATATTGGCCAAGGATACACCCCAGCTCGCTTCCATGAACCCGGCGGGCGAGCATTTCATGGAGGACCTGGATGTGGCCGGAGGCGTGGCCGGAGTCCTGAAGCAGCTGGGGGACAGGATCAAGGACGCGCCCACCCTGTTCGGACTGACCACGAAACAGCTGGCCGCCAGCGTGGAGAACGTCGATGAGAAGGTGATCCGGCCCCTTGCCAATCCCGTCAAGAAGGAGGGGGGGATCGCGGTCCTGTTCGGCAACCTGGCGCCCAGGGGGGCGGTGGTCAAGCAGTCCGGCGTCTCGGACAGAATGATGCGCTTCGAGGGGACGGCCCGCTGCTTCGATTCCGAGGAACTGGCCATGGCCGCGCTCATGGAGGGGAGGATCGTCGCCGGCGACGTGGTGGTTATCCGCTACGAGGGGCCGAAAGGGGGACCCGGAATGCGGGAGATGCTGGCCCCTACGGCCGCCCTGATGGGCCTCGGCCTGGGCGACTCGGTGGCGCTGATCACCGACGGCCGTTTCTCCGGCGGCACCCGCGGCCCGTGCATCGGCCACATTTCACCCGAGGCCGCCGAGGGTGGACCCATTGCCCTGGTTGAGGAGGGTGACAGGATTCTGCTGGACATCCCGGCCCGCAGACTGGAACTGCTGGTGGCCGCGGAGACCCTGGAGGCCCGCAGTAAGACGTGGGTCGCGCCTCAGCCCAAGATCAGGGGAGGGTGGCTGGCCCGCTACGCCAAGGTGGTAACCTCCGCCAACACGGGTGCGGTGACGACGGCCGAGTAGTTATTTCCCCTTCCCCTTCAAGAGGAAGGTCAGGATAGGGGATGGGGTAGATATTTCCGCTTTTTTTGCGGGGTATGTGAATGGAGTGACTGTATGAAAATGAACGGTGCGCGTATTCTGCTGGAGTGCCTTCTGAAGGAAGGCGTCGATACGGTTTTCGGATATCCCGGCGGAACGGTAATCAACATCTACGACGAACTCTTCAGCTGCAAGGGGCTCCGTCACATCCTGCCGCGGCACGAACAGGCCGGCACCCATGCGGCTGACGGCTATGCCAGGGCCACGGGGAAGGTGGGGGTGGCTATCGCCACTTCGGGGCCGGGCGCGACCAATACGGTGACCGGCATCGCCACCGCCTACATGGATTCGATTCCCATGGTGATCATCACCGGCCAGGTGCCGACGGCGCTCATCGGCAACGACGCCTTCCAGGAAGTGGACATCATGGGCATCACCCGCTCCTGCACCAAGCACAACTTCCTGGTGAGGGACGTGAGGGATATCGCCCCCATCATCAAGAAGGCCTTCTACATCGCCCGGACGGGACGTCCCGGGCCGGTCCTGGTGGACCTTCCCAAGGATGTGCAGATCGCGAAGACCGAATTCGAATATCCGGAAAAGGTGGAGATCCGCAGCTACAAACCGACCACCGGCGGACATCCGCGGCAGATCGCCAAGGCGGTCGGCATGCTGCTGGAGTCCAGATGTCCCGTGATGTACGTCGGCGGAGGCGTGATTCTCAGCAACGCCGCCGAGGAGCTCACCACCCTTGCCCGCATGCTGCAGGTCCCGGTCACCACCACCCTGATGGGCCTCGGGGCCTTTCCCGGAAACGACGAGCATGCCCTCGGCATGCTGGGAATGCACGGCGCCTACTGTGCCAACATGGCCATGACCAACAGCGACCTGATCATCGCCGTCGGGGCGCGCTTCGACGACCGTGTCACCGGCAAGGTGGATACCTTTGCCCCCCGCGCCAAGATTATCCACATCGACGTGGACCCCACGTCCATCAGGAAGAACGTGAGGGTTGACCTCCCCATCGTGGGGGATGTGCGTGACGTTCTGAGCAAGATGAAAAAGAGGGTGGAGAAGTCCGAGGAGGACGCCGCCGCCTTTATGGCAGCCCTTGCGCCCTGGCATGAGCAGATCGCCGGGTGGAAGAAGAAACACCCGATCTCGTACACCAAAAGTTCATCCGTCATCAAGCCGCAGTTCGTGATTCAGAAACTGCGGGAGCTGTCCGACGGGGATGCCATCATCTCAACCGACGTGGGTCAGCACCAGATGTGGACGGCCCAGTTCTTCCAGTTCAACAGCCCGAGGACCCTGCTTACCTCCGGCGGACTGGGTACCATGGGTTTCGGCCTCCCGGCCGCCATGGGAGCGCAGGCCGCCTTCCCCGGACGCCAGGTGATAGCCATCTGCGGTGACGGCGG
>CAZRPI010000040.1:13118-25579 GCA_964601865.1 uncultured Pelobacter sp. | reverse complement strand
TTCTATTGCCGTTCAGGTCTGCTCATTTATTGTAAAGACTCAAGTCGTAAGAGACTAAAGCAATAAAGCAGCTACGTTTGGACTCCCCATGCTTTTCATGCCCCGGCTATTTCTTCTCACGATTCTTCCGAATTCGCGCATCAAAAAAAACATGAGCCTCACTGTCATGACCTCTGAAATCCGATAGAATTGTCTGAAGATGGCGCGTTGTTGTATGACGTAGATCGGGGACGGACTGATAAAACCGAAAAGCGGTTTATTCGCCGGAGGGCAGAGGTAAGGGAGTAGAGAATGTCAAAGAAAATTGCGATAATCGGCGCGGGTCCAGGTGGCTTGACCGCCGGCATGATCCTGGCCAGGCATGGTTATGACGTTGAGATATTCGAAAAAGAGGAGCGCTTGGGCGGCAGGAACGCTCCCCTCACGCTCGACGGCTATACCTTCGATACCGGCCCCACATTCCTGATGATGAGCTTCATTCTGGAGGAAGTCTTCAACCTGGCGGATAGGGATGCCGCCAACTATCTGGAAATGGTCAGGCTCGACCCCATGTACCGTCTCGTGTTCTCGGATATGGAGATATCCCCTTCCAGCGATCACGGGAAGATGGAACAGGAACTCGCACGAGTATTTCCGGGCAGCGTAGCGGGCTACCGGAAATTTCTGGAGCGGGAAAAAATCCGCTTTGACACCATGTATCCCTGTCTGAAAGTTGACTATTCTTCGCTTTGGTCGCTCTTTTCCACCAACCTGCTGAAGGCGCTTCCCCATCTCTCCCTGGGTAGAACCATCTTTGAAAACCTTGGCGAATATTTCACCCCAGAGAATCTGAAGCTCGCCTTCACGTTCCAGTCCAAATATCTCGGGATGTCGGCCTGGGAATGTCCGGCGGCCTTCACTATCATTCCCTATGTTGAGCATTCCTTCGGTATCTACCACGTTATCGGCGGGCTCAATGCCATATCGCAGGCCATGGGCAAGGTGTTTGCGGAACAGGGAGGGAAGCTGCGCCTGTCCACGCCGGTTGAACGCATTCTGGTCGAGAACGGGACGGCGCGGGGCGTAGAGCTTGCTGGCGGAGAAAAGGTTCCTGCGGCCGAGGTGATTATCAATGCCGATTTCGCCTATGCCATGGCCAATCTGACCGGTGGCGCCGTTGCCAGGTACTCCCGGGAACGCCTTGACGCCATGGACTATTCCTGTTCCACCTTCATGCTCTATCTGGGGATTGACCACCGCTACGACATTCCCCACCACAATGTGTTCTTTGCGGAGAATTACCGGGAAAATATCGAGAATATTTTCCACAAAGGCTGCCTGTCCGACGATATGTCTTTCTACGTGCAGAACGCCTCGGTAACGGATCCGACGCTGGCGCCGGCCGGCCATTCGACCATTTATGTGCTGGTCCCGGTTCCTAACCTGTCGTTTCCCATCCCCTGGGAGGAAGAAAAGGAGCGGTATGCGGAAAAGGTGCTGATGGCCCTCGAGTCGCGGGCCGGGCTGGCCGGGCTGCGATCCCGCATCCGGGCGAGAAAAATCATGACACCAAAAGATTGGCGGGACAGCTACCATGTCTACAAGGGGGCGACGTTCAATCTTGCGCATACGCTGGGACAGATGCTGTATTTCCGTCCCCACAATGAATTCGAGGGGTTGAGAAACTGTTACCTGGTGGGTGGGGGGACCCATCCCGGGAGCGGGCTGCCGACCATCTATGAGTCGGGACGGATTTCGGCTCACATGATTCTGGCCAAACACGCGGGAGGGAAGAAATGAGCCGGATGCGGCGCTTGGCGTCGATTGTTAAAGTCCTGGCAGCGGTTGCGCTGTTCGCTCCTACGATTTTGGGCGCCCAGGAAGGACGGGGTGTCATCGTGGTGGAGATAACGGGTTTCAGAAACTCGTCCGGCAAAGCCGGAATACTGCTGTTTTCAGGTGAAAAGGGTTTTCCGGCGGACCGCCGGCAGGCTTTGGGATCGCGTTTCGCGGCAATAGAGGGGAATGTCTGCCGGGTGAGGCTGGAAAAAATTCCCTACGGGAGCTATGCGGTAAGTGCTTTTCACGACGAGAATGGCGACGGCGTGCTGCAAAAGGGCTTGTTCGGCGTCCCCCGCGAAGGTGTAGGAGCGTCGAGGAACCCTGGCATGCGATTCGGCCCGCCCAGGTTCAGGGATGCGCTCTTTACCCTGGATTCACCTGAGCGCCGGCTCGCCATTACCATAAGGTATCCGTAGAAACGCCAGGAACCGGGACAATTTTACAACCCTGGTTTTTTCTTTTCAAACCCGGTAGGCCTCGCGACGGTGGCCGATCTTGACCACCCAGACGGTCAATTGATTGTCCTGGATGGAATAGATGATACGGAAATTGCCCTGTCGAAGGCGGTACTTCTCCTGACCGGAGAGCTTTTCGCAACCAGCGGGACGGGGATTCTCGGCGAGACCCGCGATGCGCTCCATGATCCGTTGCAGATCGTTTCGGGGGATGGAGTCCAGGTCCTTCCTGACCGAACTCTTGAAGTAGATGCTATAGACGGCCATTGGCCTTGAGCTCTTTCAATACGTCTTCATAGGAAAGCAGCGGTTCGTGGATTCGCTCTTCAAACGCCTCAAGGTCTTCGGCATCCTCGGCCAATGCCTGGCGTATCGCGTCGTTGACGATATCGGAAAGGGACCGGGATGTTGCCAGCGCCTTGTGCTGAAGCGCCCGATGCATGGCGGGATCAAAATACACGGTTACCCGTTTGGTAAGTGTGCCCATTATACATACCTCCGCACCAACTATAGCGTTGTGGCGTTGTGACGTCAAGACGTTTTGCTGCGTCAGGGAGATTGGCCAGACAGCGGAGGCTGAGGCGGCGCTGTCCGGTGTGTTGAATTGAGGTCAAACAATTAAGGAATATCCAGTATTGTCCGTTTTGGTATTTTCAGCAGCCGCAAATTCCAAGCTGGACAATACTGAGTCATGGTCGGTGATTGAATCAGAAACCAGAGGTTGGGTGCTGATGGGGGGGGCCGTGCGATACTGGCTTGTGTGACCATCAGGTATGGTGAAATATCTGCGGCCGGTGAAAATGGAACCGCCGGAGCGTCGATGCGCTCCGGCGCTTCCTTGTAATGCCTATGGTTCTTTGTCGGGAGAGGGGACGTTGAAGGGGGTCATGATGATCCTCAGGCACGGGTCGGACTCCTCCACGCGATAGGGGAGGATCCGCCCCTGGCCGGCGTCCAGGAAGATCCTGAGGAACTCGGGATAGTTCTCGAAACGCACCGCGGCGATTCCCAGACGGTTGGTGCGGATTGTTCCGGCCTTGAATCCGCTCGCGGCGTTGCTGATGTCGATCACCAACCGGGACGGCTGGGCCAGGGTGAAGACGCCGTACTTCCTGATCCGTTCACCGGCCTGGATCTCGACCGCGCTTTCCCTCAGGCAGATGCCGGTCACGGCTATTTTCCCCGACGGCACCTCGGCGCCGTCTGCCGTCCAGCATTCGGGATCCTCAACGACCTTTGGCGGCGTTGCAACCGGGGCCGCGGCAGGAGCGGCGGCAGCCTCGGCAACCGGCGGCGAAACCCGCTTCACCCCTCCGAACTGGAACGTCACGCCGACCGTTATCTCCGAGTTCTGCCAGGTATCGTCCCTGCTGTTCGGCCGGATGGACATCACCTGGCGGAAGTCGCCGCGCAGGGCGACGGAGTCGTTGAGGAAATACTTCAGCCCCACGCCGTAGTCGAACGTGGCGTGCCTGCTCTGGCTGGGGCCCGCCTCGGCGCCCATCCAGCCGCCGCCGATGGCGAAGAAGGGAACAAGTTTCTTGTCCGGAAAGAAGTGGTAGAGGATGTCGCCCCGGGTGTTGTAGATGTTCCCGTTTTTACCCTTATATCGCGGCCTGGCGTAGGTGAACTGCCCCTCGATCCCCAGGTTCCGGGTCGCATTGTACCCCAGTCTGGTACCAACCGCAAAACTGGAGGAGAGCCTCTGGGAGCCGTCATACACCAGAGCGCCCGCGAAAGGGGAAATGGAAAACTCGCCCCCGTTGATTTCCGCCGCCGCCGGAGATGCCGCCAGAAGGGCTGCGGCAAATCCCATCAGATTCAAGATGATTCTTTTCATGCCACCCCCATTGAACGGTCTGTCACAGGCCACGGTCCAGCCGGTTCGGGTCCTTCAGCAGCAGGGTGAATGGGGCGCCCTTCTGGAGCTCTTCCTGATAGAACGCCTTCAGCAGCTTGTGGACCGGGTGGTCCGGTTTTCTCTGCAGCTCTTCGCGCAGTGGCTGGAATGAGGCGACAAAGGCCGCCTCTCCCGTGGCGCCGGAAGGGACCTGGGATTCGCCCTCCGGGCCGGCGGCAAAGAGTCTCTCGATGGAGTTCGTGTAATCCCGGACGACCGGGGTGAGATCGGACTTCTGCTCCTCTACCCATCTTTTGAAGGCCTGTGACTGTTTGACCCTGGTGGAGAGGGGGATGAAGTAGTCCAGGTACAGGTTGTAACGACCGTCCTGCTTGAGCGCGATGGCGGTCTGGCGTACCTCCCGGGGTGACAGCGGGAAGAGTTCGGTCGCCTGCAGCCGGTGCTCGAACCAGAGGTTGTAGGCGCTGTTGTCGGTGTTGTAGCTGTTGACCTTCTGGTAGCTGAAGGCCAGCTTGTCCGCCGCCTCGGCGGCGCCGAAATAGGCGGAATCCGGTATGATGTCGTTGTAGCCCCTTCCCAGCTGGGACGCCAGGAAATCGAGGTAGGAGTCAAGCGCCACCTGCATGGGCGCCGCGTAGGCGTGGACGCTCTGGGAGTCCCTGGCCGCGTTCAGTTTGGGGAGGTAATAATCACCCGTCCAGAGGGAGAGTTCCATGATGGCGCGCCAGAGCCGGTGGGACGATTTCAGGTAGAGATCGCGGGACTGGTACCCCGCCTTCTCCCAGCCGCCGGCGGAATAGGTGGCCACGTCGTTGAAGATGGCCATGGACTGCAGGATGGCCGAAGCGCTCTCCTTGGCGGGCAGGGCCGCGAAGAACCTGTACTCCGGCGCCTTCTCGTTGTCGGGCAGGCGCTGGATGGCGAAGCTTGTCATGTCCAGGTGATCCACGGCCGCCGAAACCACGCCGCTGCTTCTCCGGGACGCGGCCCACTTGAAAGCCAGGTCGTTGTACAGACGGGACTGCTCAAAGGCCTTTCTGGCCGCTTCGGTCATCCCTTCTGAATCGAGTTTCGAGCTGGCGACCTGCTGCAGCCGTCTGGCCTCGATCATCGCCACCGTGTAGTTGAGCCGGTAGCGGTCGGAATCGGGGGCGGTGAGCCCGTCCGTGATACGCTGCACCAGCGTGGTGGTGTACTTGCCCTCGCTGTCTTTCTCACCCAGATTGCGGTCTTTCATCATGAGGAACATGGGACCCAGGGCGTTCAGGTTCTCCTGTTTCCTGCTGATGATGGCCCGGTTCACGATGAGGTTGATCAGGTTGCGATAGTAGAACGGGGTGGTCGTGGTGGCGGTCTTGTTTGCGGCGTTGCGGGCCAGTTCGTTCTGTTCGATGTACAGAACGGCGTTGTTCCAGATGCCGTACGTCTGAGCGACGAACTCCTTCGAGTCGTTGACCTCAAGCGCCTGCAGGGATCTGGCGAAACCGGACCAGAAGGCAATCTCGGGCATGGACGTCTTCCCCTTCAGCCTGTCCATGACCCTGACCGCGTTGTTGATGCTCTCCACGTTGTCGCTCTGGAGGTAGTCGATCGTGAGAGCGATGCCCAGTCGCAGATAATCACGTTCCTTGTAGGCGGGCAACTGCTCCTTCTTCTGCTCGGTTGCGGTGTTTTCCTGGGGGGGCGCCAGCCTGGCGTTCCACTTGGCGATGTAGGCGGCCAGGGTTTCTCCCAGCTCCCGGTCACGCTTCTCACGCCATTCCCGGATCTCCGCCTTTTCCCAGTAGGTGAGCTCGTAGGCAACGTCCAGGTACGGCCCCCACTCCTTCTGCGCTACGGAGGCGCCGGCCTTCCCGGAAGCCGCGGGCTTTACCGCCGGTTTCGCCGGAGAGGAGGACAGCTTTTTCGATGCGGCTGCCCTGGACCTGCCCTTTTTATGAGGCGCAGCCCAGGTGGCGGTCGTGAGCGTCAACATGCAGACCGCACAGCAGAACGAGATGAAAAAACGTACGTCAGTTAGTCGTGAGACAGTTGTAGGCATATTCCAGCTCCTTGCATCGATTGGATGGTTTTCGTCCCTGGGAGGGGAAGATGATCAGGTTGAACGACGATACCCGTCTCGTTCCCCTGAATTGAAATTCCCCCTTTTCATCCCGGCAGCTCCTGCGCGAGCCGACGACGCTCAATACGTCCTTCGTCTTTTCCTCCTGAAGCTGGGCGCTTGAACAGATCTCCAGGCTCATGAGGGATATGCCGCGAACCGCTCCGACGGATGATGATTCTCCCTCTCCGGAACCGCCGCCGCTCCCGTTGCCAGACCTCGATCTTTCCCGTGTCGCTGCGACCCGGATGCCGCCGCCCTCTCCGGATGTCGGACCGGAAGGGCGTCCCCGTCTGATGACCGTCGGGCCCTGGGAGGTGCCGATTCCGATGCCGCCGCTGCCATATGCGCCTCCCGCGGGAGCCGAGCGCCTGCGGACCACGATCGCATCCCTCGTTGCAAGGGATGAATCCATGGCATTGGCGCCTCCGCTCCGGGAACGGGATATGGTCGCTCCAGCGGACGGTGCCTCGCCAACCACGACTTCGCGCCTGATGCGGGTTGCCGCCGCGGTGCCGCCGCCACCGATATCGACCTGTCTCCTCTCGCGGATGATCCCGGGGCGGTAGGTTCCGCCGCCGGCAAGGTCGGACCTCGGGTTTCGGGAAATTGTCGGCCGCTGTGTTTCAGCCGGTGCGGGAGAGAACGTGCTCCGCTCCGTCACCCTCTGGATCGCCTGGGGCGGAGGGGTTTCGGTTTTCGGCGGTAGCTCCGCGACCCGTTCAGGCGGACGAACCGGCTCCGGTTTGGGACGCTCCGGTTTGAAGATCATGGGGGGAGGGGGCTCGATGGTCAATTTGCTGATGTCGATGACTGTCCTCATGGGCATGTTGGACGTGGGGACCGCGTAACGGCCGATCAGAAACGGCAACACGAGGAGAAGCGCCAGCGCCGGCAGTTTGAGCCAGAGCGGCATGGGTGGCGTTTCCATCGGGGGGGGGCAGACGATGACACGCTCCAGGCGCGTCCCTCCGTAGCCATAGGACCTGCGCATCAGGCGGCTCATTGTTTTCCTTCGTTGCGGTCGGTGTGGACCACCGCCGTGCCCGGATCGTTCCAGTACTTGCCCACGAGCGCCGCCGCCTGGAGCAGGTCGCTGCTGAATGATTCGGGGAGGGGCACGACCACCGGCCGCGGCGAGCGCCTCCTCTCGTTGCGGACGAGCTGCAGCGCGGTGGTGAGCTGCCGGTAATCCATGGCATCGCTTCTCGATACTTCGTTCCCGTTAACGATGCGCGCCAGTCGGTACGGCCGGTCCGAATGCTTCTCCACCAGCAGCTGGCGGTAGTCCGGGTTCGACCTCATGAGCGTCATTTCCGCGCTTTTTGCCACGACCGGCGCCGGGAGGCGCATTTCCGCCACTGGGTTGTCGTTCGAACTCATCCGCGCCAGCTGGGTGTACACCAGGAGGAGCAGGAACGCAACGTCCGTGAATGAAAAAAGCCAAGCGTGCCGTGAGATTTGTTTCTTACCCATGCCTTTGCGCCCCCAGGCCTCAGATTTTCACTTTCAGGCCGCGTTCGATACATCTCCTCGATCTCATGTTCAGGAAGAGGCAGATCGCTTCCAGGGAAACGTAGTAGAGCAGGGCAAGGAAGGTGGACCAGAGTTTGGTGCCGATGGCGCCCCTGTTCAGGGCGTTGCCAGGATCGCCGGTGTAGAGGAAGATCACGATCATGCCGGCAACCGTTCCCCACAACCCGATGGGGGGGAGGAGGTTGGCGCACATGTAGATCTTGTTGACGAATCGGCCGTCGAAGCTGTTCTCCGCCACCTGGCGGGTGGCGTCGCGGAGAAATTCGGGGGGCGCCGAATAGCCGCCCTCCGTTTCGTTCCGCGCCGTGGACCAGAGGATCTTGGCGACGCTTTCGGCCAGGCCGTCATCCGGCGACGCTGCCCGGCCCTTGATGCTGTCCAGGTAGTCCGGGTCGGCGCCCCTGGCGTGCAGAAACGCGCGGATCGCCATGGTGAACCCCAGGATGAAGATGGTGGTGGTCAGAGTCATGGAAATCCTCAATGACCAGACGTTGAAGCTTTCAGGATTGATGGTGAACAGTCCGAAAAATTCCATGGTAAAGGTTCCCCTTAACTCTTCTTTGTGGATGTGGTTCTGGTAAGTTCTTCATCAAGCTGCCGGATCGCCTCGTCCAGGGTGGTGGTCTTTTCCGGCGCCTGGATGGTGATCTTCTGGTATGGGGCAAACCGCTTCTTCATGTCGGCAATGGTGGCTTTCGCGTCTTCACTCCTGTTCAGGGCCATGTAGAGGCGCGCCTTCACGAACAGGACCTCCGCGGTCAGGCGGGTCGATTCGAGGGTTACTGATTCCGGCGACTGCTCCAGCAGCATGTTCACGTGTTTCCTCAGGTAATCGTCCAGGGGCGCCTGGAGCTGGGACAGCACCTCGTTTTCGCCGCTGGCACCGAAATGCTCGGCGAAAGTCCGGTAAACCTCCAGGTCCTTCCTGGCTGTCTGGAGCCTCTGGTTGTACGACGCCACGTCTTCCTGGCCCGGCGCCGACAGAAGGGAAGGAGTGAAGCTCTCGGCCTGGTTTTCCGCGAAAGCCCCGCTCAGGGGGAGGAATGCCGCAAGCCCGGTTATCAGGAGCGCGTACCTCAAACGTGATGCAAAACCGGTGTTCATGATCTGACCCCTATCGTATTTCGATTTGAAGATCCGTTGATGTTCGGAAATCGCTTCCATGCTGTTCTGATGCAGCCCGTTTGCCCTGCTGGTAGGGGCTGAACCGGTGCAATACTAACCCATTTTTATACTTTTGGGTACAGATTAAGATGCTTTTTTGCGATATAAAAAAGCCGGAGCCTGAAATCTCATGTGACATTTCGGCATCCCGGCTGTCTGAGGCAGACCCTGTGGGCTTTCCGTCCCACCCTCGCGGGTGGTTTAGTATTATCGATTATCCGGAACAATGCTTCCTATGTGTCTTACGGACCTGAGTCCGCATCGGTCGGATCATACAAAAAACGGACGGATAAAATCAAGAGCTGTTTGATTGAGAACGGAATTCCGTTCATCCGAGCATCCGCGCGAAGAAGTCGTCGGCCATTCCGGAGGAGTCCGGCGTTGCACCGGAGGTATCGCCCTCCGCCCGGTTCAGCAGGTGCTCGGGGATTTCCGCCAGAAAACGGCTGGGGTTGCGCTCCTCCACGGCGCCATATTTGCGGCGGGTGAGGCAACGGGTAATGGTCAGGTGTTGCCGGGCGCGGGTAATGCCCACGTAGCAGAGCCGCCGTTCCTCGGCCACCGCCGGGTCTTCCTCGATGGAGCGCCTGTGCGGCAGCAGATCCTCCTCCATCCCCACCAGGTAGACGTGGCTGAATTCCAGCCCCTTGCTGGAGTGCAGGGACATGAGGGTCACGGCGTTATGGCCATGCTCCTTGTCGTCATCCGCCGGTTTGTCCTCGTCCAGCAGCGAGATGCGCTCCAGGAAATCCGACAGGGAACCCTGGGGATTCCGGTCCTCGTACACCGCCAGAGAGTTGACCACCTGTTCGATGTTCTCGATCCGCTTCCTGGCCTGGTTGGCGTCATTCAGGGTCCGGTACAACTCGTCCTCGATCCGCAGACGGTTGAACAGGGCATTGACCTGCTCTCCCATGCGCAGATTCCGGAAGCCCTCGATTACCCCTGTTATCATGGTGTGAAAGCCTGCCACCGCCTTTTTCGATGCTTCGGAAAGATCCGGAATCTCCCGGACCCGACCCAGAACCTGGAACAGCGGCAGATCCCGCTCCTGGGACCACTGGTTGAGGCGGACGAGCGTATTGTCACCGATCCCCCGCCGGGGAAAGTTGATGATCCGCAAGAGCGATGCCTCGTCGCTCGGGTTGTCGATCACCTTGAGATAGGCGATGGCGTCCTTGACCTCCTTGCGTTCGTAGAACTGCTGGCCGCCGATCACCACGTAGGGGATGCGTTCCTGGCGCAGCCGCTCCTCGAACGCCCGACTCTGGGAGTTGGAACGGTAGAGGATGGCCAGGTCGGACCAGGAGAGCTTGTCGCGGTACTGGGCCAGCAGCATCTTCTCCACCACCTTGGCCGCCTCGTCCTCTTCGCTCTCCGCCGCGATGAGATCGATCTCGCGCCCCTTGCCCAGGGCGGTCCAGAGCGCCTTGTCGCTGCGCAGGCTGTTGTTTCTGATGACACTGTTGGCCGCATCAAGAATGGTGCTGGTGGAGCGGTAGTTCTGCTCCAGCTTGATGACCCGGCAACCGGCGTGATCGCGGTCAAAATTGAGGATATTGCGCACTTCCGCCCCGCGCCAGCCGTAGATGGACTGGTCGTCATCCCCCACCACGCACAGGTTGCCGTGGCGTTGCGCCAAAAGCGAGATCAACAGGTACTGGGAGGCGTTGGTGTCCTGGTATTCATCCACCATGATGTGGCTGAAACGCCGTTGCCAGTACTCCAGAATGGCGGGATCGGTCTGCAGCAGTCTGACCGACAGCATGATGATGTCGTCAAAATCGACGGCATTGAAGCCCCTGAGCAGCTCCTGGTAGCGGGGATACACCGCCGCCGTGGCCAGTTCGAAGCGGTCGTCACTGGCCGCCTTGAATTCGCGTGGGCCGATGAGTTTGTTCTTTGCCCCGGAAATGCGCCACAAGATGGTGTCCGGATCGATCTGTTTCGGGTCGATGTTACATTCGCGCATGGCCTGGCGCAGCACGCCCGCCTGGTCCGATGAGGAGTAGATGGAGAAGTTGGGCTTGAAGCCGAGGGAGCGGATGTCGCGCCGCAGGATACGCACCCCCAGGGAGTGGAAGGTGGAAATGATAATCCCCTCGGCCCGTTTGCCGGCCATGCCCACCACCCGCTCGCGCATCTCCCGGGCGGCCTTGTTGGTAAAGGTGACCGCCAGGATGGCGTCGGCCGGGACCTGCCTGTCCCGGAGCAGGTGAACGATGCGGCTGGTGATGACCTGGGTCTTGCCCGATCCGGCGCCGGCCAGGATCAGAAGCGGTCCCTCGGTGTGGTGAACGGCAGCTTCCTGTTGCGGGTTGAGTTTCTTCATGGGGGGATAGGTGTAGCACAAAGGAGGGGAGGGGGCAAATTTTGTTTGGGCGGGGCGGCTGGATTAACGTTTGATGGCGTCCAGGCAGGCCTCGACAATCCGGTGAATCATCTCTTCGTCCAGTTCAACAAACCCGAGAATGCAGTCCCTGGCAATGTAGAGCAAAGGGCCGAAGAACAGGGCGAGAAGCATCGACAGAGGGAGGGTTTTCAGTAGTTGCTGTGACAGGCTGTACTCGAACAGCTCCCTGAACGTATTGCCGTTTGTCGGGTCGCCCAGCAGCTTGTCGCGGCGGTAGGCGGCGCCATAAGGAGAATTGTGGAACTGTTCCAGATAGCGGAAGTCCAGCGGACAGACGATGAAGTATCGCAAAACCTCCGATCCGAGGTGGATGAAACATTCCCTGAACGGCTTCTCCTGCGGATATCGCTCGTCAATGATCGCCATGATGCGCTTTTCGATATCGGTATACAACTCAACGATGAGCACATCCTTGCTTTCAAAATGACAGTAGATCGTCCCCACGGCTACTTCCGCCCGTTCGGCGATCAGGGACATGGGCGTTCCGTGGAAACCCCGTGTGGCAAACAGTGCCAGGGCTGCGCTCAGAACATCGTGTCTCTTGTCGGGTTGCGCCATAATGTCTGCACCGGAGTAATCAATTTCATGGGACAATCAGGCTGGAGAATGTCACCGATGCACCAGCACCGGTATCTTCGAAAACGTCAGTACTTTCCGGGTCTCGCTGCCGATCAGCAGCGCATTGATGCCGCGCCGGCCGTGGGACGCCATGAAAATCAGGTCGCATCCGCAGCGGTCGGCGGCCTCGATGATGGCCTCATGGGGCTGATCACTGGTCATCATCAGTCTGGAGCATTCGATCCCGGCATCATGGGCGAGCCCTTCCGCTTCATCCAGAATCACATTGGCCATGCTTTCCGCGGCTCTGTGGAACCGTTTTGGGGCCTCGGCATCGAATATGGCCCCCTCGCCGTAATAGAACTTGGGAACCGCCTGTACGGCGCAGAAAAAGGTTATGCGGGCGCCGGTTTCCCCGGCAAAGGAAATCGCGCCGTTGACTGCCGCCTGGGAGAGCGGGGAACCGTCGGTTGGGACAAGGATGTGTCTGTACATGGAAATCCTCCAGTGGTTGCTGGTTGGACCGATATCAACCAGAAACGGCGGTTGGGG
>CAZRPI010000040.1:4990-13018 GCA_964601865.1 uncultured Pelobacter sp. | reverse complement strand
CGCAGTTCGGATCAATGCCCGCCTTGCGACGGGTCCACCGCCCGGTTCGGTTTCGGCGCCAGCCAGATGATCGAGGCGGCGAAGATGAAGATGATGCCGATAATCCACATCAACTGGTTCGTTGCCAGCATGACGCTCTGCCCGGTGATCATGTAGTCCATGCCCTGGTTGATCGCGTCGGTGGGCATGTCGAAGCGCTCGAGCATGGTCCGTATTCCACCGTCACCGTCGGCCAGGCCGACGAGTTCCGCATGGTTGTACGTGATCCTGTTGCTCCAGGATGTGGTCACCAGAGACGTTGCAAAAGCGCCGGACAGCGTTCTCAGAAAGTTCATCAGGCCGGCTCCGGAGTCCATCTCCCGTTCTTCGACGCTCGCGATCGCCAGCGCGGTCGTGGTGACGAAAAAGAACGGCATGCCCAGGCCCATGGCCATCAACGGGAACGCCACATCCCAGAAACCCATATCGGTCGTAGCTACCGTGCGCCACAGGGTTACCAGGCCCATCCAGACCACGCCGCCGAATACCAGTTTTCGAGGGTCAACCCGGCTCGTAAGCTGGGCCGCAACCGGTGCGACGAATACCGCGGTGACTCCGCTCCAGGCGGTGGCCAGGCCGGCCCAGGTCGCCGTATAGCCCATGAAGCTCTGGAGCCAGAGCGGGGTCAGGACGCAGACGCCGAAGAATGCGGCATAGGCCAGGCTGATGGTCATAACGCTGGCCGTGAACCCCCGGTGCCGGAATACCTTGAGATCCACCGCCGGGTGCTCTTCGTGAAACTCCCAGATGATGAAGGCGACAAAACCGGTTGCGGCAATGAGGGCCAGCGCGATGATTTCGTCGGAGGCAAACCAGTCCAGATCCTTGCCCTCATCCAGCATGATCTGCAATGCGGCCACCCAGACAACGAGCAGGCCCAGACCGATAACGTCGATTGGGTTGCGGGACAGAGGCTCGGTATACTGTTTCAGCAGTTGCCATGCGATGAAGGCGCAGCAGAGGGCAATCGGCAGATTGATGTGGAAGACCCAGGGCCAGCTGTATTCATCGCAGAGATAACCCCCGAGAATGGGACCGATCACCGGCGCCACCAGCGTGGTGATCGACCAGAGGCCGATGGCAGCGGTTCCCTTCTCCTTCGGGAAGATGCGCATCAGCAGGGTTTGCGACAGCGGCATCAGCGGTCCGCCCGAAAATCCCTGGAAGATGCGGGCGAATACCAGCAGGCCGAGAGACGTGGATAAACCGTCCAGGGCGGAGAATACGCCGAACATGGCCAGGGCCCAGACAAAGACCCGGACCGCGCCGAACCGCGCCGCCAGCCAGCCGGTCAGCGGCACGGTAATCGCCTCGCCCACGGCGTAGGAGGTAATTACCCAGGTGCCCTGGCTGGTCGTCGCCCCGAGGTTGCCGGCAATGTTGGGCACCGCGACGTTGGCGATGGTCAGGTTGAGGACGGCGATAAAATTCGCTGCCGAAAGCATGAATGCTGCCACCCAGAGTATTGCTCCGGAGAGATTCTCCTCGCCGTTGGCCGTAATGTCGGGGGACGTAGTCCGGCTCATATCGATGCGCTCCGCCTATTTGCCGTCGCGGGTATCAATGGTCACTTCCATCGAGAGCCCCACCTTGAGGGGGTTCCGCTTCAGTTCCTCCGGATCGAGCCTGATGCGCACCGGCAGACGCTGCACCACCTTGATCCAGTTGCCGGTGGCGTTCTGCGCCGGAATGGCCGCGAAGGCCGATCCCGAACCGCCGGAAAAGCCTTCGACCGTGCCGTGATAGGTGACCGAGGAACCGTAGATGTCGGCGTGAATTTCTGCCCGCTGGCCGATACGGACTTTCTTGAGCTGTCTCTCCTTGTAGTTGGCGTCGACGTGCATTTCCTGCGCCGGCACTATGGCCAACAGCGGCATGCCGACCTGTACCCTCTGTCCGAGCTGAACCTGGCGTTTGGCCACGATGCCGTCGAGCGGCGCCCGGATCACGGTGCGCTCCAGGTCGACCGCGGCCTGGTCGCGCCGGGCGCGGGCCAGGGCAACCTCGGGGTTGGTAGCCACGGTTGTTTTGGCTATGAGCGCCGCGTTTGCGTCTTTCGCGCCGATGGCGGTGGTACGGTTGGCAATGGCCTGCGCCGCGGCTGCCCGTGCCGCGGCGAGGCTGGCTTTGGCGACGGCAAAGGCATTCCGGGCCCGGGTCAGCTCGTCGCCCGACACCGAACCCGACGTCACCAGCGCTTCGCGGCGTTTGAGGTCGATTTTTGCCCGTTCGAAATCCGCTTCAGCCGAGGTTTGCTGAGCCCGCGAACGTTGTTCATCGGCTTCCCGAGCAGTGATCTGCGCCCCCAGACTGGTGTCGTTAGCCATGAAACCCTGTACCCTGCGAATGGCCCGGCCCAGATCGGCTTCCGCCTGGGCCAGGGCGAGTCTGGCGTCGGTCTGGTCGATTCTCACCAGAACCTCACCCTTTTTTACGATTTGAGTATCTTTGACGAGCACTTCGCCGACGATTCCTCCAACCGAAGGCGTCACCTGGGCGATCTCGACGGCGGTGTAGGCATTGTCCGTTGAGACGAATTTCGAAGCGTACAGGAACCAGTATGCCGCGAAACAGAGGGCGACGACGCAGATGGTGACCGTCAGCGCAATCAGCATTTTCCGGCGGCGATGTTCCCTGTTTATGACGCTGGATTCTTGCTTGTTTGTTACCTGCATATCGATATCCTTGCGTGTTTATTTTCCGTTGACCCGGTATCCGCCGCCCAGGGCGCTCGTCAGCGCGATGTCGAGAATGAATGCTCTGGCATGAAGATTGGTCAGGCTGCGCTGGGTGTTCAGGAGGATGTCCTCCGCGTAAAGTACCTCAAGATAAGTGGCCAGGCCCCCCTCGTAGCGCTCGCGGGCCACGCGATGCGCGTCTCCGGCCGCGGTGACGGCCTGCTCGGCCTTGAGCAGCTGGTCGCCCAGCGCCTTCTGGCTGAGCGCGGCATCGGCCACATCCTGCAGGGCGTGGCTCAGGGTGCGGTTGTAGTTCGCCACCGCCTCCTCATAGACGGCCACCGTCCAGCGCAGTTCGCCCCGCAGACGGCCGGCCGTGAATATCGGCAGGGTGATTGCCGGTCCGACTCCGCCGATGGTCGAGGCATGCCTGAGCAGCAGGTTCAGTCCCATGGACTGCACCCCGAAAAAGGCGGCAAGGTTGACATTGGGGTAGAATTCGGCCTTCTTCTGGTCGATGCGGCGCAGCTGCGCTTCCGCCAGCAGGCGGGCGGCAACCACGTCGGGGCGTCTGCCGAGCAGATCGGCCGCCAGGTTGGCCGGAAGACCGAACCGTCTTTTCAGGTCACAGGCTGGACGCCTGATGCTCAGGCCGCGGTCCGGGCCCGCGCCCGTCAGGGCCGCCAGCCTGTGACGCTGAAGACCGATCTGTTCTTCGATGGCCAGCAGTTCACCTTCGACTTCCGCCTGTCGCGCCCTGGCTGCGCTCAGGCTCCCCCTGGTTTCCAGGCCGTTGTTGAAACGTTCGTTGAATAGCTGTACGGTTTTGCCGCGGACTGCCACGGAACGCGCCACCGTATCGCGAGTCGAGAAAAGGCGGGCAAGCTCCGCATAACCGGATGCGATGGCGGCAGCGAGACTCAGGCGTGTCTGGGCGAGCTCGGCGCGGCTGGCTTCGAGCTGCGACGTGGCCGCGGCGAGACCGGCCCGGTTCTTGCCCCAGAAATCGATTTCCCAGTTCAGGCTGAGCATGGCCAGGCCGTATTCCTGCCAGCCCTTCGGTGTTATCTCCGGGGGGGTAACGTAGTTGTAGCTCAGGGTCTGTTTGCTCACCGATCCGTTGGCATAGACCTGGGGAAAGAGCGCGGACCGGGCAACCTGGGAGACGGCATTGGCGGAGAGCAGACGGGCATTGGCCGCGGCCATGTCCGGCGCCCCACGCAGCGCCTCTTCAATGAGCTCATCCAGCTGCGGGTCTCCGTACGTCTTCCACCATCGCTCGCTGGGCCAGTCGGTGGCTGGCGCTGAAAAGGATGATGCCGTCTGATAGTCGGATGCTGCCTTCATGCTGCCGGGTCTGTTCAGGGAGGGGAAAAAGGCGCAGCCGTTGAGGGCGCACAGGGTGGCCAGGGCAAGCGCCAACCCTTTCGGGATGTCTTTCGACATGGATTTGACGGGATTATGCATGAAACTGATCTTTCAATGATGGACTTAAGTGTACCGTATGGTACAGTACGGGAAACGGTGTCGAAAGTAAACCTAATAGTACAGTTTCTGGAAAAGAAAAGGGCGAAATCATGAAAATGAAAACGGAAACAAAGCGTCAGGCCATTCTCGATGTGGCTGCTGAGGCGTTCAGAGAGATGGGGTTCGGGGTCTCCATGGCGGAGATCACCGCCAGAGTTGGGGGCTCCAAGGCGACGATTTACAACTACTTCTCGTCAAAAGAGGAGCTGTTCTGCGAAGTCATGTTCCGCGCCTCGGAAGCGGAATTCGAGGCGGTGCATGATTCGATCGGGCTGTTGCAAGAAGATATGCCCGAATCGCTCCGCCGTTTCGGGGAGAAATTCCTGACGTTTCTCTATTCACCGAATATCAGGGCTCAGCGGCATCTGGCCATTTCCGAGTCCGGCCGCACTGAACTGGGACGTCTGGTGTATGAGCGCGGGGTGATGCGCAGCATGAACCTGATTGCGGAGTTTTTGCGCGAAGCCATGAGACTCGGCAAGTTGCGCCAGGCGGACCCTCTGGTGGCGTCAAGGCATCTGTGCAGTCTGCTGGAGTCCGAACTGCTGGATTGCTTCCTGTTCCAGCTCCCCCTTGATGTCGGCGCGGAGAGGATCAGGGCCGTTAGCGGGCGCGCCGTCGATGTTTTTATGGCGGCCTATGGCCGGCAGCAGGGTTGAGAAAAAAAGGTGTCCGGTAGAAAAATGAATGGATTTTTGCACAGGAAATATTGATCCGGCCTGCACTTGCCCGGCCGCATACAAAACTTCCTTGACCTGACCGGGGTCCGGTGGTAAGGTTTGCCAATTGGACCGCGCATTGGCCTTTTAATCCAGTACGAGAGACTGGCAAGGGTATCATCAGATGAACACCACGCTCAATTCAATCAGTAACGAAGAGTCTTGCCGCGCGCCGCGGTGAGGCTCTTTTTTTATGCCGACAACGAGGTGACGACATGTCAGACGAAAAAACGGTAATTCTGGATTGTCCCGGAATAAAACGGGCCCTGACCCGCATTTCCCACGAAATTCTGGAGCGCAACAAGGGATTGAACGATGTGGTCCTGATCGGTATCCGCTCGGGGGGCGCCCTGCTGGCCACGGAGCTCGCCTCAGTTCTCGAGGTGATCGAGGGGGTCAAGCCGGCCGTGGGGACGGTTGATATCACCCTCTACCGGGATGACGTGGGGAGCAAGGCCCTCACGCCGGTGGGCAAAACCGATATCCCGTTCTCCCTGGAGGGAAAGAGGGTGGTGCTGGTGGATGACGTGCTCTGCACCGGCCGCACCATTCGTGCCGCCATGGACGCACTCATGGACCATGGCCGTCCGCGCTGCATCCAGCTGGCGGTGCTGATCGACCGGGGACACCGGGAGCTCCCCATCCGGGCCGATTTCGTGGGGCGCAACGTCCCCACGAGCAGGAAGGAGAACGTCCAGGTATTGTTCGATGATGATAAGAAGGCGTACGAAGTGCAATTGGAAAAATAAAGGAGGGATGTCATGCCCGAGTTCAAACACAAGGACATCATCGCGCTGCAGGACCTGACCGGAGAGGAGATCGAACTGCTCCTGTCGACGGCCGAGAGCATGCGCGAGATCAACAACCGCGATATCAAGAAGGTCCCCACCCTGCGCGGCAAGACCATTATCAACCTGTTCTACGAATCCTCCACGCGCACCCGCACCTCGTTCGAACTCGCCGAAAAACGGCTGTCTGCCGATACGGTCAACATCTCCCCCTCGACCAGTGCGGCCACCAAGGGCGAAACCCTGTCGGACACGGCTCTCAATCTGATGGCCATGAAGCCGGACATCATCGTCATGCGCCATGCCATTTCCGGTTCGCACTATTTCCTCGCGAAAAAGGTTCCCTGCTCGGTGATCAACGCCGGTGACGGCGCCCATGAACACCCGTCCCAGGGGCTCCTGGACATGCTGACCATGAAAGACCGCTTCGGCCGTCTGGATGGACTGAAGGTCGCCATCGTGGGCGACATCACCCACAGCCGGGTCGCCCGTTCCAACATCCAGGGGCTCACCAAACTGGGCTCGCACGTGTATCTGTCCGGTCCGCCCACCATGATCCCGCCGGGCGTCGAGCGCCTGGGCAACGTCACGGTCTGCTCCACCCTGCGCGAGGCCATCCAGGACGCTGACGTGGTGATGATGCTGCGTATCCAGCAGGAGCGCCAGGGCAAGACCCTCATCCCCAATACCCGCGAATACTCACGCTACTTCGGACTCAACCCGGAGAATGTCAAGCTGGCCAAGCCGGACGCCATGGTCATGCATCCCGGCCCCATCAATCGCGGGGTGGAGATGTGCAGCGCCGTGGTGGACGGAGACCAGTCCTGGATCATGAAGCAGGTAGAGAACGGCGTGGCGGTGAGGATGGCCATGCTGTATCACGTCTGCGGCGGCGAACTGGCTGTATGATGATCCGCGCCGCGGGTCCGGAAGCGGCAGTACCGAGGAAACCGGCGACCGTATGAAGGCGTCGCAACTATCAATATTCGAGGTGACTACATGAACCTTCTGATAAAAAACGGCCGGGTGATCGATCCCACCCAGGGCATTGACGAAATACTGGACCTGCTCGTGGAGAATGGCCGGGTCAGCAAGCTGGGCAAGGGGCTGACCCCGCCCGCGGACTGTGAAACCTTTGACGCCGATGGAAAGTACGTTGTCCCCGGCCTGATTGACATGCATGTCCACCTGCGTGAGCCGGGTCTGGAATACAAGGAGGATATCGAGAGCGGTTCCAGGGCGGCCGTCGCCGGCGGATTCACCTCCATCGCCTGCATGCCCAACACCAGACCGGTCATCGACAACAAGGCCGTTGCCGGATATGTCGTCGCCAGGGGGAAGGCCGTCGGGCTCTGCAACGTTTTCCCCATCGGTGCGCTGACCGCCGGTTCCAATGGAGAGCGTCTGGCGGAAATGGGCGAACTGAAGGAATCGGGCTGCGTGGCGGTCTCCGACGACGGCAGACCGGTGGTCAATGCCGAGCTGATGCGGCGCGCCCTTGAATATGCCCGCGGCATGGGCATCCCGGTCATCGCCCACGCTGAAGAGTTGGCGCTGGTGGGCGAGGGGGTGATGAACGAGGGATTCACCTCCACCGAACTGGGACTGAAGGGGATTCCCCGCGTGGCCGAGGACATCGCCGTTGCCAGGGATGTCATGCTGGCCGAGTACACCGCTTCCCCCGTCCATATTGCCCATGTCTCAACCAGAGGCGCCCTGCGCATCATCCGCGACGCCAAGCTGCGCGGGGTCAGGGTGACCTGCGAAACGGCGCCCCACTACTTTACCCTGACCGATGACGCGGTGCGCGGCTACGACACCAACGCCAAGATGAATCCCCCCCTGCGGGAGGCCGATGACGTGGCCGCCATCAAACAGGGGCTGGCCGACGGTGCCATCGACGCCATTGCCACGGATCATGCGCCGCATCATGACGATGAGAAGGACATCGAGTTCAACAACGCCCTGAACGGCATCATCGGGCTGGAAACCTCGCTGCCGCTGTCGCTGGCGCTGGTGGAGCAGGGTGTTCTGACCATGGCCCAGCTCGTGGAGCGGATGTCCTGCACACCCGCCCGCATTCTCAACCTTGACCGCGGCACCCTCAAGCCGGGCGCTGCGGCGGACATTACCCTGATCGACCCCGCAGCCGAATGGGTGGTGGAGGCGGACAAGCTGGCCAGCATGGCGAAGAATACTCCCTGGCTGGGACAGAAGATGAAAGGCGCCACGGCAGCGACCATTGTGGCAGGAAAAGTCGTCTTCAGGCGCTGATTC
>CAZRPI010000040.1:0-4890 GCA_964601865.1 uncultured Pelobacter sp. | reverse complement strand
TGTAGCATCAACAATAGATCCAATCCGGAGTAACCGACTATGAAAGCAATCCTCGCGCTCGCTGACGGGCGCATCTTCAGGGGAAAATCATTCGGCGCGGGTGGCGAAGCCCGCGGAGAAGTTGTCTTCAACACCGCGATGACCGGTTATCAGGAAGTGCTGACCGATCCTTCCTACAAGGGGCAGATGGTCACCATGACCTATACCCAGATCGGCAACACCGGCGTCAACCCCGAGGATATCGAGAGCCGCGGCCTGTTTCTTTCCGGCTTCATCGTCAGGGAGTACATGGACTGCTATTCCAACTGGCGGGCCAACATGAGCCTGGACGCCTATCTCAAGGAAAACGGGGTGGTGGGCATCCAGGGGATCGATACCCGTGCCCTGACCCGGCATCTGCGGGACAAGGGGGCGCAGAACGGCATCATCTCCACCATCGACACGGATCCCGAAAGCCTGGTGGCAAAGGCGGCCGCCATCCCCAGCATGGCCGGGCTGGACCTGGCGTCCGGCGTCTCCTGCGACAAGCCGTACCACTGGACCGAAGGCAAGTGGCACCTGGCGGGGGGCTATCCCCAGGTTGATCCAGCGGCCCTCAAGTACAGGGTGGTGGCTTACGATTTCGGCATCAAGTACAACATCCTGCGCTGCCTGGTGGATGCGGGATGCGACGTGACCGTGGTGCCGGCGAGCTTCACCGCCGAGGAGGCGCTGGCCATGAATCCGGATGGCATCTTCCTCTCCAACGGACCGGGCGACCCCGAACCCCTGGTCTCGGTACAGCAGGAAATCAGGAAAATGATCGGCAAAAAACCCATTTTCGGCATCTGCCTGGGACATCAGCTGCTGGGGCTGGCCCTGGGGGGCAAAACCATCAAGCTCCCCTTCGGCAACCATGGCTCCAACCTGCCGGTCATGGACATGGCCACCCGCAGGGTGGAGATTACGGCCCAGAACCACGGTTTTGCCGTGGATCTGGAGTCCCTGGGCGATGCGGCCTGCCTGGGACATGAGAACCTCAATGACCAGACCGTGGAGGGGATCAGTCACTGCAGTCTGCCGATTTTCTCCGTGCAGCACCATCCCGAGGCTTCGCCCGGGCCCCACGATTCGCAGTACCTGTTCGGCAGGTTCGTGCAAATGATGGAGAAACATCGGGAATAGTGGATACTTGTTAACAACCTGAGCTGCAATGGAACACGGATGACGCGGATTGAGCGGATTTCCACGGATTTTGAAAGACCTTTTTTCTTTGGGTTATCCGCGTAAACCAGTCAAAATCAGATTTGATCCGCGTTCTATTGATTTTGATTTTTCCGTATGGTTTCGGCAACGCTGGTTTAGGGATCATGAAGCACATTGGAATGAATGTAAACACCACGCATAATCAATCCGGAAGCCAGTCTCCAATCCCGAGTCACCAGTCACCAGTCACCGTTCTTTACCGTTCAGGAGAACTGCTCCGCCGGGTCCGCGCAGCCTACCAGCGTCTCCGCTCCTGCGACCTCTGCCCCCACGAATGCGGGGTCAACCGTATCAGGGGAGAGACGGGAATCTGCGGCGCGGGCCTGCTGCCCAGGGTGGCGGCGGCCAGCATCCATACCGGTGAGGAACCGCCCATTTCGGGGCGCAACGGTTCCGGCACGATTTTTCTCAGCGGCTGTTCCCTGAGTTGCCGTTTCTGCCAGAATTTCCCCATCAGCCAGTTGGGGAACGGCCAGGACCTGCCGACCTCGGCGCTGGCCGGCAGGATGCTGAAGCTGCAGCGCCAGGGCGCGCACAACATCAACTTCGTGACCCCGACCCACTATCTGCCCCAGATCCTGGCAGTGCTCTGGCTGGCGATTCCCTTAGGCTTCAGGCTCCCCATAGTCTGGAACAGCAGCGGTTATGAGAAGCCCGATGTCCTGCGGCTGCTGGACGGGGTCGTGGATGTGTATCTGCCGGACATGAAGTATAGCGACGACGAAACGGCCGAGCAGCTCTCGCGTGCCCCGGGGTACCGCGATATCAACCGGCTGGCGGTGCGGGAGATGCTGCGCCAGGTGGGCCACCTGAGTCTTAATGGGGAAGGCGTGGCGATACGCGGACTGATCATCCGCCATCTGGTCTTGCCCGGAGACCTGTCCGGCACTCGTGAAACGTTGGGCTGGATCGCCGCAAACCTGGGGCGTGAGACTCACATTTCCCTGATGCGCCAGTACTTCCCGGCTCACCGCGCCCCGGACACGCCGGGCATTGACCGTAAAATCACGGCGGCCGAATATGATCGGGCCGTGGAATGGCTGGAGGAGTTCGGCCTGGAGAACGGCTGGGTGCAGGAGTAGATCGTAAAACGGATTCAGGATATCCAAATATCTCAAGGAGTGCTGGCCATGCCCAAGCGAAGCGATATCAACAAGGTTCTTATCATCGGTTCCGGTCCGATCATCATCGGTCAGGCCTGCGAGTTCGACTATTCCGGTACCCAGGCCTGCAAGGCGTTGAGGTCACTGGGGTATGAGATCGTGCTGGTCAACTCCAATCCCGCCACGATCATGACCGACCCCGGCATGGCTGATGTGACCTACATCGAACCGCTGAATGTCCCTACTCTGACCGAGATTATCGCCAAGGAACGACCCGATGCGCTGCTGCCGAACCTTGGCGGCCAGACCGGCCTCAACCTCTCCAGCGCTCTTGCCGAGGCGGGGGTGCTGGAAAAGTACGGGGTCAGGGTTATCGGCGTCAATCTGGACGCGATCAAACGGGGAGAGGACCGGGAAACCTTCAAGAATACCATGACCTCCCTCGGGATAGAGACCGCCCGCAGCGACATCGCACACACCCTCGAAGAGGCAAAGGAGGTGCTCTCCCGCATCGGCCTTCCGGTGGTTATCCGTCCGGCTTATACCATGGGAGGGACCGGCGGTGGTTTTGCCTACAACATGGAGGAGTTCGAGACCATCGTCAGTCGGGGACTTTCAGCGAGCCCGGTCAGTCAGGTACTTGTCGAGGAGTCGGTGCTGGGGTGGGAGGAGCTGGAACTGGAAGTGGTCCGCGACGCCAAAAGCCAGAAGATAACGGTATGCTTCATCGAGAACGTGGACGCCATGGGGGTGCATACCGGGGATTCCTACTGCACCGCGCCGATGCTGACCATCAGCCAGGAACTGCAGGACCGCCTGCAGGATTATTCCTACAAAATCGTGGACGCCATCGAAGTTATCGGCGGCACCAATGTGCAGTTTGCCCATGATCCCAGGACCGGACGGGTGGTGGTGATAGAGATCAACCCGCGAACCTCCCGTTCCTCGGCCCTGGCCTCCAAGGCCACCGGCTTCCCCATCGCCCTGGTCTCATCCATGCTGGCGGCCGGCCTGACCCTGGACGAGATCCCCTACTGGCGGGACGGCTCACTGGAGAAATACACCCCTTCCGGTGACTATGTCGTGGTCAAGTTTGCCCGCTGGGCCTTTGAAAAATTCAAGGGTGTCGAGGACAAACTGGGCACCCAGATGCGGGCCGTTGGCGAGGTAATGAGCATCGGTAAGAACTATAAGGAGGCGTTGCAGAAGGCGATCCGTTCGCTGGAAAATGGCCGTTTCGGCCTTGGATTCGCCAGGGATTTCAACAGGCGCCCCCTTGCCGAGTTGCTGGAGATGCTGTCCGAACCATCCAGCGAACGCCAGTTCATCATCTATGAGGCGTTACGCAAGGGCGCCGATATTGATCTGTTGCATAAACGGACCCATATCAAGGTCTGGTTCCTGCAGCAGATGAAAGAACTGGTGGAACTGGAGGAACGGCTTCTGGCCCGCAAGGGGGAGCTGCCGCCGGATGAACTGCTGATCAAGGCCAAGAAGGACGGCTTTGCGGATCGCTACCTGGCGCAAATCCTTGCCGTACCCGAGGTCAGGGTGCGCGAGCGGCGCCTGGCTCTGGGGGTTGCCGAAGCCTGGGAACCGGTGCCGGTGAGCGGCGTGGAGAACGCCGCCTACTACTTCTCCACCTATAACGCTCCCGATCTTGTGGCAGTGTCCGGCCAGAAGAAGATCATGGTGCTGGGAGGAGGGCCCAACCGTATCGGCCAGGGGATCGAGTTTGACTACTGCTGCGTCCATACCGCCTTTGCCCTCAAGGAGGCCGGCTACGAGACCATCATGGTCAACTGCAACCCGGAGACCGTCTCCACCGACTACGATACCTCGGACAAACTGTACTTCGAACCGCTTACGGTGGAGGATGTTCTGTCCATTTACGCCAAGGAAAAGCCGGAAGGCGTGCTGGTGCAGTTCGGCGGCCAGACCCCGCTGAACATCGCCCGCCAGTTGCAGGAGGCCGGAGTACGGATCATCGGTACGTCGCCGGATACCATCGATCTTGCCGAGGACCGGGAACAGTTCAGCGCCATGATGCGGAAACTCGGCATCCCCCAGCCTGAATCCGGCATGGCCAGCACGCTGGACGAGGCTCTGGCCATAGCGGCGCGCATCGGGTATCCCCTGATGGTGCGACCCTCGTATGTGCTGGGGGGAAGGGCCATGGAGGTGGTGCATGACGAGGATATGCTGCGGGAGTACCTCCAGAAGGCGGTGAACGTCACGCCGGAACGCCCGATCCTGATTGACCGTTTTCTGCAGAATGCCGTCGAGACCGAAGCGGACGCCATAAGCGACGGAACGGATGCTTTTGTTCCGGCCGTGATGGAGCATATCGAGATGGCAGGGGTTCATTCCGGCGATTCGGCATGCGTTATTCCTCCGGTCAGCATCCCGCAGAGGCATATTGATACCATGGAGGAGTATACCCGCCGCATCGCGGTGGAGATGGGGGTGGTGGGGCTGATGAACATCCAGTACGCCATTGCCGACGACAAGGTCTATATCCTGGAAGCCAATCCCCGCGCCA
>CAZRPI010000039.1:4169-25877 GCA_964601865.1 uncultured Pelobacter sp. | reverse complement strand
CGTGCCATTGCCTTTGATTTTTTCCTGATTGGTTCCGGCTTGTCCGGCTTAGGGATTCGTCTTCATTCTGTCCTTCTGACGCCTGCGGCGCTCCCAGTCCGCTAGCGCCTCCCTGTCATTGGACAGGTCGAGCAGTTCCGCTGCAACCAGCCTTTCTTCCCTGCTGAACAGGAATTTCACATCCGTGATCCGTACCGTTTCCGGTTGGGATGAGGAGGGTTTTCCCGTCTCGCGCTCCTGATGGGTGCGGCCGGAATCCTCATCTATGGTTCGATAGATTATGAACTTTGTCCCATCCCCGTTTTCACCCAGTTTTGTGCTTAAACTCAAAAGATCCGGAGTCCCCACCCGGCGGATCACTTCCTGATACGTTGTCCTTTCCGTTGTAAAGAAGTATTTCCTGCCATTCAGGGTGTACTCGTACTCCGTGATCGGTTGGTGCTCCCGCAACGATTCATTGAACTGCCGCAGGGGCTCCGTGCAGGATGCAACGGCAAGGCCGGACAGTATCGCCAGCAGCAATACCATTCCATGTGATCTGATTCTTGTCGCGGATAGCGGGCCAGTCATGGCGCAACCTCCCGGATGGGCTGCAGATTTTTTTGTATTTGTATCAGTAAAACACCGGCCGCGCCACAGGTTTCTGATCCGTCGGGAGGGAAGCGTCTTTTATCGGCGTTCCATATGCCTGTGAGCCCTGTGCTCCTCGATGATTTTCCCGAATTTTTCCCGCTGATCCGGACGCAGCAGGGCGGCTATCCGCTGCTGGCTCTCCGACAGGACGGCCTCGATTTCCGGGCGCACTTTCTGGCGGATCTGAGCGATTCTGCCGTGGGTTTCGTGGATGATGGCCCCGATCCGCTCCTGCTGTTGCCGGTCCAGATCCAGCCGGTCCGAGAGACGTTTGAGCAGCCTGGCTTCCCTGGAATGGTGATGGCTGCCCGGCGCTCCCTCGAAATGCGATTCGGAGATCATGTAGGTTGTCACTGAGCCGCTCAGCGCGCCGAACAGGAATACCAGTATGACACCGGCAACCGGTTTTATGGATTTCATGCTATTCTCCCATCAGATAGCCCGGAATCTCGTCTTGGTCGCCCGAGATGGACGCGAACATGTCGCTGGAAGGCTGGAAGGCAAAGGTGTAGGCGGCAATGGTGACGGCAACGGCGATCGTGGCGAATACCGGGGCCGCGCGCCAGGCCAGGAAATACCAGGGAACTGATGCCGCGCGACGCTCGACTATCCTGGCCATCAGGCGGGTTTCGAAGTGCTCCTGCAAACCCGTCGTATCAACATCCGCGGTTCTGGCAGCGGCAAAAAGCCGGTCAAGCCGTTCATCCGACCTGTTTTTCATCGATTTCCTCCAGTATCCGTTTCAACGCCTGACGCGCCCGGTGGGCTCTCACCTTGACGTTTGCCTCGCTCCATTTCGTGGCCGCCGCTATTTCCCGTACCGTAAATTCCTCCAGTTCCAGCAGGGTGATCACCAGACGTTCGTCCGGCGAAAGGCGGGAAAGGGCGAACATCAGAAGATCCCTCGCCTGGCGGGCGTCCTCACGGGCCTTTTCCGCGTTGTCGCGGATCTCGGGTATCCGTTCGTCGAGGCGTACGTTGTGTTTCTCGCGCTGCCTGGCGCGAAGCGCATCGTGGCATGTCCGTACGGCAACTTTCGTCAGCCAGTGCCCGAAGGGGGCGTCATGGCGAAAGGATGACAGGTTTTCGTAGACCTTGATGAAAACGTTCTGGCAGATGTCTTCCAGTTCGTCGTTGTCGCGGGCGAAGCGGGCGGCGAGTCCGAAGACCCGCCGCTTGTATCTGCCCACGAGTTGAGTGAAGGCGGAATCGTCTCCGGCGCGGATGGCTCCGATAAGGTGCTCGTCGGATATTTCACATTCGGCGACGGAGTCCATGTAGGCGTCAGTTGTCCTGTTCGCAGTGGTTGATAAACCGGTGGTGATGGTGTCCCGGCCCATGTTCGCGCTTTTCCCGGAGATCCTTCAGCTTTTTCGCCTGCTCCGGGGTGAGGAGAGCGCGAACCTGCTGCATGGTGCGTGCGCGCAGTATGGCCAGGTCGGCCTGGACCGATGCGATTTTCGCCGCCTGGGAACGTATGGCGGCGTCATTGACGGTGTCGCCGTGCGTCAGAACCATTAATTCATGCCGTTCCTTCTCCAGTTGCTGCATCAGGGGGTCTCTCTGGGTACGGGATTTTTCGAAGACGTTTTTGACATCCTGTTTCTGTTGGGCGGAGAGTCCGAGCTTCGTTGCCATCATCCCGAAATGGTGATGGCGCTCCTGCCCGTGCATGCGATGGTGTTCCTGGCCATCCATGCATTGGTCACAGCAGTGGGCTGAAGCCGCGGCCGGGGAGAGAGCGGCGAATGCCGCAAAGGCGGCAATCAGCGAAATACTCTTGAAGTTTTTTTTCATTTTCATCCTCCTTCATTTTGGTGACGTTATGTCCCGATAGACGGAGGTGAATAAATAAAGGTTACACGATATATTTCATTACCAGATAACCGGTTTCAAAATCAACCGCTCACCATTGTCCCGTATCCCATGGGATGTGCTGAACGCATTGTCCGGCGCTTCGTGGCTTTTCCGCCATGACCCCGGCACTGTGGGGAATGCGCATGTCGTCATGTTTATGAGTATTTGTTGATCGTGGAGGCAATTCCGGGTAGAATTTGATTTCCATTTGGTACAAAGACGGCTTTTCGGCGCAGGGTATTTTCTGAATGAAGGAGGAAAACGACCAAGATGAACTGGAAACGTTTTGGGGTTCTTGTATCCGCGTTTGGGCTTCTTTTCTGCCTTTCCGCGCCATTCGCTTCGGCGGGTACGGAGAGTGAGAAGGTGGCGGCCAGCCTGGATGTTCTCAGGGATATCACCAGGATTCCGGAGAAGGGATTGCCGGCGGCGCTCCTCAGCAATGCCCAGGGAATCGTCATTGTCCCGGATGTGGTCAAGCTGGGATTCGTCGTGGGCGGGAAATACGGCACCGGAATTCTGATGGTGCACAAAAGCGACGGCACCTGGAGCAATCCGGCTTTCGTCAGCATCTTCGGGGGAAGCTTCGGGTGGCAGGTCGGCGCCGAGGCGACTGACCTGATTCTGGTCTTCAAGAGCAGACGGGGCATTGACGGCATCAGGAACGGCAAGTTCACCATCGGGGCCGATGCGAGCGTGGCTGCCGGTCCGGTGGGGCGGAGCGTCTCCGCGTCCACCGATGTGCTGCTCAGGGCCGAGATCGTCTCATACTCCCGCAACAGGGGCGTTTTTGCCGGGGTTTCAGTGGAGGGCGTCTCCCTGCGGATTGATGATGAGGCCAACGCGGCGTTTTACGGCAAACAGGGTGTCCGGGCCGACGATATCCTCTACGGCGAGCCCAAGTCCCCATCGGGGACGGTCTGGAAGATCAAGGAACTGTTGACCGAGTACACAAAACCCGCTAAGAACTGAGAAAGGGGACCTCGCGGCCATTGCCCCGTTCCGGGGGTGATGACGGCCGGGCCACCTCCAGCAGTTGTGACGTATCCTGTCGCCGTTCCCATGAATCAATCCACCAGCGCCGGGAAAAGGGAGCCAACCATGAGCTACTCAGCACTCACCACCGATCTCTACCAACTCACCATGCTTGCCGGCTATCTGGAAGAGGGAATGCACGAAACCCGGTCGGTTTTCGATCTCTTTTTCCGCCACAATCCCTTCAAGGGGGGGTACGCCGTTTTCGCCGGGCTGGAGCCGGTCCTGGACTATCTGGAGAACCTCCGGTTCAGCGATGACGAGCTTGCCTATCTCAGGGGGCTCGGGCTGTTCAATGACCGGTTTCTCGGTTTTCTGGCCGACTTCCGCTTCAGGGGAAAGGTAACCGCTCCGCAGGAGGGGACCGTGGTTTTTGCCAACGAACCCCTGATCACGGTGGAGGGAAAGCTGGCCGAAGCCCAGCTGGTGGAGACCGCTCTGCTCAACATGATCAATTTCCAGACCCTGGTGGCAACCAGGGCGGCGCGCCTGAACCACGCCGCGGCCGGGGGGAGCGTGATCGAGTTCGGCCTGCGTCGCGCCCAGGGACCGGACGGCGGGCTCTCCGTTGCCAGGGCCGCCTGCGTGGGAGGGGTCAGAAGCACGAGCAACGTCCTGGCGGGCAAAATTTTCGGCATTCCGGTCAGGGGGACCCATGCGCACAGCTGGGTGATGGCTTTCCCCGATGAACTGAGCGCCTTCCGGGCCTATGCCGAGGTTTTTCCCGACAGCTGCGTCCTGCTGGTGGATACCTATGATACGCTGAAAAGCGGTCTGCCCAATGCCATCAGGGTTGCGGCCGAGTTGCGGGAAAAGGGGCATGAGCTGGTCGGCGTCAGGCTCGATTCGGGCGACCTGGCCTTCCTCTCCAGGGAAGCGCGGCGGATGCTCGATGAGGCCGGATTTCCGAAGGTCAGGATCATGGCTTCCAACGAACTGGACGAGTACATCATCGATTCCATGAGGGGAGAGGGGGGGAAGGTCGATCTGTACGGCGTGGGGACTCGCCTGGCGAGCTGCTCGGGTGAAGGGGGCGGAGCGCTGGGAGGGGTCTACAAACTGGTGCGCATCGGTGAGCGACCCAGGCTGAAGGTGACGAGCGACATCGCCAAGGCGACCCTCCCGGACCGGAAACGCCTGTTGAGGGGGGTGGCGCCCGACGGCGGTTTCATTCAGGATGTCATCACGCTGCTGGACGAGGATCTCCCTCCGGGCGCAACAGTCTTCGATCCGGCCAATCCGCTGCAGCATCAGACGCTTCCGGCGGATATCCGCCTTGAAGATGTCCGCTCCGTGGTGATGGAGGGGGGGCGGAGAACATCCCCGGTTTGTCCCACTCTGAACGAAATGGCCGATCGCAGTGAGGACCAGCTCAAGCGCCTTCCGCCGGGTTGTCTCCGCTTCATCAACCCCCACCGCTACGATGTCTCCATCAGCGTCGGCCTGAATGAACTCCGCCACAGACTCATGGAGGAGGTGCTCAGTGGGCTCTGATAAAGGTTGTGCAATAGGCCATCATGCCGCCCTGCTGGTCATGGACATGCAGGTGGATTTCTGCCCCGGCGGGAGTCTGGCGGTGGCGGGTGGGGACGGCATTGCGCCGCTGATCAACCGGTATGCGGAACTGTTTGTCCGGAATAAACTTCCCGTGTACGCCACCCGGGACTGGCACCCGGCCGAAACCGCCCATTTCAGGCAGTTCGGAGGATTGTGGCCGCCACACTGTGTGCAGGGAAGCGAGGGCGCCGGGTTTCACCCCGCGCTGCGGCTCCCGGCTGACGCGATCATCGTTTCCAAGGGTATGGATCCCCATCGGGACGATTACTCTCCCCTGCAGGTCACCGGCGCGGAAGGGATTACCTTTGCCGAGCTGCTGAAAAGGAGGGGAGTGGGTCATATCTTCCTGTGCGGGCTGGCAACCGACTACTGCATCAAGTGGACGACGCTGGACGGGCTCCGCTCCGGTTTCCGGGTTACCGTACTCAGGGATGCCGTCAGGGGGGTGGATGTCACGCCGGGGGATTCCGAACGCGCCCTGGAGGAGATGCTCCGGGCCGGGGCGGAAATGGCTGAGCTGGAATCGGTGGAAAAGATGCAGCCGAACGGCTGAGTTTGCTTTTACGCCAGGAGACCATTCTCCGTTGATTTTCCCGCAAATTCCAAATTCAAAAACACTGCCTTGGTTCATGCTTCGACAAGCTCAGCACGAACGGAATTCTCAGTTGGTTACAGTACCAAAGTCCGTTTGCCCTGAGCTTGTCGAAGGGTGAAAAGGAGTTTTTGCGAATCCCTCTCAGTTGGCTCATTGAAAGTCCTTCAGCCTGTTCCGGCGCTCCGCCCCGATCCCGGATTTGTGGAGCCCGGAGCCGGTCAGGCGGACGCCTCTTTTATTCCGATCGCTTCTCCATCCAGCAGGTCGGCCACGGTCGTGGCTTTCAGGGATGCCAGGCTGTATTCGGCGTCCCGGCGAATAATGTTTCCGGCAAGCGCCATGGTGGGGGGGGAGGTGTCGTCCGATTCGGCGCTGCCGCGCAGGTCCGAAAGCAGCCAGCCGATTTCCATTCTGGACGGTTCGCGGGCCGGAAGCCAGGCCGGTGGATTACCCGCGGTTGAAACGACGTATCCCAGGTCGGTAAGGGTTGCGAGTATCTCCTCGACCTGGTACTGGCGCAGGGCCAATTCGTCGGCAAGGCGCGCCGCGACCGGGGGCGCCCCTCTTCTCCGGAAATGTTTGCAGATCTGGATCAACAGCGCCAGTGAGCGCTCCTCCGCGGCAGCGCGGCTTTCAGTGTCCGCGTTGAAGTTGGTGACGGCGTATCTGCGGTGCTGGTGGAGCCTGACTATCTCCACTCCCATGAGCACGATCAGCCAGCTTGTGTAGATCCAGACGAGGAAGATGGGGAGGGCCGCCAGTGTGCCGTAAATGGCGTTGTAATTAGCCACTCCGACTTGAAAATGAAAGTAGGCCCACTGGGCGACCTGCCATGCGGTGCCCGCCACCACGCCTCCCAGCAGCGCCGACCGGAACCGGACCCTGGTGTTGGGGATGTAGATGTAGAGGAAGACCAGGGCAATCCAGATGCTGATGTAGGGTGTCAGGCTGAAGGCAAACAGGATCGTTTTGCCAAAGTATGCGCGCTGGGTCAACCATTTGACCACCCACTGATTCTGCAGGCTGCTGGTTATGCTCATGGCCACGAGCATAAGGATTGGCCCCACCATGACCACGCTCAGATAGTCGCTGAAGCGACGCTGGAGGGGGCGCGTCTCCTTTACGCCCCAGATGGTGTTGAATGCCAGTTCAATGTTTCCGAGCAGCGAAATCGCCGTTGTTACCAGCGCCAAAACCCCGATCGCTCCGATGGATTTGAAATTGGTGTTGTTGACATAGGCGATGATGCGGGCGATGGTCTCCTCGGAGTCTCCGGCCAGTTGTTCCAGAACCGGTTCGAGCGCGTTCTGGACCCCCAGCCCTTTGAGAATGGCAAAGGCTATGGCCAGAACCGGGATCATGGAAAGAGTCGATATGTAGGTGAGTCCGGCGGCCCGGAGCGACCCCTGGTGAATGCTGAACTCTTCGCTGAGAAGGTAGCAGAACCTGAGAAACGCAAACAGCCGCCCTTTCATTCCCCACCAGGCCTGGGGATCCTCTGGCGTGAGCCTTGCCTGTACGGCGTCCGGCCTGTTTCCTCTGGTCATCTCCGGGATTCTCCTTTGCGGATGCATCAGCTTCTTCGTTGTGGCGGGCAGCGATTGCATTCAGCCCGCTGTGCGCCTCATGGTTCGGCGTCATTCTTGGTAAACATAACAGTTTTTCCCTGAAAAACAAATTATGATCGAACTTGGTTTGTATGTGGATGTGGCGGCTGAATTCTGGTACATATGTCCGATTGTGTTGTCTGACAGGTGCTCAATGAATCAGGGAGTCTTTCAATGTCCGACGAAAGCATAAAACTCACCAGGACCGTGAGAGGGGCCGGGTGCGCCGCGAAACTCGCCCCCGGAGATTTGGACCGGGCGCTGTGCGGGCTTGATCTGCCCGTGGACCCCAACCTTCTTGTCGGACTCCAGCGGGCGGATGACGCCGGAGTCTACAGGATCTCCGATGATATCGCCATCGTTCAGACCATCGATTTCTTCCCGCCGATGGTGGATGACCCGTACAGCTTCGGTCAGATCGCCGCGGCCAACGCACTGAGCGACATCTATGCCATGGGAGGAGTTCCGAAGACCGCCATGAACGTGGTTGCCTTTCCCTCCCGGACCATGGACATCTCGATCCTGCGCCGGGTTATCGAGGGGGGGCTGAGCAAGATGCGCGAGGCCGGGGTGGTGCTGGTCGGCGGGCATACGGTGGATGACCCGGAACTCAAGTACGGCCTTTCCGTGACCGGCTTCATCCACCCGGATCGTATCCTCACCAAGAGGAACCTGCGGCCCGGGGACCGCCTGATCCTCACCAAACCGGTGGGGACCGGGATCGTGGCCACCGCCATCAGGGCCGGGCTTGCCGGGCCGGATCTGACCGAGAGGGTCACCCTGGCCATGGCGACGCTGAACCGGGATGCGGCCCTGACCATGCGGGATTTTCCCGTGCACGCCTGTACGGACATTACCGGATTCGGTTTCCTGGGCCATCTGGCGGAGATGGTGGTGGATTCGGGGTGCGGCGCGCACATCTTCGCGGCGCAGGTCCCCATCTATCCCGAGGCGCTGGAATGGGCGGACATGGGGCTGATCCCGGCTGGCGCCTACAACAACAGGAGTTTCAGGGGAGCATTCGTCGATTTCGAGCCCAATGTTCCCCGGAGGAACCAGGATCTGCTCTTCGATCCCCAGACCTCGGGAGGGCTGCTGATGGCCGTTGCGCCCGCCGAGGCGGAACGTCTCGTTGGCGCCCTGCAGTCCAGCGGAGTGGAGTGCGCTGCCATTGTGGGCGAAGTGATCGCGGCACCGGTGGACAGGATTGTCGTGTGCCTCGACCCCTGATTCCGAATCGCATGCGTAAATTATGTGCATAATTGTCGTAGAAACGCATTGCAATGCGTCTCTCCACCCGTCATCCAAAGTTGAAGGGAAATAACCTATATGATAAAAGACCTCGATTGCCGGGGGCTGATGTGCCCCGAGCCGGTGTTGCGCGTCAAAAAAACCATCGAAGAGGAACGGCCTGCCGCCATCAGGGTGCTCGTGGACAATGAAGCGGCGCGTCAGAATGTGAGCCGTCTTCTTGAACACCACGATTATCGGGTCAGCAGCGACAAGGAGGGGGATGGATACAGGGTTTCCGCCGTGTCGGGGGAGGAGTCGTCTGTCGCGGAATTGTCCCCGACGGCGCCTCCGGCGATAAGAGAAAATGAAGGGGCAAGAAAGATCATGGTCCTGGTCACGAGCGACCATATGGGACACGGCGACGACGCCCTGGGTGACATGCTCATGTTCAATTTCCTGAAAACCCTGAGGGAGATGGGACCAGATCTCTGGTGTGTCGCCTTCGTCAATCGCGGCGTGTACTTCACCACTGAGGGTTCAGAGGCGGTGCCCATTCTGCGTGAGCTTGAGGAAAACGGGGTGCTGATTCGCGCGTGCGGCGCCTGTCTGGCGTACTTCCATATCCTGGAGGAGATACGGGTCGGTGAGGTCACCAACATGCTGGAAATAGTGACCGGAATGAAGCTTGCCGACAGCGTCGTTACACTGTAATACCTCCGTACTATCCGCGTCATCCGCGTTCTATTGAAACTGATTTTCCCGTTGTTTGAAAACAGTTAAATAGTCAGGGATTGAAGAAAAGAAAATGCCCGAAAAGATACGATTTGCGCCACAACTGATCGATACCTGTTGCCTGATAGATGTGAGGACCCCGCTGGAGTACGAGGAGGACCACATTCCCGGCGCGCACAATGTTCCGCTCCTGACCAACGAAGAACGGGTTGAGGTGGGGACCATCTACAAGAAGATCGGGCCGGTGGAGGCCCGCAGGAGAGGGCTTCAACTGACCTGTTCCCGGTTTTACGACATGGTTGACCGGATCCTGTCGCTGGCCGGCTCAAGGCCCATCGTCGTCTACTGCTGGCGCGGCGGCTTGCGCAGTCACTCCGTCGCCATGCTCGTCGAGACCTGCGGAACACCGGCAAGCCAGCTTTCAGGGGGGTACAAGGCCTTCAGGAACCATGTGAACGGCTATTTCGACCGGTGCGATTTCCCCTTCCCTCTCATGGTAATGCACGGGATGACCGGCGCGGGCAAGACGATGTTCATCAACGGCCTGAATCCGGCGCAATGGGGGACCGTCGATCTCGAAGGCATCGCCTGCCACCGTGGCTCCGCCTTTGGCGCCCTGGGGCTGGAGCAGAATTATTCCCAGAAGTATTTCGAGACCCTGCTGTGGGACGCCTTCAGGCGGTTGCCGACCGGCAGGCCGGTGGTGCTGGAGGGGGAGAGCCGCCGCATCGGGAGGTACAGCCTCCCTGCGGGGCTCTATCGGAAGATGGAGGAGAGCTGCAAGGTCTGGTGTCACGCCTCCATTGAAACCAGGATTAAGAGACTGTCGGCCGAGTACGCCCGACCGGAATACAGGGAGAAGATGCTGGAGGCCCTGGCGCGGATCAGAAAAAAACTGGGTGGAACACGCTACGCGGATCTGAAACAGAAGCTTGAAGAGTGGGATGTGGATGGTTTTGCCAGGGGGCTGATGGAAGGGTACTACGACAGGCTGTACTACGATCATCGCGCCTGGACTGAGGACCTGTCGCTGGATCTGGAGGATTTCGCGGAGGCGGAACGGGCGCTGGAAAGATTCCGGGACGAAAAAATGAATCGAGTTGGAGATAATTTCAATCAAAAGGTGAACAATCATGATCATTGAAACCGTTTCCGTCGGCCCTCTCCAGGTAAACTGCTATATTCTGGGGTGCGAGGAGAGCCGCGAGGGGGTCGTAATCGATGCCGGGGGAAGCGTGGACAAGGTGCTGGCCCGCATCACGAAGCTGGGTTTGAAGATCAAGTATCTGATCGATACCCATGGTCATTTTGACCATGTCGGCGGCAATCGGGCCTTTCTGGAAGCCACCGGCGCCAGGCTGCTGATCCATAAGAATGACGTTTTCCTCCTTTCCAATGCCGTGGAGGCGGGCAGAAGCTTCGGAGTGGTGGTGGAGAATTCCCCGGAGCCGGATGACTTCCTTGCCGACGGCATGGTAATAGAGTTCGGACAGCAGAGTCTGCAGGTTATGCACACGCCCGGGCATTCTCCCGGAGGCTGCTGCTTTTACTCCAGGGACGCCAATGCGGTGTTTACCGGGGATACCCTCTTCAACGGTTCCGTGGGCAGAACCGATTTTCCCGGCGGCTCCATGGAGGCTCTGCTGAAGTCGATCCGCGATCGCCTGATGGCTCTGCCGGAAGACGCCAAGGTCTATCCCGGACACGGCCCTTCGTCAACCATCGCCATCGAACGGTTTTCCAACCCTTATGTGCGGCGGGGATAAAAAAAGGCGCGGCCCCTCACGAAAGCATCTCGACGAATGTCTTTACCCGCATCACCTGCTCTTCGGTTGGGCGGTCGTTGTGTACGGTGGTTTCCAGTGCAACGATCGGAATCCCCTGGTTCCTGAAGTATTCACGCTCCATCTGCTGCGCGATGCTTCCATAGGGGCAACCGGTAATGGCGGAGGCGATGATTCCCCGAGCGCCGGTTGTCTCGACCAGTTCTTTGATATGAAGGCAGCGGGCGGCCGCGGAGGCGCCGGCGCCTGGCCCGAGCTCTCCCCTCGCCTGGGCGTCCAGAACATAGTGGGCCATGGACTCCAGAGGGGGGATATCCTCACGATAATCGCCGGTTCCGACCAGCTCCCAGCCGACGATAGCCGCGTTCGATTCCTCGATGACATCGAGAATGCCGTTTCCGATGCCAAAGCCTGAGAATACCAGCGGCAGGCAGGCGCCGGTTCCCGGGGTGGGCGGCGCGGTTTCCAGCTCTTCGGTCAAAGCGTCCAGCGTTTTGACGAATTCTTCGGGTTTGCAGAAATAGTGCGCCGAACCCATGATGACCAACAGTGTGGGGATGCTGGCGAGATATGAAGGATTTTTCAACCGCAGATCGAGAATTCGCCTGACCTTTGCCATGATCAGATTCTTGCGTCTGATCTCGGCGGCAAGCCTGTCCTCATCCACCGGTCCGCCGGTGAGCCAGCGCGCCACCTCCCGGAGTTCCCGAACGAGGAACGCAACGGCCTCGGGACTCTTTTCCTCCGGTTTGAACGCCGTGATATTCTCGATGCAATGGATGTCATACCCATCCATCTTCGCCAGTTCCAGCAGAATGCTGACCGCCTCGCAGATGGAGCCGAACCCCAGAATCCGCTTGATCGGATTGTTCCTGAGCAGATGGAACCGTCCGATGCCCGCCTTGATCATGGAACAGTACTCCGCCGGTATCCGGAAAAGATTCTCTCCGATGGACTCGGCTTCGATGCTCCGATCACGCCAGAGATAGGTGAAACTGACCGGTAACGTGTCACACGCCAATATCAGCGGTGTTTCCCAGGAGGTTACGCTCCAGACGGCGGATGCGCCCTTGCCGGCCAGGCGTTCCAGCTCCCGGAGGGAATACGAGGCCGCCAGGCTCATCAATGCGGAAAATGCGGGTGACGTTCCCGGTCCGGAGCCGTTCCGGGAGTCTCCGGACGTCGCGGTCGCCGTTGTGTTCAAATCTTGCTGTCTGTGCATATGGTTGCGCTCCTTTTGGCGTTCAGCAATTCGACGAACGCTTCCATCCTGGTTTTCAACTGGCCGTGATCGCTGCCGGAATAATCGCCGGATATCTCAAGCACCGGCAGATCCAGCTTCCGGAAATGGTCCGTGAAGGCTTTTTTGCTGACGCCGTAACAGGAACAGAATTTGAGGTACACATAGAGGACTCCGTCCACGTTGTACTCACGGGCAAGATGCCCGGAAAAATCCAGGCTGTCGGCAAGGGGTTTCATCCGCGCGCAGGGCGCCTGCCGGAGATAACCGTCGGCCAGGGCCGTGAAAGGGTCTTCCTCCTCATCGATCCCGTGGTAAAACGGCTTCACCCCGGCGCAGTGATCCTCCACCACCACCCTCAAGCCGAGTTCACCCTCAACAATGTCCAGTAGCCGCCGGTCCCCCTCCCCGACGATACTGCCGGCCATCATGAGCCGGAGCCCTTTCCCCCCTCGACGCGGGACAGCGCTCAATCTGGCGTAGAGTTCGCCATATACCTCGAGGAGGCGCTCCGGCGGCAGCCAGAAATACCCGGCCGCTATATCCAGGAATTCCCTTCCCGTCAGTGGCGGATCGGGACGCTTGCGCAGTTCGGAGATGTTCCTGATGAGCGATCGTGCCCTGTTGTAAAGAACGATCTGTTTTCTTACGGCCTCCTCCGTAATTCCCTTGCCGGTCAGTTCGGCCAGGTCGTCCCTGAACCGGATGATCTCGCTCCTGAAAAAGTCCCTGGAAGCGGGGCGATCCCGCAATTTCGGGAGATTGAACAGCTTGACCGGCGCGAACCGCTCCAGCACCTCGCTGGTATGCTTCATGGAAGTGCAGGTGTGAAAGTTGTACAGCCTGTCCAGCGCTCTGTAGAGGGGATCGCCCGTTTGGAAGGCGCCGATGCAGCTCTTGGTGAAATCGCAGAAAACGCTTTGGGTGAAGAGTTCGCCGGCGGCAACGGTGTCCGGATTGCCGGCCCTGAAAAGCCTCATGTGTTTGACTCCCGAGGCGTTCAGCAGCTCGAGTGGCGTGTAGCCGCAGATATGGCCGACTTTTTTACGGCCGCCGCCAATGTCCATGAACTCCGATTTTGCCCGTTCGATCAGCTTCGGAATTTCCCGGCCGTCCGTTTCGTTCCGTCCGGGGCCGGCGCCTGTTTCCGCCGTGCGCCGGGCTGCGTGCGAGGCCGCGAAAACCGCAGCGCCCAGCGCTCCGGCATGGATCATGTCGAATTCAAGCCGTGCAAAGCGTTCGCCGATCAGTTCTTCAAGGACATGCCGCATTCCGGGATTATTGGAAACGCCGCCGGTAAAGAGCAGCTCCGGCTCGGTCCCGACCCGGCCCAGGAGGTTGCAGACCCTGCGGGCGGCGGAATAATGCACGCCGGCGGCGATGTCGGCTACGGTCGCGCCGTCATTCCGCCGCGCACCCCTGGCCCGCAGGGAGATCATTTCCGACTCGGCAAAAACCACGCACTGGCTGCTTATGGTCGCCGGGCTTGTGGCCTCCAGAGCTACCCTGCCCAATTGTTCCAGGTTCAAGCCCAGCAGCGCGGCCGCTTTTTCCAGAAACTGCCCCGTGCCGGCGGCGCACTTGTCGTTCATCACAAAATCGATGACTTTTCCCGTGGCGGTGTCCAGCCTGATGGCCTTCGAATCCTGACCGCCGATGTCTATGACCGTCCGGGCCGCCGGATGGAGTGCGTGGGCGCCCATGGCGTGGCAGGATATCTCGGTGACGACCTCGAAGGGGATGTCGTCGAACGCCAGCGATATCCTCCCGTACCCGGTGCTGACGATACATCCGATATCCCCGCGTTTAAGCCCGGAATCCCGCAGCAGTTGCGCCAACAGGCCGTCGGCCGTCTCCTGCGTGAAGAGACCGGTGTGGGCGAGGACCGTATGCAGTTCATCCCGGGTCAGAAGAACCCCTTTCGAGGCGCGGGAGCCGATATCGAGTCCCACCACGGGCCGGTCGTGGGAAAATGCGAAACCTCGCTTGTCGGTCAATTCTTCAATCGTATGTTTCATCGTCATTCCTTTCGCAAAGAATCTGTCCGGATGATGGCATACGATTGGCGCTATTTCACCTGTAGCTACCGACAGGTGTGTCTTATGGGGCAACGTTTGTGTTTTTGTTGGGTTTTAATACGGAAAACGCTGGTCTCACGCAAAGCCGCTAAGAACGCGAAGGAAAATCAAGATCATATTCAAGATGAGATTTCATGAACAGTCGGGATGCGTTCGCCTCAGTCGTTATCAATCAGCCCGAGACGGGTGGCGATCGCCACTGCCTGGGGTCTGTTCGATGCGCCGAGCTTTTTCATGATATTGGAAACGTGGAAATAGACGGTTCTTTCACTGATGCCCAGGATTACCGATATGTCCCAGGAGCTTTTTCCCAGCTTCAGCCATCCGAGGACCTGCTTTTCGCGCTTCGAAATGACTTGTGCTCCCTGACTACCGAGCGTCCATGCCATGGCCTTTAACACGGCGGTTGAGTGTTCGGTTGATGAACGTTCATACACATGGGACATGTTTCTTTCGAGACTGCCTTTGCCGATGCCGACCGCCATGGCGGCGACGCCAATTCTGCTGATGGCCCGAATTTGCGCGGTATGGAGCAGTCCCTCGTTTTCATTTCCCAGCAGGTTGTCATGGGGAATCCGCAGAGTCCTGAGGATCAATGAGACGGTGTCGCTGGACTGAAACCCCCTTTTGTCCGGAATTTCCGTTATGGTGAGGCCGGAAGCGCCTCCGGGCACGATGAAGGCGGAAAAGTCTCCCGAGTTTGCGCTCCCGGCAGTGGCGGCCATGACTATGATGGTATCCGCCACCGAGCCATTGGTGACATGCGATTTTCTGCCCGAAAGCCGCCATTCCCCGTCACGGGATGTCGCGCATGTGACCAGCCGGCGGGAGCCGGCCTTCGAATCAGGTTCGGCAAAGGCCCAAGCGCCCAGTTTTTCTCCGGTCAGCAGAGGGGGGAGATGCCGTTCCTTCTGCTCTGCGTTGCCGAAGATGTTGATGTGACTGGCGCAAAGCGTATGGGCGGCGAGAATTATCGCCACGGAGGGATCATGGCGCGCCAGTTCTTCCATGACAACGGTGTAATCCGTGAGGTCGCGCCCCTGTCCGCCGTATTGAACGGGAAAGGTCAGACCGAAAATGCCCATCCGGCCCAGTTCCCTCACCGCTTCACGGGGAAACGCCCCGGTTGCTTCGCGTTCGGCGGCCCCCGGTTTCAGGTTTTCCTCGGCGAATCTGCGGATCATGCGCTGGAGTGAACGCTGCTCCTGTGAAAGTTCGAATTCCATGCCTTCATCTTCCCAAATTTTTCATCTTGAAAATGGATGACGTAATGTAAGATAAAAACAAACTGATTTGTGGAGAAAACATATCACCCCCGATTTGCGCCGGTCAATCGTACAAGTCCACGCTGTTGTAAAAAGGAAAATCGGATTGTCACCGTTTCAGGCGCACGACGGGGCCATGCGGAAATATCGTGTCTTCAATTGTGCCAGTGACGGGAAGCTCCATCGGGCCTGCGGATTGATTCCATTATGAAACTCATTGTTGTTCCCTTGCGTGATTTTGCCGTTCCGTCTCCCCCTCGCGGCAGTATCGAGGCCCATTCGGGCTATGGCCGCGCCGCCGCCGAGGGAAGGGAGATTCATGCCCGCGTTCAGAAGAGGCGGGCGGAATCAGGCTCCGCGTACCGGGCCGAGGTTCCTGTCAGCTGCCTGTTCGAGAGGGGAGGGTACGGCTTCAGGATCGACGGCAGGATGGACGGGATCTTATCGGGCGATCCGCCGACCATAGAGGAGATCAAATCCTGCTTCGACCTCCGCGAGCTTTCCCGGCGGCTTGCGGATAGCCCCATGGAACACCCCTATTCCCTGCAGCTGCAAACCTACGGCTATTTCCACTGGCGCGAGCATCAGGCCCTGCCGCGGCTCTCCCTGCATCTGGTTTCCTCCCGCAGCGGCGCGAGCGAGGATCTGGAACTTGACCTGGACATTCCCCGTTACGAACTGTGGCTGGAGCGACGTCTCGGCGAACTGGCCCTTGAGGCCGCAATGGCCGAGAAACGGGCGGCCAGACGGCGGAAGGCCGCCTCCTCTCTCGTTTTTCCCTTTCCCGAACCCCGCCCAGGCCAGATGGAACTGATCCGGACCATTGAGGAGGGAATGGGCGGGGGGCTGCCCATGCTGATCCAGGCGCCCACCGGTCTGGGGAAAACCGCGGGAGTGCTCTACCCCGTGCTGATGGACGCGCTGGGACGGGGCAGGAACGTCGTGTACGTCACGCCCAAAAACAGCCAGCACGCGGTTGCCGAGGATGCACTCAACCGATTCCGTGAAGCCGGCGCCCGAATTACCTCCCTGACCGTCACCGCCAAGGGAAAGATCTGCCCCATGGAAGAGCCGCTCTGCGGCCCCGAATACTGCGAATACGCCAGGGATTATTATTCACGGCTGCATCTCCATGATGTCACAGCAATCCTGGCGCGAAAGAGGCGCCTGAAGCGCCGTGTTTTCGTGGAACTGGGAGAGAAGTTCAGGCTCTGTCCGTTCGAGCTGCAGCTGGAGGCCGCCAGGTATGCGGACGTGGTCATCTGCGATTACAACTACGTCTTCGCTCCGCGTTCCGCCCTCGGCCGCATGACCGACATGAGCGTCGACCAGGCCGGGAAACCGGACCTGGTCATCGACGAGGCCCACAACCTTCCGGCCAGGGCCATGGACTACTATTCTCCGGTTCTCTCCGCGGCGGTCCTGGAGAGTATGCGGGCGGAGATGGGACAGCTTCCCCCCCGGTTCCGGGGCGAGGCCCTGGGTCTGCTCGACGCCTGTCTCAAGATCGTCGCCGGTTGCGGCCCCGTGGCCGGGTCGGGGCCGATGCTGATCAACCCGCCGGTCGAACTGTTCCTCCGGCAGGATGAGCGCCTGCGCGTCTTCCTCTCCCGCTACCTGGAGTCGGAGGTGGAGATCCGGCGGCAGGACGTTGTCCTGGGCCTCTGCTTTTACTGGTCCGAATTCTCCCAGGCGCTGGAATCGGCTGCGGATCCGGAGCGACATGAGTTCTTCGTCACCTGGCGGTCCGATCCGTCAGGCGCCTCGGTGAAGATCACCTGCTGCGACGCCGCGGCGATGCTTAAAGGCTGTTTTGCCGACTATGAACAGGTGGTTGCCTTTTCGGCGACGCTCAAGCCGTTCGACTACTACGCAAAGCTGTCGGGACTCGATCCGGAGACGGTAAAAACCGCCGAGTTCCCCTCACCCTTTCCCAGAAGACGGCGCAAGCTTCTGATCATTCCCCAGATCTCCACCAGGTACTCGCGGCGCGAACGCAACTACGCCAGGATCTCCGATGCCGTGCGGCGCATCGCCGGACTGCGCCGGGGCAATTATTTCGTTTTCCTCCCCAGCTTCGAATTTCTGAACAGGGTGGCCGCCCTGTTTCAGCCGCCCGAGGGATTCGTAGTTATGAAACAGGAGCGGCATATGACCGGCGCCCAGGTTGACGCGGTCCTGGAACGGCTCCGCTGCCGGGATTCGGCTGCCATCGTGTTTGCCGTGCAGGGAGGCTCGCTTTCGGAAGGGGTCGATTACGCGGGGGAGATGGCCCTGGGCGCATTCGTGGTCGGACCTCCCCTGCCCAGCTACGATTTTGAACGGGAGCGGATGAGGGAGTATTACCAGCGCCGGTACGGCGCCGGTTTCCGGTACGCCTATACCATCCCGGCCATGGCCAGGGCGGTGCAGGCCGCCGGCAGGGTCATCCGATCCGGGACGGACCGGGGGCTGATCGTGCTCATGGATGACCGGTTCCTTGAACCGGAATACTTTAGCGCCATGCCGGAGGACTGGTTCGAATCGGATGTCAGCGAGCTGGTTTCAGGCAGTATCCTGAGTGATGTCGCGCAATTCTGGGCCGATTCATCGGACAGTGGAGAAATTGGATGGGATGCCGATGGAGCACCAGTTGTAGCTTTGCGGACGATTGCAACTACTAACTGAATCAATTGGCGCTTTTTGCCGGAACGCCGTGCTATGCTTAGAAAACTACCTTGAGTGTCAACAGGAAGCTGCGACGGTGACGGAGGTTTGGCGTATGGGCAGGGAAACTGAAACGGAGCGGATCGACCGGCTGACCGAGTTGGTCCGCAAGGCAAGAAGTGGCGAGTTTCCGATATGCGTTGAAAACTCCGGAGCAGATGATGATCTGGACGCGCTGGCGGATGAAATCGGACGGCTTGGGGAAGAATTGCGCGCTCAGAAGGCAGGGCGTGAGGCTGCCGAGGAGGCAACCCGGTACTGGGAGGACAGGTATCGCCGGCTGGAAACCAATATACCGGGGATGGTATATCTTTTCGCCCTGCATCGGGACGGTACATTTTCCTTCCCATTCGTAAACGAGGCGTCACTCAGGCTGTTTGACATCCCGCCGGAAGAACTCATGGCCGATGCGAATCGACTCATGAACCTCATCCATCCGGCTGACCGTGAACGGTTTGACATGTCGGTGCTCAGATCCGCCGAGACACTGGAACCCTGGAGACTGGAGGTGCGGCATGTCGTTAACGGGGAGGTGAGGTGGTATGACTGCATGTCTCATCCTGAAAAACAGAACAACGGTGACATCATCTGGAACGGCATAATCCTGGAAATTACCGGCCGCAAACGGGCGGAAGAGGCGCTCAGGGCAAACGAAGAGCGGATGCGTCTCTATTTCGAGCGACAGCTGGTGGGCATGGCCATCACCTCGCCCGACAAAGGATGGCTGCAGGTAAATGACAGGCTCTGCCGGATGCTGGGATACGAGCGTGACGAGCTGACGCAGCTGACATGGACGGAGATGACCCATCCGGCCGACCTGGCCGAGGATATGGCTTGCTTCGAGCGAATCCTGAAAGGGGAGATTGACGAGTATGCCATGGAAAAACGCTTCATCCGCAAAGATGGAGCAACGGTGTTCACCAACCTGTCGGTGGCATGCGTCCGCACCGCAACCGGCGCCGTCGATTATATCCTGGCGCTGGTGGAAGACATCACCGAGCGCAAGCGCGCCGAGGAATCGCTCCAGAGGACAGATTTGCTCCTCCGTTCGCTTTTCGATGCCATCCCGGCCCTGATTTGCTTTATCGACAGAGATTACCACATCGTCCTTGCCAACTGGCACGGTGGATATGAGTATGTTCCCGAGTCGGTCCGTGACGGTCATCCACATTGCTATGTGGCATTTTATGGATTGGATAAACCATGTGATCATTGCCATGTGAAAGAGGTCTTTGAAACAGGAAAACCTGTGTCCAGGGAGAAGTTCAACCCCAGGATCGGTTATGTGGAAATACTTGCCTATCCCATTTTTGACGATGCCGGCGAAGTGGCGCTGGTTGTGGAGCATATCCACGATATTTCGGCGCGCAAGCAGGCGGAGGAGGACCTGAAACTGAGCCACTTCACCATGGACAAGGCTTCCCTGGGAATCTTCAGAAGCCGGGCCGACGCAAGGATCCTGTTTGTCAACGAGTACGGCGCCAGGATGCTCGGCTATTCCCCGGAGGAACTCCGCACTATGAGTTTCTTTGACATCGATCCGTTCCTGACTCCGGAAGTCTGGTCCGAACACAGGGAGAAACTGGTTGCCACGGGATCCAATACCTTTGAAAGGGTGCATCGCCGCAAGGACGGCACCCTGATGCCGGTGGAAGTGACGGTCAACCTCCTCACCTACGGCGATCAGGAATTCATCTGCTCTTTCTCCCAGGACATCACCACAAGGAAACAGTACGAGGACGCCCTGCGGAAGAGTGAAGAGAAGTTCCGAACCCTCACGGAGACCTCGGCCGCCGCCATTGTCCTCTATCAGGGGGAACGGATCATTTATGCCAATCCTGCCACATCCCGGATGCTCGGCTACAGTGGACCGGAATTGCTGCAGATGCGGTTCTGGGATTTTGTTCATCCCGAGTACCGGGAAACGGTCCGTTGCCGTGGGCTGGCCCGCCAGCGTGGCGAACTGGTGCCGAACCAGTACGAGATCAAGGTGCTGCTCAAGAAGGGGGAGGAACGATGGGCGATCGCTTCGGCAGGAGGAATCGAATACAAGGGAAAACCGGCGGGTATCGTGACCATGATCGACATCACCGAATCCAGGCGCTGGCAGGAATTGATCAGCTCTTCGCTGGCTGAGAAGGAGCTGCTGCTCAAGGAGGTCCATCACCGGGTCAAGAACAATCTTCAGATCATCTCCACACTTCTGGATCTCCAGTCGGAATTCATTGAGGACACGATCGCCCTCGCCTCCTTCAGGGAAAGCCAGGACCGGATCAAGGCCATGGCCCTGATCCATGAACGGCTCTACGAAGCGGAGAATTTTGCGTCGGTGGATTTTGCCGAATACATCGAAAACCTTTCGTCCCACCTGTTCAATTCCTACCAGATGGATCCGGGGCGCATTACCCTGAAAGTTGACGCAGGAGGGGTGTGCATTGGAATCGACAAGGCCATTCCGTGCGGTCTGATCATCAACGAACTGCTGTCCAATGCGATGAAGTACGCCTTCCCGGATAAACGCTCCGGCGAGATTTCGGTCCGATTTGATGCTGATAGCGATGATTGGGTTACTCTGAGCGTTGCCGATACGGGGGTTGGCCTTCCACCCGGCCTTGATCCTGTTGCAACTGGAACGCTCGGGCTGCAGCTGGTAAGCATGCTTGCCAAACAACTCGGCGGGGAGGTTATCGTGGGCAGCGGCGCCGGCGCCATGTTTGCCATTCGTTTTCGCAGAACCCGGACAACGTGAAACGTATCACCTGGAATGAAGTCAAAATCTCTATCCGGATAAGCCGCCGACGCGTGGTTTCCGGTCTTCTGGCGGAGGTTCATGGATGAAATCCGTTCTGATCGTAGAACATGGTGACCGACATCCCGAAGATGCCGTGAGGCTTCTTCGGGAGCACGGTTATACCGTCGAACCGGCGATGCCGGACACTGCGCCGCCGCCTGAACCGGAACCGGCATCCGCTTTTTCCGCGCCGTGCCCCGCCGGAAAGGCGGAAATCGGCAAGGCATCTTCTCAACCGGGCTGGTCGGACGTCGCCGGTATCCACTCCTCTCCCGGCACCATCATGATCGCGCGGGCTTCAGACGGCGCGATTCTGGACTGCAACCGGTCCGTTGACGAATTGACCGGCTATGGACGGGAAGAAATGATCGGCCAGAACATCCTGAACCTGTTTTTCTTCCTGGATCCCGAACAGTGGAGCAGGACATTCCGTAAACTGAAAACGGAGGGCGAGATCCGGGATATTGGCAGCAGGATGTGGACAAAGTTCGGCTTGGTGCTTTTTGTGCTGGTCTCCATCAAACGCGTGGAAATAGACGGCGTACCATGCCATGTCATTACTGTCAGGGAGTTGTCGCCCTTTGCCGCTTCTGAA
>CAZRPI010000039.1:0-4069 GCA_964601865.1 uncultured Pelobacter sp. | reverse complement strand
CTCAGTATCGGCAATATCCAGCTCTCCCAGGCACTGGCCGACCAGAAACGGATTTTAGAAGAATTGCGCCGGACCAAGCTGGTGGTGGAAAACAGCCCGGTGGTGCTGTTCCGCTGGCGGGCCGAGGAGGGGTGGCCGGTGGAATTCGTGTCGAAAAACGTGATCCGTTTTGGCTACACACCGGAAGAACTCCTGTCCGGCGCCACCCCTTTCTCCTCGATGATTCATCCCGGGGACCTGGAGCGGGTGGCCTCGGAGGTTGCGGAACATGTCGGCTCCGGCGCGGAAAGTTTCCAGCAGGAGTACCGCATCGTCACCAGGGACGGTTCCATCCGCTGGGTCGACGACCGCACCGTCATCGAGCGGGACGTGGAAGGCCGGGTCACCCACTACCAGGGGACGGTCCTGGATATCAGCGAACGGAAACGGGCTGAGGAGGAACTGCTCCTGTTAAAGTACTGCGTTGAGAATGCTGGCATCGGTATTTTCCATAACTCTGAGGATCGTATCTACGATGCCAACGAATTCGCATGCAGAAGCCTTGGTTATACCGTTGAAGAACTGCGCAGGATGAGTGTCTTTGATGTTGACCCGTTTGTCACCAGGGAAAAGATTCGAGAAATAAAAAAGGTGCTGGAGTCAATCGGCTCGGTAACCCACCAGACTGCCCATCGCCGCAAGGACGGTTCGGTCTTCCCGGTTGAGATAACCACGAACCAGGTGGAATTTGCGGGCAGGCAGTACGGGATATCGTTCGTGAGGGACATTACCGAGAGGAAGCGGGCTGAAGAAGCAATTCTCGCCAAAACCGAAGAGCTGGAACGTTATTTTACGCACGCTCTGGACCTGCTCTGCATCGCAGACATGGACGGTCGTTTCAGGCGTCTGAACAAGGAATGGGAAACGGCGCTCGGATATTCGATTGCAGAGCTTGAGGGCACCCGTTTTCTTGACTACATTCACCCGGACGACATCGATGCAACGGTGGGCGCTGTTGCCAAGTTGAACTCCCAGGAGGAAGTGCTCAATTTCGTCAACCGCTTCAAAGCCAGGGATGGATCGTATCGATGGATCGAATGGCGCTCTTTCCCGGCGGGGAAGCTGATTTACGCCGTTGCGCGGGACATAACGGACCGCACACTGGCGGAAGAACGAATGCAGGCCGCCTTGGCGGAAAAGATCGTACTGCTGAAGGAGGTCCATCACCGCGTCAAAAACAACCTGCAGATCATCTGCTCGCTGCTCGATCTTCAGGCGGACTCGATTCCCGATGAACAGTCCCGCGGCTATTTCAGGGAGTGCCAGAACCGGGTCAGGTCCATGGCTCTGGTTCATGAGCGGATCTACAGATCAAAGGATTTTTCGTCCATTGATTTCGGCGAGTATCTCCGTGACCTGTCTCAGCAGCTGTTCGATTCCTACCTGGTGAACACCGACAGGATTGCCTTCAGTGTCAGCGGCGACCCGGAGGTCGTTCTTGGCGTCAACGAGGCCATCCCCTGTGGACTGATCGTCAATGAGCTGGTTTCCAATTCTCTGAAACACGCCTTTCCGGCAAACGCTTCGGGCGTTATATCGATTGATTTTCATCTTATGAAGGATATGGAGAGCGCCTGGATTTCTCTCGCCGTGGCTGATAACGGCGTGGGACTGCCTGACGGTTTTGACTTCCGTGACACCGGCTCTCTGGGGCTGCAGTTGGTCAGCATGCTCGTCAGGCAGTTGGGGGGACGATTGTCCGTCGGCGCCGGACAGGTGGGAACCGTTATGGCCATCACATTTCCCGTAACCGCACGGAAGTCGGTCTGAATTCATCTTGCGAATCGTTCCGCAAGACGGGGCAGCGTTTCCCGGAACCACTCCGTCACCTGCTCCGAAGGCAGCGGTCTGGCGACGTAGTACCCCTGGATTTCGTCGCAACCGGCTGCCCGCAGAGCCCTGAACTGTTCCTCGTTCTCCACCCCTTCAGCGATGACCCGCATGTCAAGGGTATGGCCGAGTCCTATGATGGCCTTGATGATGGCCAGGTCAGCCGGTCGGTCGAGCATGCCCCGTACAAATGATTTGTCGATCTTGAGGCGATCGATGGGAAAGCGGTGCAGGTAGCTCAGGCTTGAGTAGCCGATTCCGAAGTCATCTATGGAGAACTGGAAGCCCGCATCCTTGAGGGTTTCCATTACCCGTATGGTCCTCACGGCGTCTTCCATCAACATGGTTTCGGTCAGTTCCAGTTCAATCATGCCGGGTGAGACACCTTCTTCCCTTACCAGTGATACCAGGTCTGCAACAAAATTGCGGTCACGGAACTGAACCGCGGAAACGTTCAGGGAAAGGCCGGGACATGGCAGCCCGTCCGAATTCCATCCGGCAATCTGTTGGCAGGCCTTCAGGATGACCATCTTGCCGATGGGGATAATCAGTCCGGTTTCTTCGGCGATGGGGATGAATTCCATCGGAGAAATCATGCTGTTGTCGGAGCGCCGCCAGCGCAGCAGGGCCTCCAGGCCGCATGGCTGACCGGTGCGCAGGTCCAGTTTCGGCTGATAGTGGAGGAGAAGCTCCTCCCGCTCCATGGCCTTCCTCAGGCTGGTTTCAATACTGAGCCGTTGCATCGCCCTTGAGTTAAGCTCTTCCGTGTAAAAGTGGTAGCAGTTCCGTCCGCTCTCCTTTGCCTTGTACATTGCTGTATCGGCATTGCGCAGCAGGGTCTCCCTGTCGGGGCCATCCTCCGGGAAGACGCTGACTCCGATGCTGCACGTGCAGTGCAGTTCGTATCCTCCCGCGTCGTAGGGCTGACGCATCAGTGGCAGAAGCCGGTGTTCCATTATATCCGTAATCTGGTTGGTTTCCTCGATATCCGCCAGAATGATGACGAACTCGTCGCCGCCCAGACGGCTCACCGTGTCTCCCTCGCGAACACTCATGGAGAGGCGGTTGGCCGCCGTTACCAGAACGCAGTCGCCCACATGGTGCCCCAGCGAGTCGTTGATGTTCTTGAAGTGGTCCAGATCGATGAAGATCACCGCCACATGGCGTTCCTTGCGTTGAGCCTGCTGCAGGACCATTATCAACCGTTCCATGCAGAGCAGCCGGTTCGGCAGGTTGGTGAGCGCGTCATGGTGTGCTATGTGCTGAATGCGCTTCTCCTGTGATTTCTGGGCACTGATGTCCGTGAACAGGGCGATGTAGTTGGTTACGGCACCCTGCCTGTCACGCACGGTGTTGACCACCATCCACTGGGGCGAGACCTCGCCGTGTTTGTTCCGGTTCCAGAACTCTCCCTGCCAGGAGCCGCGGTGTTTGATGGCCCGCCATAGCTGGCGGAAATAGACGCCGTCATGGAAGTCGGATCTGATGGTCATTGACGACTGTCCAATGATCTCTTCGGCCCTGTATCCGGTGGTGGCGCAGAATGCCTGGTTGACGGAGACGATGCGGTATTCGGAGTCGGTGATCATGATGCTTTCGGAGGTGCACTGGAAGACCCGGGCCCACAGCTCAAGCGTGGCCTCGGCCTCCCGGCGCGCGCTGATATCGATTCCTGCGGTTATGAGACAATCTTCGCCCCCCAGCAGAAAGAGTTTTGAGGTCAGCAGGTAGATAACCCTGGAAGATTCCCCCTGAAGCCATATCTCCGCTTCGGCGGCTCCCCGACGAAATCCCTCGTGGACCATGGCGCGGATCCTGTCCCTCTGATCCGCGGGGAAATGGCGTTCGATTGCGGGGGTAGGACCTTCATGACGGACCGAATCCCGGTATCGGTCAAAATTCCGGTTCGTGCTGAGGACCCTGAAATCACTCCCCAGCATGAAGAAGATGCCGGGCAGACTGTCCAGTGCCGCCTGGGAGAAGGCCCTTTCGTTGCGTACCCCCTCCTCTAGGCGCTTCAACTGGTTGACGGGGGTAAAGAGTGTCAGCAGGGCCTCTTCTCCAGATAGTTCACCGGCCGCACCGAAACCTGGACCCAGAAGTAGGGATTGGGGGGCAGCCGCAGCAGCAGTTCGTGTTCGTCAAGGCTCTTTTTTTCGGTCAGGAGCGCGAAAAATGCTTCACGTTCTTCCTCAGCCGC
>CAZRPI010000038.1:0-26591 GCA_964601865.1 uncultured Pelobacter sp. | reverse complement strand
ACACTGCCTTGGTTCATGCTTCGACAAGCTCAGCACGAACGGCACTACAGTCAGTCAGGGTATGAAAGTCCGTTCGCCCAGAGCTTGTCGAAGGGCGAAAAGGACTTTGGGCGATGTCATCAAATTTAAGTTTTATGCGTTCCGGAACTTCAGGAGCACGTCCGCCAGGTCATCGGTTGATGTTACGGAGGAGAGGGCGTCGGGCGGCAGTTTTACCCCCATTTCCTTGCTGGCGCCGGCAACAAGTTCCACGAGTTCCAGGCTGCTGACCCCGAGATCCCTGTAGGATCTGGAGGTGTCCAGATCCTCGCCCTCGAACTCCGGGATGGACTTTTTCAGGTTCTTCACGAGCAGACCGATCACTTCTTCCCTTGTCATGTCATAACCCTCCTTTTTTTGATGTGTTCCGCCGCTTTGTCCGACGGTCTGTTCATGGGTCAAATCGTCTCAGTATGCACGACGTGTTGATGCCGCCGAAACCGAAGGCGTTCTTCATCAGACAGGTGGTCCGGTGTTCGATACCGAGATTCGGGCAGACATCCAGAACGATTTCCGGGTCGAGTCTGTCACAGTTTATCGTCGGATACAAGAATCCGGATTGCATCTGCAGCACTGACGCCACGAGTTCCACCAGGGCGGAGGCGCTCAGTTGATGGCCGAGCATTGATTTGAGCGCATTTACTTTCAGCCTGTCCGTATGCCCGCCGAAAACCCGTCTGATTGCCCTGGCCTCCGCCAGGTCGCCGAGCTGCGTCGATGTGGCATGGGCGGATATGTAGTCAATTGCGTTTCCGTCAATTCCCGCTTCCTGCAGGGCCAGCTCCATGACACCGGCAATGCGTTCTTCCGCTGGTGTGGGGTTGCGCGAGCCGTTACTGTTGACGCCGACACCCAGGACCTCGGCGTAAATACGCGCTCCCCGCCGTACGGCGTGTTCCAGTTCCTCGACGACGATGGCTGCCGCTCCCGTTGCCGGCACGAAGCCGTTCCGTGTCCGGTCGAAGGGACGGCTCGACCTTTCGGGCTCCTGGTCGAATGTTTGCAGTGAAATGGCGCCCAGCCTCGTCAGGGAATGCAGGGACGCGGGCGCAAGCTCGTGGAAAGGTGCGGCAACAAGCGCGATGCGGGAAGCGTGATACCTGATCTCGTCTACGGCGGTGCGCAGCGCGATGTTGCCCGCGGCGCAGGCGCCGCCGGTGGTGAGCCCCGGCCCGGCAGCTCCCAACAGTTCGGTTATGCAGCCCAGGGCATCCGTGTCCAGTTCCTTGAGGGCGAGGGATACTTCGATTTCGTCCGGATCAGCTGCATGGGCCCGCCAGTTTTCAAGTTTGTACAGATCGTACAGGTAATGGCCTGCGAGAACGGTAGTAATCCGTTCCGGGTCTTTTTCCATCCCGAACAGCCCCGCATCCGCGAAAGCCTCCACTGCGACGGCCATGGCCACTCCGGTGGGACGTGGTGAATTGGAAACGAGCTTGCGCATGAGCCGGAAAACATTGACTGGAGTACAGTGGCGCAAGCGCTCGATTTTATCGTCGAGGTCGTAATCCGACAGATCACCGCCGATTCTGGCATAGCTCCCCTCGTACAGGGAACTCTTCCATGCCGTAATCCCCGATTTCCCCTGAAGCAGGGAGGAGTGGAACGTTTCCAGGGTGTCGCCGATGGTAGAGATTACCGACATGCCCGTGACGACAACCCTCCTGCCGTTATGTGAATGTGATGAGACGCTCATGTGAGATGTGCCGATATTGACGGTGTCTGAAAGTATTCCATTCCCTGAACATGCATTGACTGTTACCTGTTTTTAGTGGAATATGATCGAAATGTCACCAAATTCCGTCTGTGGTGAAGGGAGTTGTCATGAGAATGTCCGCATCCGGTAAATTTTTCCGTCTTCTGCCCGTACTTCTGCTGCTGTTGATCGTTCTTCCCCTGAGCCCCGCCTCCGCCGATTCTCCGGCCAGCCTGAATCCCAATCCCCCGGATGATCCGGTCCGTCTCATCTTCATCCATCACTCGACGGGCGAGCACTGGCTCGATGACGGCAACGGCGGGCTGGGGATCGCCCTGCGCGACAGCAACTATTTCGTCAGCGACACCAACTACGGCTGGGGACCGTCCTACTCGGGAGGAGACGGTACGATCGGCGACCACACCGACATCGGGAACTGGTATGACTGGTTCCGGGGCTCCAAGGCGTCCACCTATCTCTCCAGCCTCTATGCGGAGAGCGGGCAGCACAGCTCCTACTCCCGTCTCCCCACCCAGCCCGCAGGCGAGAACGAGATCATCATGTTCAAATCCTGCTTCCCCAACTCGGCCCTGCAGGGGAATCCGAACGAGACTCCTCCCGCAATAGGCAGCAACCCCCTGAGGGGACAGGGGAGCGGTTCCTCGTACCATACGGTGGCGAACGCCAAGGGGATCTACATCGACCTGCTCAACTACTTCAGCGCCCATCAGGACAAGCTGTTCGTCATCATCGCGGCGCCGCCGCTCAGCGACTCCACCTACGCCTCCAACGCCCGGGCCTTCAACCAGTGGCTCGTGAACGACTGGCTGGCGGATTACCAGTACAAGAACGTGGCCGTCTTCGACTTCTACAACGTGCTCACCTCCAACGGCGGCAATTCCACTACCAATGATCTGGGCAAATCAACGGGAAACCACCACCGGTGGCTGGACGGTGCGATCCAGCACATTATTGGCGTTGATTCCAATACGTTGGCTTATTTTTCGGGAGATGATCATCCCAGCCAGGCGGGCAATCTCAAGGCTACCGGCGAGTTCGTAACCCTGCTCAACGTCTTCTACCACCAGTGGAAGGGCGGCACAACCCCTCCCGGCGGTACGGTCACCATCAACGGCGGAGCGACCAGTACGAACAGCAAAAAGGTTGCTCTGTCCCTCTCCGCATCCTCAGACAACGGCAAGGTGACCTACATGAGGTTCAGCAATGACAACAGCGAATGGACCAAGTGGGAGAAGTTCAAGGAAAAACGGAACTGGAAACTGACCGACGGCGATGGCGCCAAGACGGTCTACGCGCAGTTCAGGGATGAGGCGCAGATAGTATCCGACTCAGCTTCCGCCGGCATAACCCTGGACACGACCAGACCGACCGGAACCATAACCATCAACGGCGGCGCCACCCTCACCAGATCCAGGCTCGTGGATTTGACCCTCTCCGCATCGGACAGCGGCAGCGGCGTAGTATCCATGCGTTTCAAGCCCCCCCTGACCGCATGGGAGAGTTACGCGACGAGCAAAACCGGTTTTCAGCTGACGGGCGGTGACGGTCTGAAGAAGGTCTTTGTGGAGTATATGGATGCGGCTGGAAACACTTCCCGCTTCTTCAGCACCATCAGGCTTGATACCACTCCTCCGAAGCTGACCGTCAAGAAGCCGGCCGTATTGCCAATTGGTACCACCAGCGCCACCATCGGCGGAACAGTGGAGAAGAAAGCCGTGGTTGCCACACAACCTGCCACGGCCGGGACCGTTACGTATCCCAAGGCGGGCAAATGGAGTTGCGTTATCTCCAACCTGGTCTCGGGGGACAACAGCGTCACGATTACGGCCACCGACGAGGCGGGCAACGTAACCACTAAAACGGCCGTGATTACGGTGAAATAGAACTCCGAAAGCTCCGGCCTACCCCCAGTTGCACTCCAGACTGCCGCTCTTGCCGCGGAATTTGATGGTCCCCCTGGCGCCCTTGATGTCGAGATCGAGGGCGCCATGCCCGTTTTTTTCCCCGACTGAAAACCTGTAACTTTGGGACGCCACATCCGCGCTGGTGTCAGTGGCCTCCGGAAAACGCTCGATCAGGGACTGGTTGTCCAGTACAACTGCCAGGTCCAGCAGCTGGCCGCTGTCGTTCGTTATAACCGAAACCGTGATGTTGTCGTCTCCGCAGACGCAGGTTGCTGCCTTTGCCAGCTGGGGCGCCGTAAAGGAATGGGTGGCGACGATTAACATGACAGTCACAATGGTTCTCTTCATGGTTATTTGAAATCCTGCAGGATCTCTTTACCCCCCAGGGTAAAGATGATGGCAAATCCCAGGAGCATCATGGTCCATACGGCGTAGACGATTGCCCTTTCATGCTCCTGGAAGAATTTTACCAGGAAAAACGCCCCGTTTCCTATCCTGATCTGCATGACGATAAAGAGCCTTATGACGAGCGGTACGATCGAAAAGGACATCACGCAGAACAGCGCAAAGTATACCAGATTCAATACATTAAGCCCCATGGAACCGATGGTTGCCGAGCTTATTGAGCCATCGGGATCGAAGCGGCTGGTGATGACGGAGCCCAGAATCATCAGGCCGAAGACCGATAGAAACAGTGTGAGAAATATCCTGGTTTTCATCCCGTTTCCCCCCTTTGAAAAATCCTGTCCGCTCAGTCTCTGATGAACTTTCAAGTGTTGCAACGCCCGCCGCCAGTCAGGGCGCGATATTGAACCATCACACGAAGCTGGGCATGACAACTAGTTCAAAAATCTGGCAAATACCTGGTTGGACAGCAGCATGCCGCGCAGGGTGAGGCGTATCCCGCCTTCATCGGCCGTCAGCAGCCCCAGGTCGGCCAGTTCGTCCAGGACCTTTCCGTACCGCTCCCGAAGCGTTCCACCGAATTCCCGCTCAAAATCGCCGGATTTGACCCCGTCCGCCATGCGCAGGCCCAGGAACATGAACTCCGCCATGGCGTCCTCCCGCGTAAGCTCAACCTCGTCCCTGCGCGGTAGTTCACCGCTGGCGATGGACGTTACATAAGCATCGAGATCCGGCGTGTTGCCGAACCGTACGCCGTATTTCCCCGTGCGCAGGAATGAATGGGCGCCGCATCCCAGCCCCAGATAGCCGTCGCGTCTCCAGTAGCCGCTGTTGTGCCGGCTGGCAAGGCCGGGGAGGGCGTAGTTGGCGATCTCGTAATGCTCGTATCCCGCTCCGGCCAGGAACCGGTGGGCCGCCTCGAACATTTCGGCGGAGAGGTCCTCGTCCGAAACGGCGGCCCCGTCGTACAGTTCCGCAAAGGGGGTGGACTCCTCGATGGTGAGGCCGTAGACCGAAATATGACCTGGGGAGAGGGTAAGGGCGTGCCGAAGCTCCTCCTGCCACATCTCCGTGGTCTGGTCCGGGAGGGCGTGGATCAGATCGACGCCGATGTTTTCGAAACCTGCCCGGCGGGCCGCTTCCACGCAGAGTTCCGCCTGCCGCGCGGTATGGATGCGGCCCAGTGTGGCGAGCATGGTGTCGTTGAAGGACTGCACTCCGATGGAGAGGCGGTTTGCTCCCGCCATCCGGAATCCCTCAAGCTTCCGGCGGTCCACCGTTCCCGGGTTTGTCTCAAGTGTGATCTCCGGCCGGTCGGAGAGCCTGAACATGCCGGCCACCATGTCCAGAATCGCGCCCACCCGGGCCGGTTCCAGAAGCGATGGCGTGCCGCCACCGAAGTAGATCGAGTCGATCGGGGAGCAGGGGGGCGATTCCCGGCATGCCAGTTCCATCTCGGCCATGAGGAGTCGTCCATAACTCTCGATTTCCTCATCGGTTCCCGGTCTGGAAACAAAGGCGCAGTAGGGGCATTTGCGCCGGCAGAAGGGGATGTGGATGTAGATACGGTTGAACATTTGACCGTTATGAATCCTGACCACGCCTCTTTGGACGGGCATGGATTAGTAATGACTGATGGGTAACCAGACGGAAAAAACTTCCGTTTCCTGCCGAACGTATTTCGCCGACTTCAATTGCTCATGTTTTGAACGGGTTGTAAAGGATATTCCATGCTTATGGTATTTTACCAGAGGATGACCGGGAGTCTCGCAAATGTTACGCCAGTCGGCGTGGCCCGACCGGGTAAACGACGAAAAATCAAGAGGTTGAGATTTTCGGATACCGAGGTAAACTTTATCTGTTTTAACGGAAATTGGCCGCATGGACTATCAAAAAGAAAGAGGAGGAGCAAGATGGAAACGTTATTTCAGCAGTTCTCGCAAACTACCGGTTCCTACATCCCAAGAATACTTGGCGCTCTCACCATTTTCATTGTCGGCTGGTTTATTGCCCTGGTTCTTTCCGCTGTTCTGCGAAAGGTGCTGCAACGCATCTCGCTCGACAGCCGCCTGTCCCGCTGGATAAGCAGCGAGGAGACGAGAGAGCCGGTAGAACTCGAGTGCGGCATCTCACGGGGCCTTTTTTATCTGGTGATGCTCTTTGTGCTCGTGGCTTCGTTTCAGGCTCTCGGCATAACGCTCATAACCGAGCCGATCAACAATCTGCTGAATGAGCTGTTCAAATACGCGCCACAGTTGCTCGGCGCGTTGCTGCTGGTGATCCTTGCCTGGGGGGTCGCGAAAATCGTCAAACTCGTTGTTTCCAGGGTCCTGACGGCGAGCCGGCTGGAGGAAAAAATCGGGGGTAAGGCCGGCGTTGAGGCAGAACGGCTGCCGATGTCGGCGACCCTTCCGGAAATGGCCTTCTGGCTCGTGCTGTTCGTATTCTTTCCCGCCATACTGGGTACGTTGGGACTGGAAGGCCTTCTCAGGCCGGTTCAGGGGATGATGAACAAGATCTTCGATTTTCTTCCCAACATCTTTACCGCCATCCTCATCGGACTTGTGGGGTGGCTTGTCGCGCGCATCGTCCAGAGGATTGTCATCAGTCTTTTCGAGGCCATTGGAGCCGACCGGCTGAGCGAACGTCTGGAAATTACCAGGGTGCTGGGACAACAGAAGCTCTCCTCCGTTCTCGGTCTCATGGTCTATGTGCTGATCCTCATTCCGATAATTGTCGCGGCTCTTAATGCCCTGCACCTGGATGCCGTGACCCAGCCGGCCAGCAGGATGCTGGAAATGATCATGGCGGCCCTGCCGAACATCTTCGCTGCTGTCCTGATTCTTGCCGTCTCGTACGTTGTCGGTAAAGTCGTGTCCGGGCTGGTCTCCAATCTGCTGGAGGGCGCTGGTTTCAACGGTGTCCTCGCACGCCTCGGCATCGGCGGAGAAGTGGACGCGGGGGGGTGGACACCTTCAGCGATCGCTGGTTACCTCGTCCTGCTTGGCGTTATGCTCTTTGCCTTTATCGAGGCGGCCGAGCAACTGGGCTTCAAGATGCTGTCCGTCATTTTTTCCAAGTTCACGGTTCTTGCCGGGCATGTCGTTCTTGGACTGGTGATCTTTGCCATAGGTCTGTTCCTTGCCAACCTCGTCCACAGGGCCGTGATCTCCTCATCTGTGGCTCAGGCCAGAGTGCTCGCCGTTTCGGCCCGAATTGCGATACTGGTTCTGGCTGGCGCCATGGCGCTGCGGCAGATGGGACTGGCCGACGAAATCGTGAATCTGGCTTTCGGATTGCTGCTGGGCGCAATTGCCGTTGCGCTTGCGATTGCCTTTGGTTACGGCGGAAGGGAAATCGCCGGGCGGGAACTCGCCGAATGGGTGGCCGCGATGAAGGATAAGAAAGCCCTGAAAACGCAGTGAATGAGAGTTGTCCGGGTGACCCCGATAACGGGGTCATGCAAGCTTTGAGTTAATAATCGCGTCTTGAATGAAAAGTTATGGATTGCATTTCCGGACGGAATGGGTAAAATGAGTCCGTTTCACCAACATCATTCAGGAGAATACGCGATGAAGCGCGCGATTATTTTCATTGTGGCGTTCGCGGTGGCGGCACTGATTACCGTGGCTTCCCAGGCGGAGATTCGTGGAGACCGGGAGTGCCCGGCCTCCCAGCTGATCCAGCCGAAATAACATCCAAGCTGAGGCCTGCCGACCCGGCGGGCCTTTTTCATGCGAGGCGTCATGCGATTGAGAGAAGAACAGATAAAGCGCCTGGCGGAAAAAATCCTCACCGATCTGGCCGCTGAAGAACTGATCGTCCCGCGGCAGGGTCGCGCCGCAGTTGTGGATTCCATCGCCAGGGCCATCACCCGGGACATCTCCCGGGAACAGGCGCTGGAGAAGGAAGCTGAACGCATCCTGGACGAGACCATTGCCTCCATGGGGCGCGGCGCAAACGACATCGACCGTCGCAAGATGCTGCGCATGATCAAGGAAAAGCTGGCCAGGGATCGCAAAATCACGCTGTGAACGGGGGAAACCGCCGTGTTTTCGGAAGATCGCATATCCCATCTTGCCCATGAAATAATGAAGATCCTGTGGCGTGACGACCTTGCCGACATCAGCGACGAGGGGCGGGCTCTGGGCCGGATCAAGCAGACGCTGACCTCTTTTTTTCAGGCGGTGGCCGAAATCGACGACGCTGTGCGCGCTAAACTGCGCAACCGTGACCAGGGGAGCCGTGACTGGGATTCCCTGTACGGAAAGTTTTTCCAGGAGGAACTGGCAAAGAGAAAGCTGTAAACCGGCCGTTCCACCCCAGTCGTTGTTTTCCTCCCGGTTTCACAATCCGGACGGATTCCGCAACCATCCGGTCCACATTCCAACCGGCAGTTCATCAAGGCCATGGGCTTCATGCTCAGGGCCTTTTCCGTGAAAGGCGTTCCACCATGTTTCACACATCACGCAGGTCCATCGCAATAGCCCTCGCGGGTCTTTCCCTCCTGTCCCTGGTCAGTCCCTCGTGTCACGCCGACGAATACTTCACCCGGGCTGTATCCTTTTTCCGTGACAACAGTTACGAGGAGAGCTTTTCGCAGGCCATGAGATCGTCCGACTCACCGCAGCGCACCTTTCTCATGGGAATCGCCTCCCTGCGCCGGGACAGGGCGGCGGAGTCTCTTCCCCTCCTGGCCGAGGCCGAGCAGAAACTGCCGCTGGCAGGCGATTACGCCGCCCTGTTCCAGGCCGAAGCCTTCATGAAACTGAAGAGATACGGGGAGGCCGCCGCCAAGGCAGCTGCGCTTCCCGCGTCATACCCCTCGTCACTGCTGATCCGGCGGGCGGCGAAACTCAGGATCGACGCCCTCGTGGCAGCGGGAGAATACCCAACGGCGATCAGACTCTGCCGGGAGTTCATTGAGAAGTATCCGGCGGGCGCGGATTCAGTGGATGTGCTCTATCTTTCGGGGAAAAGCCATGAAGAGAACGGCGACAGATCCGGCGCGGCGCTGATCTACCGGAGCGTCTGGCTGAACAGCCCGCTGGCGCCGCAGGCGGCTGATTCACGCGAGCGCCTGAAAGCCATGGAAAAGTCGGGTGTCGCCGCTGTACCCTTCACCGTGGAGGAACTGTTCCGTCGCGCCTCGAACCTCTCCGCCAGGAACAGGTTTTCCCAGTCGCTTCAGACCCTCCAGTCCATTCCGCTGACTGGACAGCCCGCAGCGGTTGTAGACCGGGTGCTGCTGCGGGAGGGACTCAACCAGTACCGCCTGAAGAAATGGAAGGATGCGGAAAAGAGCCTCCTGAAGTCATCCGGCAGCGCCATTCCCGCTATTCGCTCCGAAGCCCGTTTCTGGCATGCCAAGACCCTGGCGCGCCTCGATCTCGATGAGCGCGCGTTCTCGCTTTTCATGGCAATGGCGGCGGAAGGGAAGAAGCAGGAGTTCGCCGACGAGGCACTCATGGAGGCGGCGGGCATGCGGAAGGGGGCCGGCTGCTATTCGGAGGCGGCGCGCCTCTTTGAGCGGGTTGGGCGGGAATTCCCCGAATCGCGCTCCTCGACCAAGGCCGTCTGGGAGGCGGGATGGTGCCATTACCTCGCCGGTGAATATCCCGCGGCCGCCTCGTCCTTCAGGCAGCTCCTCAGAGACGAGGGGATGCGTGAAAAGGCGCTCTACTGGCTGGGACGTTCCCTTGAGAACAGCGGCAGCATCGAGTCGGTGGGGTATTTCACCTCGCTTCTGGATGAGTATCCCGCAGGGTTTTACGCGGTATGGCGACGGGAGCAGATGGGAATCAGGGATCCGAGGGAAGGGGTCTCCAGGCAGGCGTCAATTGATGTGACCATTCCCGCCGGGTACGAAAAGCCGCGTCTGCTGGCCTCCCTGGGACTGATCAATGAGGCCCGCGCCGAGATCGCCGCCATTCGCAGGAAGAGCGGCAACAGGAAGGGGGAACTTCCGGGAGTGGCGCGTATCTATCTGGAGGCGGGCGACTACTCCTCGTCCGTTGCCCTGTTTCGCCAGAATCCGCCGTCCCGGTGGGAGAAGGATGGGCTGAATTTCTGGTCCGCCGGATATCCCCTGGCCTATACGGATCAGATTGCGCAGCACACGGCCGTCAACAGCCTTCCCGAGTCGCTGGTATATGCCCTGATCCGGACCGAGAGCAGCTTTTCTCCGGCCGTGAAATCCCCTGCCGGGGCAATCGGTCTGATGCAGCTGATGCCCGCGACGGCCAGGGCCACGGCCCGCGAGAAGGGGGCCTTCAATGCCGCCAGGTTAATCTCACCGGACTACAACATCATGCTGGGCACCAGGCATTTCCGTGATCTGCTGAAGCGGTTCAACGGTGACGTGGTCTACTCGGTAGCGGCCTATAATGCCGGGACGTCGGCGGTTCATCGATGGCAGAAGAGGCTGAAGGGGCTCAGAAAAGACGAGTTCATCGAAGCCATTCCCTACCAGGAAACCCGCGACTACGTCAAGAATGTCTACGCCTCGGCCGCCACCTACCGGCAGCTGTACGGTCTGCGCTAGAATCTGTCTGGAAAGATGTTGAACCGGCCGGCCGCGGAGTATTCCGCGCCGGCCGGTTCCGTTTCTGAGAGAGGGTGCGTTGACTGGTCTTTGACGGGCCAACTGAGAGATAGCTTTGATTTGGAGTTGGATTTACTGCTGTCTGGAGCGTCCCAGCCCTCCGTCGGTAAGTCCGGCAAGGTTGAAGTTGACGGTAAAGGAGGGGTTGCCCCTGCGGTCGCGGAAGGTGAACTTGACGCTCCAGCACTGGTGCCGGTATTCGGCTGAATAGACCGACTCCAGGAATCCCGGTCTGTCGAAGGAATAGCGCGTGGAATACTCCAGGGTCCAGGGTCTGAAGTACCTGGTGGACAGGTTGGCCTCCAGGTACTCCACCTGATTGGTGGTGGTGATCCTGTTGCGCGACATCCGGTAGTAGACCGAGGCGCTGTTGTCCTCCCTGTCGTTGTACTCCAGACCGGGCGCGGCGCTTGACAGGCGGTTGTCGTTGAGGTCGTAGCGCGCGTCGAAGAGCAGTCTGAGGCGCGGGTGCAGCCAGGTTTCGGATTCGAGTATGGCGTCGGACATGTGACGGCTGTCATCCACCATGGTGAGCTGGTCCCGGCGTTCTCCGCTGAAACTGTACCCCTGCATCAGCCTGATGGTGGAGATATCCCGGTATTCGGTCGTCTCTCCGTTCTGGAACCTGCCGCCCAGATGGCTGGTTATTCCGTAGTAGACCACGTTCTGGTGGACCAGGCGGTCGTTGTAGTCGTAGAAGGGAAGCCGTGACTGATCGCGTGCCGTGGCGTAGCGGTAGGAAATTTCCGGGGTCAGTTCGTGGCGGATCTTTTTCAGATGTTCACCGTTGATCTCGTAGATCCTGACGAAGGACGAGGAGACGGTTGCGCCGGCTTCCGGCAGCTGGTTGGATGCCGTGTGGCTTGTCCCGCTGCCTGCCGGGACGTTTTCCGTGTCGTAGCCCCTAAGGTGGGTTCCGGCGTAGATGGTGGCGTTCAGGTATCCGGGCAGGCCGGTCACCAGGGTTAGGCGCGGGAAGGCGTGGAACCTCCGGCCGCTGGGGCCGTTGTCGCGGTCGAAATTGGAGACGGTGGAGTCCAGGTCGAAGTAGACGGGCGTGGCAAAGAGACGCTGCCGGACCACCGACAGTCCGATCTCCGGCAGGGTCTGCAGGGTATTCCTGTTGTTGGGCGCGTAGTAATCCTGGCTGTAACGCAGATTTGCCGTCAGCGCGAAGTTCTGCCAGGTTTTCAGGGCATTGACGATCGTGTCGTCCGAATGCTTGTTGTAGTCCCCGTTTTCCTCCCCGTAGTCCTTGCGGAACTTGCGGTCCGTGGTCAGGTTGATGGAGGCGCGCATGTTCAGATCGGGGGAGATGATCTCCTCGTGGGTGCCGTTGAGCCGGCCGCGCCAGCGGTCAGCCATCCTGTCGTAGATCAGGTAGCCGAACAGTTCCCCCTCGCTCCCCCGTTTGCGGGCATACCGGTAGTCCACCCCCAGGCCGACCCCCCGTTTTGACAGGATGTCCACATCGAACACGGCGTCCTGGCTGGGGGAGATGGCCCAGTAGAACGGTACGTCAAAGCTGAAGCCGCGCTTTCTTGAATTCCCGATCTTGGGAAACAGCAGACCGGACATGTTCTCCTCCGTTGCCGGGAAGGCAAACCAGGGCATGTAGAAGACCGGCGTGTTCCTGATGTAGAAGACGATGTCCCTTCCGACTGCGTAACCCTCCAGATTCACATCCAGGTGGTTCGAGGAGAACTTCCAGCTCGGATCGGCGATATCGCAGGTCGTCAGATCCGTTGTCTTCAGTGTCAGGGTGCCGTCCCCGTTGCGGATTATGGTGTCTCCCAGAAGAGTGACATTTGAGCTCTTGCGGGTGGCGGTGCCGTTGTGCATCTCACCCCTGCCGCTGACCGTGTCCAGCGTTGCCCATTCGCCCCGCAGGGTGTCCTGTCCCTTCCTGATCACAACGTTGCCATTGGCGGTGGCGAGGCCCGTGGAGCGGTTGTAGCTGCCGCTTTGGGAGGTTACCGTTATCCCCTGGTGGAGGATGATCACGTTTCCCTCCGCGCGCACGGTGTCGTCCGCCTTGTCGTAGGTCATTTTGTCGCCCTTGATGGTAATCTCATCCTCGGCGCACGAGGGGCGCGCTGTCAGGAAGAGCAGCAGGGCGAGAAGTATCATCAGCTTTATGGGTTTCATGGTCAGGTCCTATCCCCTGATTCCTTCGAATGTTTTTCCGTCGAGCCAGGCCCTGGTTTCACCGACGGTGAACAGGGAGCCGGTCACCAGGATGAGGTCATCGGGCCGGGCCTCTCTTCTCGCGGCCTCCAGGCCTTCCGGCACGCCGCCGCAGGGCCGGGCCGCGAATCCCATGCCCGTCAGCATGGCGGCCAGTTCGACGTCGTTCATGGCCCGCTCGACGGCAGGAGTAACGCAGAAGCATCTCTCGGCGCGGGAAGCCAGGGGACGCAGGATGTTGGCAGCGTCCTTGTCGGACATTACTCCCGTAACCAGCAGGAGGCGATCGTAATGGTAGTCGTTCAGCTCTTCGCAGAGCGCCGCGGCGCCCGAAGGATTGTGCGCTCCGTCAAGCAACAGCCGGGGTGTCGTCTGTATCAGCTCCATGCGTCCCGGCCAGCGAGCCGCCGCGATCCCGAGGGGCAGCGCATCGTGGGACACGCATATGCCCAGTTCGTTCGCCGTTTCCGCGGCCGCCAGGGCCAGGGAGGCGTTTTCGGACTGGCAGCGTCCCGGAATTCCGGGCCTGCAGCGCAGGATCCGGCCGCTGACGCCGCGATACTCGAGGATGCCGGGCATTCTCCACGAGGCGCAGAAATCCTCCCCCGAACTGATGGTCCTGCACTCCCCGCATTCGGAGTAAGAGCGGATGACATCCCTCACGCCCTGCTCCTGACGGGCGCAGATGACCGGCGTGCCCGGTTCGGCAATGGCGGCTTTCTCCGCGGCGATGCGATCCAACGTGGCGCCCAGATACTCGCAATGGTCGAGAGATATCGGCGTGATCAGGGTCATGACGCCGGGGAGGGCGGCAGTGGCGTCGGAGCACCCACCCATGCCGGCTTCCATCACGGCAAGCTCGACACCATCCTCGGCGAACATGACCGCCGCGAGAGCGGTGACGATTTCGAAGAAGGTGGCTTCCTCCGGGGCGTGCGCCAGAACCCTCTCCAGCAGCGGCGCGAGTCTCTCCGGGTCCGGTTCTTTTCCATCGACCCGGAAGCGTTCACTGAAGTTGACCAGATGTGGAGACGTGAAGCGTCCCGTGTGGTGTCCCGCCTCGACCAGGATTGACGAGAGGAAGACCGCGGTTGAACCCTTGCCGTTGGTGCCCACGACATGAATCGTGCGGAAACTCCGCTCGGGATTTCCCATCCGGTCCAGGAGGGCCCGAACCCTCTCGATGCCGGGACGGATTCCGAATCTCCTGCGGGCGTAGAGTTTTTCTAGCAGGGCGGGCAATGGCATCTCAGGCCGTTGGAGGGTTCAGCATCCTGAGAAGGGACGACAGTTTCCCGCGGAGTTCCGTGCGTGGCACGATAGCATCCAGCATGCCATGGTCCAGCAGGTATTCGGCGCGCTGGAAACCCTCGGGGAGCGTCTGTCTCAGAGTCTGTTCGATTACCCGGGGACCGGCGAAACCTATCAGCGCCTTGGGCTCGGCGATGTTTATATCCCCCAGCATGGCAAAGCTGGCGGTAACGCCACCCGTCGTGGGATCGGTCATGATGGAGATGAAGGGGATCCGTGCCTGCTTCAGTTTTGCCAGGGCGGCGGATGTCTTGGCCATCTGCATCAGCGACATTATGCTTTCCTGCATGCGGGCGCCGCCGGAGGCGGAAATGACGATTACGGGCTGGTTGTGCTGCAGGCCGCGTTCGATGGTGCGGGTGATCTTTTCACCCACCACGCTCCCCATGCTGCCGCCCATGAATGAGAAATCCAGAACTGAAACCTGAACGGCCGTTCCGCCGATGGTTCCCTCGACGCAGACAACCGCATCCCTGGAGCCCCCCCTGGCAATAGCGGTGTCGATACGTTCCTGATAACTCTTGGTGTCCTTGAAGTGGAGAAAGTCGATCGAGGTCATGCCGGCGTCGATTTCCCGCCAGGCGGCCTCGTCCATCAAGGCCTGAAGGCGACGGCGCACGGTAATGCGATGGTGGTGACCGCACTTGGGGCAGACTCCAACGTTGGCGTCCAGGTCCTTGCCGAGAAGCGTAGCGGAACAGCCCGGACATTTAACCCACATTCCCTCCGGGACCTTGGATTTTTTGACCTGCGCCCTTTTTATACCTGCTCTTGCTCTGTCAAACCAGCTCATGACAAACCTCTTGCCTCGATGTTTCTTCGATAAACGGGATTAAACAACAAAATTTGGTAACAGATATGACCCTGTGTGTCAAGTAATGTCGGATTGTCCCCGGGATATGGGTGTCCATCCGGGTTCCATGGAGGCGGCTGTCGGGAGTGGAAAACATCCGGAATGCCCTTTACGCCGGTTTGTCCGTGGCGGTTGGAGCGTCAGAAGGTGGGACCTGAGCCGACGGTCCGGATATTTCCCCTTCCAGAAGTATGAGCTCTTTCTTCAGGGCGTTTCCCGCTGCTTCCAGTGATGTGATGCTTCCCCTCCGGCCGGCCAGTGATTCAAGAAGCGCCGCGAGAGCGGAAACGGCTGTTTCGTCCGCAACCGCCCGGGAATCGCCAACGGAACGGATCTCACCGATGGCGTCAAGGGCTTCCGCGGCTGTCCTGGCAAGCATAGCGCCGGTGTCCGCCTGTACGGCGGCAGACTGCCGGACATGATTCGCATGGCCCTGCAAGCGTTCCACCGCCGTGACGAGCAGCGTGCCTGCCCTTGTCTGCTCCGTTGACAGGGTTGCTATGCGGCGCACCATTCCCGCCATGCCTTGAACCGATTCGTCTATGCTCCTGCTGAGCTGGGCCTGCTCGACGGTTGCCGACTCGACCCGGCTGAGCTCGGAATCGGCTTGAAGGATCCCGGCCACTATTTTCCTGAGGGCTCCGTCCGCAAGATGGGAGAGTCTCTCTCCGGCGGCAATACTCGTCTCCACCCGATGTATCTCATCTACCGCGCGGCGGGTATCTTCCCGCACCCCACCGATAACCGCCGAAATCTCACGCGTGGAACTGCTCGTCCGCTCGGCCAGTTCTCTGATCTCATCGGCGATAACTGCAAATCCCCTTCCCTGATCGCCGGCCTGGGCCGCTATGATGGTTGCGTTCAGCGCCAGCAGGTCCGTCTGTTCCGCGACCTCCTCGATCACCGAGAGAATCGCTCCGACGTCATCGACGCGTTGCCACAGGCTCTTAATGGCCTCGGAGGTAAGGCGCGAAGCGTCGCGAATGAACCTCATTCCTTTAACGGTTTCTTCGGTAGCCTGCCTGCCCGCTTCGGCGTCGCTTTTCAGCTGTTCGGAAATGGTCGAGGCGTCCTGTGCCGTTTTTTCGATCTTTTTTATTGATGGCATCATCCTGGCCGCCGAGCTTGCCGTTTCGTTTGACAGTTGCTGAAGGTTGAGGATGCCCGAACAGAGCGCACCCATGGCAGCGACCATTTCGGTCACGGAGGGACCGACCTCGTTGCATGATTTTTCAAGCCTGCCGCTGTGGGAGGTCACTCCCCTGATGTTTGCATCGAGGTCGCGGACCATGCGGCCGGTTGAGGAGGTCGCCTCCTCCAAAAGATCGATGCCGCGGGAGAGAGCGCCGGAAGAGATTCCTGAGTTATCAATGTAAGCCGCCACGCGCGAGGCGGCGGTTTCCAGGTCGCGGTCCGATTTCGCCAGGTGTCGCGTGGTCCTTTCCAGCTTGTTATCGATTGAGACAAGGTGGTCGCGAACGGCTCCGATCCGTGATGACCGTTCTCGGAGGGATTCGGACAGATTGTTCAGGGATAGGTAAAGGGGGGTGGTCGCAGCGATGTCCGGGGGGTCGAACCTTCCCTCGGCCATGGCCTTCACGAATCTGCCGGACGCGGCCAGGAAGCGTGAGACGGAAGTGGTGATGGAATATGCCAGCCATGCAACCGCGGCGGTTCCGATGACGGCCGGAACGGTCAAGAGGGCGAAGGCCGGACGTAGGCTGAAATTCCGGGGGCCTCCGAAAACCAGTTCCTGAAGGGATGTTATGTTCATCTGCGTGAGGAGAAGCAGGGCAATGAGCGTCACCGACAGCAGGGACACCGATACCGCGGCAAGGAGGAGGATCATTCTTATTCGCAGTGATTGGCCTGTTGCGGTATCGATAGCCTGGTTCCTCTTCACAGGGGCGGGCTCCTGTGACGCGACAGAAATATCTGGAAAAATTCGTGGAATTTTATATCAGAGCCAGGCGTTTGATATCAAGAAAAAAGCCTTGTCAGTTGAACAGGGGGATGGCTCCCAGCAGCTGCTTCAGGTAGTGCTCCGGCCGGTATTTTTCCGGTATTCTGAACGTTTTCGAGATATCAATCGGGATCAGCATGGTTCCCAGGGGGGTGGAAACGTGCAGCTGGGCCTGAAGGCGGTATGGGATGCGATCCGGATCGGGACCGCGTTTGAGGATCTCCAGCAGGTCGCCGTGCCTGATCCGTATCGGAATACGCATGCTGGTCAGTTTGCCAGCGGGAATTTCGAGCGGTTCCTGCCGGCCTCCCGCAGCCAGGGGGAGGTTCATGACCTGCAGGTCATAGGTGTATCCCAGAAGTGTCAGGTCGAATGAATTGGGGTTGGATATGGCCAGTGAACATTCGATGTCGGCTCCGGCCGTATCCAGCCCCGTGATTCTGGTTTTTGTAACGGTAACACGTGGTTCTTTTACCAGGAAAGAACACCCGCATGCCAGCAGGATGATGAACAGTGCCGCACATCTGGTGAACGAAAGCATTCTATTGTGTCCGTGTTCCTGTCTCGCCCATGGCGAAGCGTTCGGTCTTGCGCTCCAGTTCGCTCAGCATTTCCTGACGCACCTTCTGGAGTTTGCGCAGATAGTAGTTTGCCTGGGCGCCCTGGCCGCAGTAGTATTTCTTGGCCCTCTGGATGTTTCCCTGGGCCATCTGAAGTTTTGTATACAATTCCCGTACCGCCGCCTCCGCGCACTTCTCGTCATTCTCCATGTCGTTCGGAGTATAACCGTGGCTTTTGGCCCTGCTCGGCATGAGCTGCCAGACGCCCAGAGCGCCTCTGGGTGAAACGACCGCAGCCGAGAGGCGATGCCCGCCGGTTTCCACCAGCGCTATTTCCGCGAGATCCATGGGAAGAAAAGGGGTTCCGAGTGTTTTCGTATAGCAGAGGGCCGCCAGATGGCGGGCCCGTTCAGGAGTGGTGCGACGTTTGAAGGTTGTTTCGATTATGGATATCTGACGCTTTCGTTCGCTCATGGAGACACCTTTCTCCAAAAGCCTGTTGACTTCTCTGTCCAGTGCGGTTTCGGCGGAGATCTTGACCGCTGGCGGAGCATGAGCCTTTTTTACCGGCGCCTTTTCGCATGCCGCCAGGGGCAGCAGGCAGAGCGCATGAATAAGTAATTTTTTCATAGTTTAAAGGGGGGTGTATCGGCTTTGCCGGAATGGCGCAAGCGCCCGGAAAACAGGGATGGAAAATCCGGCTGGGAACTCCTTTCGTTTGGGATGCCCAAAATGCCAAAGTCCCGGGGGGCCGAGACTTTGGTTGGTTGGATTCATTGTGGTGCCTTATATCGTATCTTTTGGAGGTTGTCAAATCGCCGCCTGAAAAAACTTGAAATCACAGCGATTTCAGTAGGCCTCCGGACTATCGGTAACATCGGCGCCGGTGATGCGGCCGCGGAAAACACGGTAAACCCAGATCTTGTAAGCTATGACGATCGGCACAAAAACCAGGGCCACGCCGGTCATGATCTTCAGGGTCAGAATACTGGAAGAGGAGTTGTAGATCGTCAGGTTCGATGCCGGGTCGATACTGGACGGTATCAGGTTGGGAAACAGCCCGGTTACGCCCGTGAAGCAGACAAAGAGAATCGTCAGGCAGGAAAAGGCGAAGGACCGATGCAGCATCCCCCGCAGGGTGAACAACTTGACCATGAGCAGCGACAGTACGGCGACCAGGGGGATAAGGAGAAGCACCGGAAAGTTCAGGTAATTGTCATACAGACGTGTGGCCGGATAACTGCAGCCGAGAAACGCCACGGCTGCAACCAACAGCGGGACCCAGAGCCTGTCGGCCATTGAGGCGGCGCGGCGGGAGAGATCGTCCGTGGTCTTGATGGCGACGTACAGGGAACCGTGGACGGCGAACAGAAGTACGAACAGGGCTCCGGTCAGGAGGGCATAGGGGTTCAGCAGGGTCAGGAGCGATCCGTCGTAGCCGAAGGAGAGGGCGGCAAAGTCGTTTCGCATGGGTATGCCCTTGAAGATGTTGCCGAACGCCACACCGAAGAGAAGGGCGGGCAAGAAACTGGAGATGATGATGGCGCGATCCCAGACGGTTTTCCAGGCCGGAGCATCGACCTTGCCTCGGAATTCGAAGGAGACGCCGCGCACGATCAGGGCCAGCAGCAGAAGGAAAAGCGCGGTATAGAGGTTGCTGAACATCAGGGCATAGGTAGTGGGAAAAGCGGCGAATGTTGCGCCTCCAGCCGTGATGAGCCAGACTTCATTGCCGTCCCAGACCGGGCCCACGGCGTTGATCAGGATCCGCCTCTCGATGTCGCTTCTGGCCAGGAATCCGGACAGGAAACCGGTTCCCAGAACGAATCCGTCCGTCATGAAATAAAGGCTCCACAGGACCCCCCAGAGTACGAACCATACGATCTGAAACAGGTTGGGTTCCATAAGTCTATCCCCTTTCTCCGGCTGCCGACGTCGGCGCGTCGGGCCCTTTGCGGGCGTATCTGGCCAGCAGCCAGATGTCCACCACGCCGAGAGCCCCGTACAGGATCGTGAATCCGGTCAGTGACACGATCACCTGGGCCAGGGACACGTTTCTGGATACGGCGTCAGCTGTTTTCAGGACCCTGTACACGATCCAGGGCTGACGCCCCATTTCGGCAACGAGCCATCCCAGTTGGTTTGCGAGGTACGGCAGCGGCAGCGACAGAATCAACAGCTTCATGAAAAACCGGTACTCTTCAGGATTTCTCCTGTGGGAGATGATCGTCGCGATGAGGCTCGCCAGAATGAAGTAGAATCCCAGCCCTACCATGGCGCGGAAACCGAGAAATACGGGGAGGACGGGGGGGCGCTCGTTTTTGGGAATATCCTTCAGACCGGTGATCTGGGCGTGGGGATCGTGGAACGCCAGCATGCTGACCGCATTGGGAATGCAGAGACGTTCAACGGCATTGGATTCACGCGCCTCATCGGGAAGGAGCAGCAGGTTCAGGCCGACCCCCCTTCTCGTCTCCCAGATTGACTCCATGGCCGCGAACTTGGCCGGTTGCGCCTGGGCCACCTTGGCGGATGACATGTCGCCGATGACGACAATCATGACCGTGGATACCAGACCGAACAGCGCGGCCTGGCGGAAGGACCGCCTGAAAAACTCCAGTTCGTTTTTTCTCAGGAGGTGCCATGCTGAAATTCCCATGACGAAGAAGGCGGCCACACCGTAGGCGGAGAATATCTGGTGCCCGAACTTGATCAGACCGTAGGAATTGGTCAGTACGGCAATGAAATCGGTCAACTCGGCCCGATTGTTGCGCAGTGCATAACCGACCGGATTCTGCATCCAGGCGTTGGCGAGGATGATTACCAGGCCGGAGAGGTTGGTTGCGATCGCCACCAGCCAGATGGAGAGCAGATGGGTCCTTTTTGACACCCTGTCCCAGCCGAACATCCACAGGCCGATGAAAACCGATTCGAGAAAAAAGGCTACCGTGGCTTCTATGGCCAGCGGTGCGCCGAAGATGTCTCCCACGTATCTCGAATATTCGGACCAGTTCATGCCGAACTGGAATTCCATGGTGATTCCGGTTACCACCCCCAGGGCGAAGTTGATCAGGAACAGTCTGCCCCAGAATTTCGTCATTCGGAGCCAGGTTTCGTCACCGGTCCTGACATGGCGCGTCTCCATCCATGCCACCATGATGGAAAGCCCCAGAGTCAACGGCACGAAGATGAAGTGGAACATGCAGGTTACCGCAAACTGGATGCGGCTGAGCAATAATGCGTCCATGTTTCCCCCTGTGTTTGGTGTTCGGACGAAATTGAAAACTGCGGTCGGAAACTGCCGGAGTCCATGGTCGCCTGGGGCATTCATGCCGTTTATGACGGTGAACGTCGGCTGTTTCCTGAATGCCCGGCAAGAGGCATTCAGAGCGGGAGTGGTCCGGAATGCGTCACCGGGTCGGATGGTCATGGCGCAAGCATGAGCCGGCTGGGCCAAAAAAGACCTTAATTATCCTCAATACACCCAAAATTTTTGCCGCTCTCTAGATCCCTGCCAGTTCCTTGAGCGTAATGCCTGCAAGTATGTCGCGCACCTGTGATTGTACCCGAATCCAGACGGGATGGACCCTGCATGTGGCGGAACGGTCGCACTCACCCTCTCCGGTTACGCATCTGTTGGGAATTATGGGGCCTTCCACGGCTTCCACTACTTCCAGGAGCGTTATCCTGTCCGGAGAACGACCCAGAGCAAAACCTCCTCCGGTCCCCCGATAGGAGCGAACCAGGCCGATTTTACTGAACTGCTGGAAAATCTTGGCCAGGAATGTCTGGGGTACTTCAACTGCAGCGGCAATTTCACTTAAGAGGCAGACCTGATCACTAGGGCGGGATGCCAGGTAAACGATTCCGCGAATTGCATACTCTCCCTTGCGGGTCAGCTCTATCATGATAAAAAACCTTTGAAGAGTGTTTAAGTCTTTTTTATGGTTTTTTTGCCGACCTGTCAACAGGAAACTGAAACATCTTCAGGGGATGAGTGAGTGCTAACAGTGTGCCGTGTAGATTGACGGTTCCGGAATGGCGCCTTTATAGCGGGGGAGTCGTTCGTTCAACAGCCGTTGAAAGTTTTCACCCAGTCGCTTTTTGACCTCTGCCTGGGAGGGCGCCGGATTGTTTTCCATCTCCATGGAACTCAGCGGGCAACCGGGGAATCCGCAGGGATTGATCCGTTCGTAGGCTCCCAGGTCGGGTCTCACGTTCAGGCAGAAACCGTGCATGGTTACCCAGCGCCTGACACCGACCCCGATGAAGGCGATCTTGCCTTGTCCGGTCCAGACGCCGGTAATGCCGTAATATCGCCGTCCCCTGATCCCGAAGTTGTCAAGGGTCACTATCAGCAGTTCCTCGAGGAATCGGAGCCAGCGATGCAGGTCCCGTCCCCGTTTTCCCAGATTGACCAGCGCATAGCCCACGAGTTGACCCGGCCCGTGCCAGGTGACGTCACCTCCCCGGTTGGTGCGTTCAACCCTTATCTCCGGATCCAGAATATTCGAGATGGTTCCCCCGCTGCCGATGGTATAGACGGGGTGATGCTCCAGCAGCATCAGAGTCTCCTCCTCGTTCCCGATGACAATCCCCGTTGCCAGTCTCTCCTGAATGGCAAAAGCCTCCCGGAATCCTATCACTCCGCAATCAATTGTTCTCATAGCAAAACCCCGGTTTCCCTGGTCAATCATGGGGCCAATTGGCGTCCGCGCTCCTCAGGGCGGAGATGTTAGCTTCCGGAATCCCTGATGTCGCCGCCCCGGCCGATGAACCAGTAATAGCCGTCATTGTCCCGTTTCGCCAGGTCACCCGTAAGGTACCATTCTCCGGCAAAGCATCCGGCGTAACGGTGGTCGTCGTGCAGATAGGCTCGAAACATGGAAGGCCAGCCGCGTTTTAACGCCAGCTCTCCCCTGACTCCGTCCTCCTCGAACCGGAGCAGGCCGGTGTCGAGGCGGGTTACGATGGCGGCCTCGATTCCCGGCAGGGGACGTCCCATGGAGCCGGGACAGATGTCCATCGCCGCGTAGTTCGCGATCATGATGCAGCCGGTTTCCGTCTGCCACCAGTTGTCGTGGATGGGGAGGCCGAGAACGCGCTCACCCCACAGGACTGCCTCCGGGGTGAGCTGCTCGCCGACGCTGTGCGCCAGTCGCAGGGAGGAGGGCATGTCACGCCGACGCTCTTCGCTGGGGGCTGCCATCAGCATCCTGATCGCGGCTGGCGTCGCGCACCAGACCGTAACCCTCTGCTCCCGGAGTATCCGGCGCCAGCGTTCAGGATCGAAATCCGCCTCGTCCACGATGCTGGTGATGCCGTGCAGCATCGGGGCTATCAGGCCGTACGAAGTACCGGTCACCCTCCCGGGATCGGCGGTGCACCAGAAGATGTCTTCCGGGTGGAGGTCCAGGATGTATCTTCCGGTTGCATGATGGGCAAGAACCGCGTCATGGACATGCACGACCCCCTTCGGCATGCCGGTGGCGCCGCTGGTGAAGTGCAGGATCGCCATGTCTTCGGGGTCGGTGGGGGGGATGGTGAAACTGGCGGAGGCGTCCTCCATGAGCCGGGGAAGGGACAGAACGCGGGCGTCCAGGTGATTCTCCGTATCGCTCAGCAGCACATGGCCCAATTCCGGCACTCTGTTCAGGGACGGCGCCACCAGCTTCCGGTACAGGCGCTCTGTTGTGATCAGCACCCTGGCGCCGCCCCTCTCCAGTCGTTGACGGATCGGCTCCGGTCCGGACTCCGACAAGAGCGGACAGAAGACGCTACGGTTCTTCAGGGTACCGAATAAGACCGGGTAGAGGGATGATATGCGGCCCGCCAGAAAGAAGACCCTTTCACCCGGCGCCACTCCCAGGCTGCGGAGCAGGTTGGCGAAACGGTTGCTCCGTTCCCTGAGGCCGCCGTAGGTCAGATCCACGATCCTGCCGTCTCTGCCCAGGCAGCGGATCGCCACGCGTTTCTGCAGAGGGCCGTCAACGTGGCGGTCAACGGCCTCGTGGGCGATATTCAGTCCCATGCCGCCCGGGAGGCCGCTCATTTCATGGCGGACCCCATCCCAGGTGAAGGAGGCGCAGGCCTTTTCGTAATCCGGCATGTTCGGCTGAACAGTCATTGTTGCGAGCTGCTTCCTTATGACGGGAATGTCCATACATGCCTCCGGGGAGGGACAGGGACTTGGATTAATGGTGTGTTTTTGCCAAATACCGTTAGCCTGAGTAATTCCAGGAAGTGGTTACAAATTACTAAAAAATGTACTTCGCTCTTAGCCGATGTCAAGAAAGGGGAAAACTGGAAAGGCTGTGACAAAAGGGACTCGGGTGGGACGAAAGAAAATATTCAGATGCTCAGGCAGGGAAGAGGTGGCGTTTTCAGCGCCCACTCTTCCCGCCGCGGGGCGCGCCCTCATTTTTCGGGGTTCTGCCCCCGGTTCGCGGCGCCTTTCCAGGGCGACGGCTTTTCCCGGTGGTGGAGACTGAACGGCCGGAGCCAGGCAGCCGCTTCCCCCTGATGGGGATGCGCGGGTACTCTTCCGCATGGTCAACGTCTGTTTTCGCAGGTTGGATGGACGGGGTGTGATCGATGAGCGTGAATTCGATCCTCCTGGTGCTGGGGGAGACCGCCACGACCCTGACCCTCACCCGGTCGCCGATACGCAGCGTCCGTTTCCGGTTGCGGCCGATCAGGGAATGCCTGCTCTCCACGAAGGCATAGATATCGTCGTCCAGGGTGGAGACGTGCACCAGTCCCTCCACGAACAGCTGCTCCAGTTCCACGAAGAAGCCGAAGCCGGTGACGCCGTTGATGAAACCGTCGAATTCATCCCCCAGGTGCTGCTGCATGAACTGGATCTTTTTCAGCTCCACGATGTCCCGTTCGGCCTCCATGGCCACCCGCTCGCGCCTGCTCGTGTGCTCGGCGGTTTCGGAAAGGTTGCGGGTGACGATGGCAAGCCGCTTTTCCGCCCGTCTGTCCCCGCCGTTTTCGGCCAAGGCCAGGGCCGCCCCGAGGATCCGGTGGACCACCAGGTCGGGGTAACGGCGGATGGGGGAGGTGAAGTGGCAGTAGCAGCGGGAAGCCAGTCCGAAATGGTGTAGGTTTTCGGCGGAGTAGCGCGCCTGCTTCATGCAGCGCAGCAGGGAGTAGTTCACCATCCGTTCCTCCGGTCGGCCGGAAACCTGGTCCAGCAGGCGCTGCAGGTCGGCGGGATCGACCCGGTCGTCCCTCAGCGGGAATTCGTAGCCGAAGCCGAAGACGAATTCCCGGAATGCCGTGAGCCTGGCCGGATCGGGGTTCTCGTGGATGCGGTAGAGGAAGGGGATGCCCCTCCCCGTGATCCAGGTTGCCACCGCCTCGTTGGCGGCCAGCATGAATTCCTCGATCAGCTGGTGGGCCAGGTTGCGCTCCGCGCGGATGATGTCCTCGGTCTGTCCGGTGAGGCCGATGATGATCTCCGATTCCGGCAGGTCGAAGTCCAGGCTTCCCCTGTTCTTCCGCATTGCCATCAGGATCAGGGCCAGTTCCTTCATCTCCAGCAGCATGGGCGCCATGAGACGGCAGCTGTCGGCCGAGTCTTCATCCATGTCCACGATGATCCTCTTCACCAGGGTGTAGGTCAGCCGCGCATCGCTCCTGATGACGCTCGGGTAGAAGGATGATTCCAGCATTGCCCCCTTCCCGTCGAACAGCATCTCCGCCGTCATGGTCAGACGATCGACCCGCGGGTTGAGGGAGCAGATGCCGTTGGAGAGACGTTCCGGGAGCATGGGGATGCAGCGGTCGGGAAAATAGACCGAGGTCCCGCGCAGACGGGCGTCGCGGTCCAGGGCGCTGCCCGGCCCGACGTAGTGGGAGACATCGGCGATGGAAACCCAGAGCCGGAAGTTGCTCCCCTCGCGCCTCAGGGACACGGCATCGTCGAAGTCGCGGGCGGTCTCGCCGTCAATGGTCACCGTCGGCAGGGAACGCAGGTCGACGCGTCCCCTCAGCTCCTTCTCCGAGACGGATTCGGGAATCGCCGCGGCCTCGGCCAGGGCGTCATCGCCAAAGACGGTCGGCAGTTCGAAACGGCGGACGACGGACAGCACCTCCACCTCCGGATCGTCGGGCCAGCCCAGCACCTCCATGACCCGCCCCTCGGCCGGCCGCCCGCCGACGGGGTAGGAGGTGAGCTCCACGACCACCTGCTGGCCGTCCTCAGCCATGGCCCGTCCCCCGGTCGGGATAGTGATTGGCAGGTTGAGGCGGGTCTCCTCGGGGATGACGATGGCGCCCCGCCGGGTTTCCTCGTACCGCCCCACAACAGTGCTCACCGCACGTTCAACGACTTCGATGATCCTCCCTTCGAGTTTTCCGCCCCCCATGCGGCTCTTCCCGGCCCGGATTTCCACTATATCGCCGTGCATGGCGTTTTTCATCTGGCGCTGGGGTATGAAGATATCATCGCCGCCCCCTTCGGGGGTGACGAAGCCGTAACCGTCCCGATGGGTGGAGAGCCTGCCGCGGATGCTTTTCACCTCCGACGCCCGGGCGTAGCTGTTCCCCCTGAATCTCGCCAGCTCACCGTCGGCCACCATGTCGTCCAGCATGCGCTTGAGTTCGCGCCTGACGTGACGTCCGCCGAATTCGCGCAGTATCCCCGCGAAATGGATGGCGCCATCCTGTTGCTTGAGGAATGTGATGATGTTTTTCCTGGATATTTGCATGACGGGTTCCGCCTGTCATATTTGATATTTGCCGCTACTCGTGGGAATGATATGCTTTTGAGCGGTAATTTGCGACATTTTCCTGACGAGGCATCCTTTGAAACTTCAACCCTTTCTGAAACTATGCGTCACCATCATTCCGATTTGTTACTGCTTTTGCATCCCGCAGGCAACTGCTCAGCCCGATCTGGGGGAGCTCATGGATTCTTCCGCCTCAGGCGGGACGGATCGACCATCAGCCACTGCCGCGATCCGTTTCAACGACCTGAACACCCTGGTGTTGATTGCCAGATTAACCTGACTTCCATTTGCTGATTATTTTGACTATTTG